>NZ_JBHVWS010000012.1:0-175127 GCF_042882185.1 Streptomyces sp. NPDC058239
TCTCCGTACAGACTCGGTTTTCGAGTCTGTACGGAGACCGAGGCCGTATGCGTCAGCGCCGCAGGGAATGCTCGCCCAGCAGCTCCTCCACACGCGCCGTGGCGCGCTGCTCGGCCGTGCGGGCCGCCGGGATCGAGGTCTGCTCTCCGTCGCGGGCGAGGCCTTCGGCCTCGACGGCGGCGGAGACCGCATCCTGGTTCGTACGAACTGCGGCCCCGGCCTTCGCCGGCTTCGCTGTTTTCGCCCGGGACGGGTGGGGTACGGTCACGGCCACCAGCAGGCCGAGCGCAAGCGCCGCGGTCCCGATGACGGCGATGCCGAGGCCCGAACCCGTACGGGAGAGCAGCAGCATGGCGAGGGTCGAGAAGACGACGGTGACCGAACCGTAGGAAAGCTGTGCGGCAGTGATACGCGGCATGTCGGTTTCCGTCCTCGGGGCGTCGGATGGGCAGTCTCTCAACACGGTCGCACTGTCAAGCGACTCTACGACGGTGGATGCCCGTGAGGAACCGGTAGTAAGCATCACCTAACCCGCGGTACCGGTGCACGGGGGGCGCACGGAGTCATTCCACTCTCCAACCGCGGGCCGTGACGCGCTGGTTGCCTGCATGGTGAACGTTCGGATAACGGAAAGGCGCTCCTGCATAGTGCACTTGGCCTGTTCAAGTCAAGGTCTGTCTTTTCTCGCGTAACTCCGGTCGAATGTCGTCACTTGTGACGCGTATCCGCGCGCGGCCGCTCCACACCACCCCAGGCCGCAGCCGCGGACGCCGGGGAGGACTGCATCAAGTGACCACTAACAGACGGGCGCTTCGCGCCGCAGCGGTTGTCGTGGCCATGGCCGCCACTGCCGCCACGGCGTCAGCTTTCGCCACTGCCCAGGCGGATGAACACACATCGGGGGCGAAGGCGCCGGTAGTCGACCGCCGCGACCCGGGGTCGGCCAAGGGCAGCGAGCACGACCTGAAGGGCCCCTTCAGCGAGCAGCAGGCCGCCCAGCGGCAGGCCGCCCTGGAGCAGGTCATAGCGGGCGACAAGAAGGTGACGACGCGGGGCGGCTCCAAGGTCGTCAAGCTCGACGACAAGAAGTACGTCGAGCTCGGCCGCGAGAAGACCGACAAGATCTTCACGGTTCTCGTGGAGTTCGGCGACAAGGTCGACAACACGACCATGTTCGACCCGGACGGCGACGGCCCGAAGCCGGCCGTCCCGAAGTACGGCGGCACGCCCGGCCCGGCGCACAACAAGATAGCCAAGCCGGACCCCAAGAAGGACAACAGCACCGCCTGGCAGGCCGACTACAACCAGGCGCACTTCCAGGACCTCTACTTCGGTACGGGCGCCGGCAAGAACTCCCTGAAGACGTACTACGAGAAGACATCCTCCGGGCGCTACTCGGTCGACGGCGAGGTCTCCGACTGGGTCAAGGTGCCGTACAACGAGGCCCGTTACGGGTCCAATTATTGCGGCTCGACCAACTGTGCCAACGCCTGGGACATGATCAAGGACGGCGTGAACGCCTGGGCCGCCGACCAGAAGGCCAAGGGCCGTACCCCCGAGCAGATCAAGACGGACCTCGCGAAGTACGACCAGTGGGACCGCTACGACTTCGACAACGACGGCAACTTCAACGAGCCCGACGGCTACATCGACCACTTCCAGATCGTCCACGCCGGTGAGGACGAGTCCGCGGGCGGCGGCGTCGAGGGCAAGAACGCCATCTGGGCGCACCGCTGGTACGCGTACGGCACCAACGCCGGTGCGGCCGGCCCGGCCGACAACAAGGCCGGCGGTACCGAGATCGGTGACACCGGCATCTGGGTCGGCGACTACACCGCGCAGCCCGAGAACGGCGGCCTGGGCGTCTTCGCCCACGAGTACGGCCACGACCTGGGCCTGCCCGACCTGTACGACACCACCAACACCGCCGAGAACTCGGTCGGTTTCTGGTCCCTGATGTCGGCCGGCTCCTGGCTCGGCACCGGGAAGAACCAGATCGGTGACCTGCCCGGCGACATGACCGCCTGGGACAAGCTCCAGCTGGGCTGGCTCAACTACGCCGAGGCCAAGGCCGCGACGAACTCGACCCACAAGCTGGGCGTGTCCGAGTACAACACCAAGGACAAGCAGGCGCTCGTCGTCTCGCTGCCCGACAAGACGGTCCCCACCGATGTCACGAAGCCCGCTGAGGGCTCCAAGCAGTGGTGGAGCGACATGGGTGACAACCTCAACAACACCCTGTCCCGTTCGGTCGACCTGACCGGCAAGTCCAAGGCGTCCCTCGACCTTTCGGGCTGGTGGGACATCGAGAAGGACTACGACTACCTCTACGCCGAGGTATCGGAAAACGGCGGCACCAGCTGGACCGCGATCGACGGCACCGCCGACGGCAAGGCGATCCCGCGCGACGCCAGTGACAAGCCGGCCCTGACCGACGCCTCCGGCAAGTACCAGAAGCTCTCGTACCCGCTGGACGCCTACGCGGGCAAGAAGATCGACATCCGCTTCCGTTACGCCACCGACGGCGGCGCGGGCGGCGTCGGCTTCGCCGCCGACACCATCTCGGTCAACGCCGACGGTGCCGCGCTCTTCACGGACAACGCCGAGGGCGACGACAACGGCTGGACCGCCAAGGGCTTCTCCCGCGTCGGCGAGTCGTTCACCAAGGACTACCCGCAGTTCTACATCGCGGAGAACCGCCAGTACGTCAGCTACGACCAGACCCTCAAGGTCGGCCCGTACAACTTCGGCTTCTCCAAGACCCGTCCGGACTGGGTCGAGCACTACCCGTACCAGAACGGTCTGCTCATCTGGCTCTGGGACACCTCCCAGAAGGACAACAACGTCTCGGCCCACCCGGGCAAGGGCCTGATCCTGCCGATCGACGCGCACGCCAAGCCGCTGAAGTGGGCGGACGGCACGGTCATCCGCAACAAGATCCAGCCCTTCGACGCGCCCTTCAGCCGGCAGGCGACCGACGGCTTCACGCTGCACAACGCCGACGTGGCGGTGAAGATCAAGCCGCAGCTCGGCATCCCGGTCTTCGACGACCACAAGGGAACCTACTGGTACAGCGAGAACAAGACCGGAAGTGTTCAGGTCGCTGACACGAACACCCGGATCACGATCGTCAGCGAGCCGCGCGACGGCTCGACGATGACCGTGAAGGTCGGGGCCTCACACAAGTAATCCCGTATCACAGCAGGTCAGAGCTTGATCGGCCGTCGCCCTCTAGCGGGCGGCGGCCGATCGTGTTTAGGTGCGTCTTGTTCAGATCCTTATTGACATGACGTCTCACGGGGGAGTGCGGAGCATGGCAGGCGGAGGGTTCAGCAAGTTGCCGAACGGCAGTGTGGTGGTGGCGATCACCCTGACCGGTCCGACGGACGGAACGGGTCCGGGCACCCCGGTCCGGGTCCTGGTGCACGCCGCCAACCGGGCCCGCGCGCTGACCAGGCTGCGCAATCTGGGCCTGCGCGCCGTCTACCTCCGCGGCAACGCCGAGCCGCCCACCCCGGACGAGATCACCGCCGTGCTGCACCACCCGGACGGAGTGCTCTGGCGAGCGAGACCGGAGCAGGCCCAGGAGCTCTGGCACCCGATCCGAGCGCTGCTGCGCCCGGCCGTACCGGACCGCCGCCCGGCCTGAGGCGTGGGGTCGGCGCCGGTACCGGCGACGGGTGAGAGCGGCGAGGAGCCGCGGCGGTTCTCGCCCGACTACGCCACGACGGGCTTGCCGGAAAGCTTCACGCCCGCCCTGCGGAGCTCCTCCAGCGCCCGCTCCGTGGTCTCCTCGGCGACCCCCGCGGTCAGATCGAGCAGCACATGCGTCGTGAGACCTGCCCGGACCGCATCCAGCGCCGTCGCCCGCACACAGTGGTCGGTCGCGATGCCGACCACGTCGACCTCGGTGACCCCGCGGTCCCGCAGCCAGTCGGCCAGGCCCACACCGTTCTCGTCGAGGCCCTCGAAGCCGCTGTACGCCGCGGCATAGGCACCCTTGTCGAACACCGCGTCGATCGCCCCCGAGGCGACAGCAGGGGCGAAATTGGGGTGGAAGCCCACCCCCTCCGTACCGGCGACACAGTGCGCCGGCCAGGTGTGCTCGTAGTCCGGCTGCGCGGAGAAGTGGTTGCCCGGGTCGACATGGTGGTCACGGGTGGCCACCACATGGCGGTACCCGGGCTGGGCCTCGCCGATCAGGTCGGTGATGGCGGCGGCGACATCGGAGCCCCCCGCCACGGCGAGGCTGCCGCCCTCGCAGAAGTCGTTCTGAACGTCCACGACGATCAAGGCGCGGTGCATGGCGGGTGTCCTTCGGTGGGGGACGATCGGCGGTCATGGGGGGCTTATTCGAGCCTAGAGACTCCGGAGCGGCTTAGGGAGGGGGCGTGATCGAGCCCGCCGAGGGGCCCCTCCCATGCCCTTCAGGCTAGGGGGGATATCGAGGGCAAAGCGGTAACCGGGCGCCCCCGGTCTCCGCCCCGCCGCCCCGTCACATGTACTCCGTGGGGATCACCGGCTCCCCGCGGGACAACTGCATCGCCGACATCGGCAGCCCGGACCGCGCCGCCACGTGCCGATCACGCGCCGCGTCCAACGGCTCACGGGCGATCACCTCACCACCCCTGACCAGCTCGGCCAGCAGCTGCCGGTCGGCCAGCTCGGCCGGTACGGGACCGGTGCCGATCACCTCGGCCTCGGCCACCCCGTTCTCGTCCAGTCGGCGCGCGGCCCACTTGCGACCGCCCACGGACGTCTTCGCGCCGAGTGACTTCTTGGCGACCGGACGCAGCGGCTCCGCGGGGTCGGCGGATACGGCGCGGGCGACCAGCTTGTAGACCATCGCGCAGGTGGGCTGACCGCTGCCGGTCACCAACTGCGTGCCCACCCCGTAGGCGTCGACCGGCGCAGCGGCCAGCGACGCGATCGCGTACTCGTCCAGATCCGACGTCACCACGATCTTCGTCCCGGTGGCGCCCAGCTCGTCCAGCTGCTGCCGCACCCGGTGCGCGACCAGCAGCAGGTCCCCGGAGTCGATCCGTACCGCACCCAGATCGGTACCTGCGACCTCGACCGCCGTACGGACCGCCTCGGCGACGTCGTACGTGTCGACCAGCAGTGTCGTGCCCCGGCCCAGCGAGTCGACCTGGGCCCGGAACGCGTCGCGCTCGGTGTCGTGCAGCAGCGTGAAGGCGTGGGCGCTCGTCCCGACGGTCGGGATGTTGTAGCGGAAGCCCGCGGCCAGGTCGGATGTGGTGTCGAAGCCGCCGATGTACGCGGCACGCGCCGACGCCACCGCCGACAGTTCATGGGTGCGTCGTGCACCCATTTCGATCAGCCCGCGCCCGCCCGCTGCGGCGGACATCCGCGACGCCGCCGCGGCGATCGCCGAGTCGTGGTTGAGGATCGACAGGATCACCGTTTCCAGCAGCACGCACTCGGCGAAGGAGCCCTCGACCCGCAGGATCGGCGAGCCGGGGAAGTACACCTCGCCCTCCGGGTAGCCCCAGATGTCACCGCTGAAGCGGTAGTCGGCCAGCCAGGCGAGCGTGGGCCCGTCGACGACGTTCTGTTCGCGCAGGAAGGTGAGCATCTCGTCGTCGAAGTGGAAGTTCTCCACCGCGTCCAGTACTCGTCCGATGCCCGCGACGACGCCGTAGCGGCGCCCCTCCGGCAGGCGGCGGGTGAACGCCTCGAAGACCGAGCGCCGGTCGGCCGTGCCGGCCTTCAGGGCGGCCTGCACCATCGTGAGCTCGTACTGGTCGGTGAAGAGCGCGGTCGACGGCACACCGACCCGTCGCCCAAGGTCCGCAGAGTTCATGTTCCGGATGCTACCCCTATTTCGTCAGAGTGACGAGATCTCGGGTCGTTTGTGCGATGACCCCTCCCTGGTGGCAGCATGGGGTGGGTGAGCGTCGCCCCCACTGAGATCGAGCGTCCCGAATCGGCCGAGGAGAGTCTCGTCGTCCCCGAGCCCGACGTCCCCTGGGTGACACTGGTCCACAACGACCCGGTCAACCTCATGAGCTATGTGACCTATGTCTTCCAGGCCTACTTCGGCTACTCCAAGGACAAGGCCCACAAGCTGATGCTGGACGTCCATCAGAAGGGCCGCGCCGTCGTCTCCAGCGGCAGCCGCGAGGAGATGGAACGCGACGTCCAGGCCATGCACGGCTACGGGCTGTGGGCCACCCTCACGCAGGACCGCAACTAGACCGATCCTCCTCTGCCCCGCCCGACCCACCATCGGAGAAAACCCATGGCCGGCCACTTCGAGGCCACCCCCGGCGGCGGCGCGGCCGTCGCGCTCGACGAGGTGGAGATCGCGATCCTGCGCTCCCTCGCCGTCCAGCTGCTGGAACTGATCGGCCCCGGCGACGAACCCGCCGAGGGCGAGGACCCGCTCGCCGCCCTCTTCGCCGAGGGGCCGAGCGAACCGCCCACCGACCCCGCCCTGGCCCGCCTCTTCCCCGAGGCGTACGGCGACGAGGACAGCGAACTGCGCGCCGCTTCCGCCGAGTTCCGCCGCTTCACCGAGAACGATCTGCGCACCCGTAAGCGCGACGACGCCCTCACGGTCGTACGCACCCTTGATGCCCTCTCCGTCACCGAGGACGGCGACGCCGTGCTGGAGCTCACCGGCGACGAATGCCGCAACTGGCTCGGCGCGCTCAATGACCTTCGGCTGACCATCGGCACCCGCCTCGAGGTCTCCGACGACGACGAGGGCGAGGCCGGCTCGCTGTACCGGCTCCCCGACAGCGACCCGCGCAAGCCGATGGTCATGGCCTATCTCTGGCTCGGCGCGCTCCAGGAAACCCTCGTGGAAACCCTGATGCCGTAGTTCCTGCTTGCGGAGTTCCCGATCACTCGCTTGCGGAGTACTCGATCACTCGCATGTGGAGTTCCCGATCACTCGCGCATCGGGTTCGCTCAACGAACGCTCAAATCCGAATAACGATCGCGTCACCTGAACAGTCTCTTTTGCGGCGACTGGAAACCCTTGTCCGCTTTTTCCTGTGGTGTGCCCCACATAATGTCCGGTGATCCGTCCATGTGACCGTGATAAATCTTCACGACCACTCGGGGACGCCACCCATGTTCCCGAGGGCGCTACAGGCCGGCGACCGCCGGCGGCACTCCATCCATATCCGGGGGGATCAGGACCTGATCCGCAGCCTCAACGGCGCGGATCGGCGTGGAGAAAGGCGCAGCACATGACATCGGCGCAGGTCGACAAGGGACAAGACGGCCCCAAGGCCGCAGCGGTCGCGGATGCCGGCACGGCGGGCGAGGGGTACCAGCGGGCCCTCGGCGCCCGTCAGATCCAGATGATCGCCATCGGCGGTGCCATCGGCACCGGCCTCTTCCTCGGTGCGGGAAAGGCGATCGCCAAGGCCGGGCCCAGCCTCATCCTGGCCTATGCCATCGCGGGCCTGGTGATCTTCTTCATCATGCGGGCTCTGGGTGAACTCCTCATGTACCGCCCGGTTTCGGGCTCCTTCTCGGAGTACGCCCGCGAATTCATCGGTCCCTTCGCCGGCTTTGTCACCGGCTGGACCTACTGGCTGTTCTGGGTCGTCACCGGAATCACCGAAGTCACCGCGGCCGCCCAGTACATGACGTTCTGGTTCGACATTCCCCAATGGGTGTCGGCGCTGATCTTCACGATCATCCTGTACGGCGTGAACCTGATCTCCGTAAAGCTCTTCGGGGAACTCGAATTCTGGTTCTCGATGGTCAAGGTGACCGCCATCGTCGGCATGATCCTCATCTGCGCCGGAATTCTCACCCTCGGCTTCTCCGACGCCGGGGACACCGCGTCCGTCACCCACCTCTGGGCCGACGGCGGCTTCTTCCCCAAGGGCATCGGCGGCACGCTGATGACCCTGCAGATCGTGATGTTCGCCTTCCTCGCCGTCGAACTCGTCGGCGTCACCGCGGGCGAGTCCAAGGACCCGAAGACCGTCCTGCCCAAGGCCATCAACACCGTGCCGTGGCGCATCGCCGTCTTCTACGTCGGCGCCCTCATCATGATCCTTTCCGTGGTCCCGTGGACCGAGTTCCAGCCCGGCATCTCGCCGTTCGTCGCCGCCTTCCAGAAGATGGGCCTCGGCGTCGGCGCCGGCATCGTCAACTTCGTCGTGCTGACCGCGGCCCTCTCCTCCTGCAACTCCGGCATGTACTCCACCGGCCGCATGCTCCGCGACCTCGCCCTCAACGGCCAGGGCCCGAAATTCTTCACCAAGCTGACGAAGAGCGGCACCCCGCTCATCGGCACCACCTTCTCCGCCGCCCTGATGCTCGTCGGCGTCTGGATCAACTACCAGTGGCCCGGCGACGCCTTCACCTACGTCGTCTCCTTCGCCACCATCTCCGGCATGTGGGCCTGGATCATGATCCTCATCTGCCAGATCCGCTACCGCCGCCTCGCAGACCGCGGCGTGCTCCCGCAGTCCACGTTCCGGGCCCCCGGCGCCCCGTTCACCAGCGTCTTCGCCCTGGCCTTCATCGCCATGGTCATCGTGATGATGGGCATCGACAAGGACGCCAGGATCTCGCTGTACTGCGCCCCGCTCTGGGCAGCCATCCTCGGCGTCTCGTATCTGGTGCTCAAGGCCCGTAACCCCGAGAACAAGGCCTTCGTGAAGAGCTGAGGCCAACTCCGTACGAACCCCGAGCCATCCCCGGACGACCGCCGCCCCAACGGCCGCGTCCACCATGCGGGCCCCCGCGTACCACCCCTCGGTACGCGGGGGCCCGCATGCCTATCCTGGCGCCATGCTGACCATCACCCAGGCGCTCTACGACCAGATCGTCGCGCACTCCCGCGCCGACCACCCCGACGAGGCGTGCGGCGTGGTCGCGGGACCGGCCGGAACCGGCCGCGCCGAACGGTTCATCCCCATGCTCAACGCCGCCCGCTCGCCCACCTTCTACGAGTTCGACTCGGGCGACCTCCTCAAGCTCTACCGAGAGATGGACGACCGCGACGAGGAGCCGGTGATCGTCTATCACTCCCACACCGCGACCGAGGCCTACCCGTCCCGCACCGACGTCACGTACGCCAACGAACCCGGCGCCCACTACGTGCTCGTCTCCACCGCGGACACCGACGACGCGGGCCCCTTCCAGTTCCGCTCCTACCGGATCGTGGACGGCGAGATCACCGAGGAGGACGTCGAGGTCGTCGAGGCATACGAAGCCGCCTGACCTCCTCGCACCGACCGCCCCCCGGCACTCCACCGGCCGGACGGGACCGGGCCCACCGCGGTCCCGTCCATCTGTCGAACACCAACTATCCATCAGGTGAGATCACATTCCGGATCACGGACCGGGAATCGATACGATGACCGCATGGTTCCCCATGACGTGAGCGACAAGACGCCGGGCATGCTGCTCGTAGCGCGGCTGCACGTCGACCTGTGCAGGCTCTCCAGCGCGATCTGTACGAGCCGCCTGCCCGCCGGCCGCGAGGCCTGAGCCGGGCGCGCGGCCCGAGCACCCATTCGTCACGCACCAACCCCTGCGCGGGGGCAGAGCCGCGCGCCCCACGCCACCTCTCCGCTTTCGACAGGAGCCCACGCCATGGCCATCGAGGTCCGCATCCCGACCATCCTCCGCACCTACACCGACGGCGCCAAGGCAGTCGAGGGCAACGGGGAGACCCTCGCCGACCTCTTCACGGACCTGGACAGCCGCCACAACGGCATCCGTGAGCGCATCGTCGACGGCAACGAACTCCGCCGCTTCGTGAACGTCTACCTCAACGACGAGGACGTCCGCTTCCTCGACGGCATCTCCACCAAGCTCAGCGACGGCGACAGCGTCACCATCCTCCCGGCCGTCGCAGGCGGCATGAACTGATGCGGTACGACAGCCCGCTCGCCGCGGTGGGCAACACCCCGCTCGTCCGCCTGCCGCGGCTGTCACCGTCGGACGACGTCCGCATCTGGGCCAAGCTGGAGGACCGCAACCCCACCGGCTCGATCAAGGACCGCCCCGCGCTCCACATGGTCGAACAGGCCGAGAAGGACGGCCGGCTGACCCCCGGCTGCACCATCCTGGAACCCACCAGCGGCAACACCGGCATCTCGCTCGCCATGGCGGCCAAGCTCAAGGGCTACCGCATCGTGTGCGTCATGCCGGAGAACACCTCCCAGGAGCGGCGCGACCTGCTCGCCATGTGGGGCGCCGAGATCATCTCCTCCCCGGCGGCGGGCGGCTCCAACACGGCCGTACGCGTCGCCAAGGAACTGGCCGCCGAGCACCCGGACTGGGTCATGCTCTACCAGTACGGCAACCCGGACAACGCGGGCGCCCACTACGCCACCACCGGCCCGGAGATCCTCACCGACCTCCCGTCCATCACCCACTTCGTGGCGGGCCTCGGCACCACCGGCACGCTCATGGGCGTCGGCCGCTACCTGCGCGAGCACAAGCCCGACGTCAAGATCGTCGCCGCCGAGCCGCGCTACGACGACCTGGTCTACGGGCTCCGCAACCTCGACGAGGGCTTCGTCCCCGAGCTCTACGACGCCTCCGTCCTCACCACCCGCTTCTCCGTCGGCTCAGCGGACGCCGTCACCCGTACCCGCGAACTCCTCCAGCAGGAGGGCATTTTCGCGGGCATCTCCACCGGCGCCGCACTTCACGCCGCGATCGGAGTGGGAAACAAGGCCGTCAAGGCGGGGGAGTCGGCCGACATCGTCTTCGTCGTCGCGGACGGCGGCTGGAAGTACCTGTCGACGGGCGTCTACACGGCCCCGACAACAGAGGCAGCCATCGAAACGCTGCACGGCCAGCTCTGGGCGTAGCCCGTCCTGAATCGCCGGACGAGCTGAACATTCAGCCCGTCCGGCGCTTGAGCCCCGGTTACGGGAAGAGGCGGTCAGGGGAACAGGCCCACCGCAGGCGCCCCAAGGCCACGCGCCCCGCAGCGAGGCCCCACCTCACCCGAGCCCCCGCACCCGCTCCCACACCTCCGGATCCACCACCCCCACCCGCCGCCGGAACCCCCGCACGGCCACCTCCCGCAACTCATCCGTCTCCAGGAAGCTCTCCCGCCCCCGCGCATCCCCCACTGTCCCCGCGGGCAGCGCGATCACCCCGGGCCGCTCCTCGTGATACTTGCTGGTGATCTTCGCGACGAGCGCCGAGTCACCCCGTACCGACAGCACCAGGCAGGGCCGGTCCTTCGCCCCCGGCCTGTCCTCGTACGGCACCTCGGCCCACCAGATCTCACCCGGCCGCGGCCCGTGCTCCGGCCCGCGCCCCGGCCCCGCCGGCGGACGCGTCCGCCCGCCCGGACGCCCACCGGAGCGCGTACCCCCCGACCTGCCGGAGCGGCCCCGAGGCCGTTGCCCGCCCCGCCCCCGCCCATCGGCGACCGCGGCTACGAGCGCGAGCAGAACGACAACGGCAAACGCGATCCACCACCAGGACATGTCCATGTCCCGACCGTACCGGCGTCCCCGCCTCTTCCATCGAACCGGTGACAGAGCAGGTGAGTTCCCCCACAACGGACGGCCGTGGAGGAGCGACCGGCTGTTTCGCGCCTTACGCTCGACAAACCGCTCAACAGACCGCACGAACCCTCCCCGTTCCCACGTCTCGGAGGTTCACGCTCCATGAAGCTCACCGTCGTCGGCTGCTCCGGCTCGTTCCCGTCCGCGGGATCAGCATGCTCGAGCTACCTCGTAGAGGCCGACGGCTTCAGGCTGCTCCTCGACATGGGCAACGGCGCCCTCGGCGAGCTCCAGCGCCATGTCGGTCTCTACGACCTCGACGCCATCTTCCTCAGCCACCTCCATGCCGATCACTGCATCGACATGTGCGCGTACTTCGTCGTCCGCTACTACCGGCACGACGGCGGCCGTCCCGCCCCGATCCCGGTCTACGGCCCCGATGGCACCGAGCAGCGGCTGACCACCGCCCACGGCGACACCCCGTCCGAGCGGGCGATGAGCGAGGTCTTCGACTTCCACACGCTGAAGCCGGGCTCGTTCGAGATCGGCCCCTTCTCGGTCCGTACGGAGAAGGTCTGCCACCCCGTCGACTCCTACGCCATCCGGATCGAGCACGGCGGCCGCTCGCTCACGTACTCCGGCGACACGGGTGCCTGCGAGGCCCTGGACGAACTCGCCGAGGGCGTCGATCTGTTCCTCTGCGAAGCATCGTTCGTCCATGGCAAGGAGGACATCCCGGACCTCCACCTCAATGGCCGCGAGGCGGGCGACATCGCCGCCCGCGCCGGAGTGGGACAGCTCGTCCTCACCCACATCCCGCCGTGGACCGACGCCGACCGCAACCTGGCCGATGCCCGCCTGCTCTACAGCGGGCCGGTGGAGGCGGCGGCACCGGGCGCGGTCTACGAGATCTAGCCGTCCCGCACATCCGGTGCACGACGAAGCCCTCACCTCCCGCGGGGAAGGTGAGGGCTTTTTCGCGCGCCGGGGTGAGGCCCGGGGTGAGGCCTACTTCGCCTCGGCCTTGAGGAGCTCGGCAAGCTCCTCGTCGGACTCGCGGCCCGGAGTCGGCAGGTTGAACTTGGTGATCGCGAAGCGGAAGACCACGTAGTAGACCACCGCGAAGCAGAGGCCGACCAGGACCAGCAGCCATGGCTTGCTCGCGATGCCGAGGTTCAGGCCGAAGTCGACCAGACCGGCCGAGAAGCCGAAGCCGTCCTTCATGCCGAGACCCCAGGTGAGGGCCATCGAGACACCCGTGAGCACCGCGTGGACCGCGTACAGCGCCGGGGCGATGAACATGAACGTGAACTCGATCGGCTCGGTCACACCGGTCACGAATGAGGTGAGCGCGAGGGAGAACATCATGCCGCCGACGACCTTGCGGCGCTCGGGGCGGGCACAGTGGACGATCGCGAGGCAGGCCGCCGGGAGGGCGAACATCATGATCGGGAAGAAGCCGGTCATGAACTGTCCGGCCGTCGGGTCACCGGCCAGGAAGCGGTTGATGTCGCCGCTCTTGCCGTGGTATTCACCGGCCTGGAACCACGGGAACGAGTTCAGCAGGTGGTGCATACCGACCGGGATCAGCGCACGGTTGGCGACACCGAAGATGCCCGCGCCCACCGCGCCGGAACCGACCAGCCACTCGCCGAAGTTGTGCAGCCCGGTGCCGAGCACCGGCCAGATGTAACCGAAGACGATGCCGATGACCAGACCCGCGAAGGCGGAGAGGATCGGGACCAGACGACGGCCGCCGAAGAAGCCCGCCCAGGCCGGCAGCTTCGTCCGGTAGAACTTCTGGTAGAGCAGCGCGACGACGATGCCCATCACCACACCGCCGAGGACCTTGGCGTCCACGGGGGCGTCCGTCATGACTATCTTGCCGTCGATCACCTTCGCGACCTGCGGAAGGTTGCTGTCCGTGAAGGTGGCGAGCACGTTCTTGAAGACCAGGTAGCCGGTGACGGCCGCGAGGGCGGTCGAGCCGTCCGACTTCTTGGCGAAGCCGATCGCGATGCCGACGGCGAACAGCAGCGCCATGTTGTCGAGGATCGCGTTGCCGCCTGCGGCCATGAAGCTCGCGATCTTGGTGATGAAGTCCGGGAACGACTCCCTGCCGAGCATGTCGTTGTTGCCGAGACGCACCAGCAGCGCCGCTGCGGGCAGCACCGCGACCGGCAGCATGAGGCTGCGGCCGATGCGCTGCATGACCGCCATCACGCCGGCGCCCTTCTTCTTGGTGACCGCGGGTGCGGTGTCTGCCGTGGACATCAACTTCCTCCATTGGACAAGGCGCCGCCCAGGTCATTGACGGGGGGAGGCGGCGACTCGAGAAACGCGGCAGAACGCACGCGGTCTGGACCACTCAGTGGTGTAGACCAGTTGTAGCACGGTGTGGGCTGGATAAGGAACCTGCAATTTCCGACTACTTCGCATGAGCTATCACCCACGCTCGGTCACATGGCGAAAGCCCCCCGGACCGCAAGGGTCCAAGGGCCTGCCGCGCCGGGCTGAAAGTCCGCCTGAAGTGCTACTTCGTGAGGTTCCTCTCGATCTCCTCCTCCAGCTCGTCGGGCTCCCGGCCCGGAGTCTGGAGATTGAATTTGTTGATCGCGAACCGGAAGATCACGTAGTACACGACGGCGAAGGCCAGACCGAGCGGAATGATCAGCCAGGGTTTGGTCGCCAGGTGCCAGTTGATGACGTAGTCGATCAGTCCGGCGGAGAAACTGAAACCGTCCTTGACCCCGAGCGCCCATGTCACGGCCATCGAGACACCCGTGAGCACCGCGTGGATCGCGTACAGCAGCGGCGCGACGAAGAGGAACGAGTACTCGATCGGTTCGGTGATTCCCGTCACGAACGACGTCAGGCCGACCGAGAGCATCATGCCGCCGACCGCCTTCCGGCGATGTGGCTTGGCGCAGTGGAAGATCGCCAGCGCCGCTGCCGGGAGGGCGAACATCATGATCGGGAAGAAGCCCGAGGTGAACTGACCGGCCGTCGGGTCGCCCTGCAGGAACCGGTTGATGTCACCGTGCACGACCGTCCCGTCCGGCTTGGTGAAGTCGCCGAACTGGAACCAGACGAATGTGTTCAGGAACTGGTGGAGGCCGATGACCAGAAGCGCGCGGTTGGCGAGACCGAAGATGCCGGAGCCCATCCAGTCCAGGTCCACCAGCCACTCGGAGAAGCTGGTCAGGCCGTCGCCGATCGGCTGCCAGAGCCACGCGCACAGCGCCCCGAGGAGGAGGCCGACGAACGCCATGATGATCGGGACCAGCCGGCGGCCGTTGAAGAAGCCCAGCCAGTCCACCAGCTTGACCCGGTGGTACCGCTGCCAGAACCAGGCGGACAGCAGACCCATCACGATGCCGCCGAACACCCCGGGGTTCTGGTACTCCGCGGCCGTGACCTTGGCGTTGCCGGTGACACAGGTGCCGAACCAGGTGCCGCCCGAAGTGAACGTCGAACCGGGGGCGCAGTCCACCGGGAAGGCATGCAGCACCGCGTAATAGACGAGGAAGCCGGCCACCGCGGCGAGTGCGGTCGAACCGTCCGACTTCTTCGCCATACCGATGGCGACACCGATGCAGAACAGCAGCGGAAGACCGAGCCCCGAGTCGAGCAGCGCGCCACCCGCGGCCGCGAACACCTTGGCGACATTGCCCCAGCGCAGGCCCTCGTCACCGAATACGTCCGGCTGGCCCAGCCGGTTGAGAATGCCTGCCGCCGGCAGAACGGCGATCGGGAGCTGGAGACTGCGTCCCATCTTCTGGAGCCCCTGGAAGAGGCCGTTCCACCATGTCTTCTGTGGAACTGCGGCACTGCTGGAGCTCATCGGCATCCTCCCGGAACAAGGCGCGTTCGACGGTCGTTGCAGACTGGTGTAGACCAGTTGAGGTACGGTGCGTAACCCACCTGGAAGACAGGGCACCGGTGATCGTCATCATTGAGGACGGTCCAGTCGCTCGCTCGCGAAGCTGGGCCAAACGTGCGTTACGGTGACGAAACGGACCCATGGTGGGCCGTCGCATGCATGTGAACAACCAGGGAGAAGGCCATGGCCAGCAAGGCTGAGAAGATCGTCGCCGGGCTCGGCGGTATCGAGAACATCGACGAGATCGAAGGCTGCATCACGCGCCTGCGCACCGAGGTCCACGACCCCAGCAAGGTCGACGAAGCCGCGCTCAAGGCCGCCGGAGCCCACGGTGTCGTCAAGATGGGCACCGCGATCCAGGTCGTCATCGGCACCGACGCCGACCCCATCGCCGCCGACATCGAAGACATGATGTGACCAGCCGCCGAACCCCCCGCTGAGCCCAAGCGCTCAACACCACGCAGGCCCTGCCCACCGGACGGGGCCTGCGGTGCACCCGAACGGCCGCCACCCCGGCACCCGATAAAGTCGACGCCATGTCTCGTATCGACGGCCGCACCCCCGAACAGCTCCGCCCCGTCACCATCGAACGCGGATGGAGCAAGCACGCCGAAGGCTCCGTACTCATCTCCTTCGGCGACACCAAGGTCTTCTGCACCGCCTCCGTCACCGAAGGCGTCCCCCGCTGGCGCAAGGGCAGCGGCGAAGGCTGGGTCACCGCCGAATACTCCATGCTGCCCCGCTCCACCAACACCCGCGGCGACCGCGAATCCGTACGCGGCAAGATCGGCGGCCGCACCCACGAGATCAGCCGCCTCATCGGCCGCTCCCTGCGCGCCGTCGTCGACTACAAGGCCCTGGGCGAGAACACCATCGTCCTCGACTGCGACGTCCTCCAGGCCGACGGCGGCACCCGCACCGCCGCCATCACCGGCGCCTACGTCGCCCTCGCCGACGCCGTCACCTGGGCCCAGCACAAGAAGCTCGTCAAGCACGGCCGCAAGCCGCTGACCGACACCGTCTCGGCGATCAGCGTCGGCATCGTCGACGGCACCCCCCTCCTCGACCTCTGCTACGAGGAGGACGTCCGCGCCGAGACCGACATGAACGTCGTCTGCACCGGCGACGGCCGCTTCGTCGAGGTCCAGGGCACCGCCGAGGCCACCCCCTTCGACCGCAAGGAACTGGGCGCCCTCCTCGACCTCGCCACCGCCGGCTGCGCAGACCTCACCGCTTTCCAGAACGAGGCCCTGGCCCGCACGCTGAGCGAGTAAAGAAGCAACCAAATACGCACCACAACGCGTCGTTACGAACACGGGCGCACGGGTCGAACCGTGCGCCCGTCCGCGTATCCACACCTGGGGAGGAACCGCACCATGGCCGAGGCCACCCGCCACCGCCGTATCACCGTCGCGCTGACCCTGACCGCCCTCGCCCTCACCGCGACAGCCGGCTGTGGCGCCGTCGACAAGGCACTCGACTGCGTCCGCACCGCCGACGCCATCGCCACCAGCGTCGACAACCTCCAACAGGCCGTCTCCAACGCCTCGAACGACCCCACCCAGGCATCCGAAGCCCTCGACGAGATCGACAAGGAACTCGGCAACCTCGGCGACCAGACCGACAACGCCGACCTCAGCAAGGCCGTCGACGACCTGCAGTCCGGCGTCGGCAACGTCCGCGACTCCATCGACAAGGGCGACGCCACCCCCGACATCACCCCGGTCACCGACGCCGCCAAGGAGATCGGCAAGGTCTGCACGCCCTGATCACCCCCGATACTGGATGACATGACCCGCCTCATCCTCGCCACCCGCAACGCCGGGAAGATCACCGAACTCCACGCGATCCTCGCCGACGCAGGCCTCGACCACGAGCTCGTCGGCGCGGATGCGTACCCCCACATCCCCGACGTCAAGGAAACCGGCGTCACCTTCGCCGAGAACGCCCTCCTCAAGGCCCATGCCCTCGCGAAGGCCACCGGCCACCCCGCCATCGCCGACGACTCCGGCCTCTGCGTGGACGTCCTCGGCGGCGCCCCCGGCATCTTCTCCGCCCGCTGGGCCGGCACCCACGGCGACGACCGGGCCAACCTGGACCTGCTCCTGGCCCAGCTCTCCGACATCGACAATCCCCACCGCGGCGCCCATTTCGCCTGCGCGGCAGCCCTGGCCCTCCCGGACGGCACGGAACGCGTGGTCGAGGGCCGCATGGTGGGCACCCTGCGCCACACCCCGTCCGGCACGAACGGCTTCGGCTACGACCCGATCCTCCAGCCGGAGGGCGACACCCGCACCTGCGCGGAACTGACCCCGGCGGAGAAGAACGCGATCAGCCACCGCGGCAAGGCGTTCCGGGCGCTGGTGCCGGTGGTGCGGGAGCTGCTGGACCAGGCGTAACGGGTACGAGAACGGCCTGCGAATCAAGTGCTTTGATTCGCAGGCCGTTTACTGTGCGGCGGAAGGGATTCGAACCCTCAAGCCGTTTCACGGGCCACAGATCCTAAGTCTGCTGTGTCGCCTTTGCACCACCGCCGCCAGCCGTCAGACATGCTACCGGGGTGTGTCCGTGGGCCGACAGGTACGGGGTCAGAACCTCGGATCCGGCGTCTGGGCCGCGGCCAGTTCTGCCGCCTCCTCATGTGTCTCCACCGACGGCGGGGAGCCGGCCAGGGGCTTCTGGGCGGTCTCCTTCATGCAGGCCACGGCGATCACGCCGACCAGGGCCGCCGCCATCGCGTAGTAGGCCGGCATCAGGTTGGTGCCGCTCCAGCTGATCAGGGCTGTGATCACCAGCGGGGTCGTACCGCCGAAGAGGGAGGCCGAGAGGTTGTAGCCCACCGAGAGGGAGCCGTAGCGGACCTGGGTGGGAAAGAGGGCCGGGAGGGCGGCGGACATGGTGCCGAGCATGCAGACCAGGGAGAGGCCCAGCATCAGCATGCCGGTCGTGATGGCGGGGATGCCGCCCTGGCGGATGAGGAGGAATGCGGGGAGGGAGAGGAAGAAGAAGCCGAGCATGCCGGTCATCAGGAGCGGCTTGCGGCCGAAGCGGTCGGAGAGCTTGCCGATCCGGCTGATGATCAGCATCAGGAAGACCATGACGGCGAGCAGGATGAGCAGGCCGTGGGTCTCGCTGTAGCCGAGTTCGTCGGAGAGGTAGGTCGGCATGTATGACAGCAGCATGTAGTCGGTGATGTTGTACGCGCCGACCAGGCAGATGCAGAGGATCAGCGTCGGCCAGTACTGCCTGAAGATCGTGGCGAGGTCGCCCTTGGCGGTGGTCTCGATACCGTCGGCGGCCTCTGTCGCGTGGGCGGTGCCCCCTTCCAGTTTCTGGAAGGCGGGGGTTTCGTCGAGGCGCAGTCGCAGGTAGAGGCCGACCAGGCCGAGGGGGCCCGCGACGAGGAACGGTATGCGCCAGCCCCAGGCGTCCATCTGGCCGGAGTCGAGGATCGCGGTCAGTGCGGTGACGAGTCCGGCGGCGCCGACGTAGCCGGCCAGTGTGCCGAATTCGAGGAAGCTGCCGAAGTAGCCGCGGCGTTTGTCGGGGGCGTACTCGGCGATGAAGGTGGAGGCGCCGCCGTACTCGCCGCCGGTGGAGAAGCCCTGGACCAGGCGGAAGAAGATCAGCAGGGCGGGGGCCCAGAGGCCGATGGAGTCGTGGGAGGGGATGACTCCGATCGCGAAGGTGCCGACCGCCATCATGATCATGGTGAGGGCGAGGACCTTCTTGCGGCCGATCCTGTCGCCCATGGGGCCGAAGAACATTCCGCCGAGGGGGCGTACGAGGAAGGCGACGGCGAAGGTGGCGAAGGAGGAGAGGAGCTGGGTGGTGTCGTTCCCGGACGGGAAGAAGACATGGCCCAGGGTGACGGCCAGGTAGGAGTAGATCCCGAAGTCGAACCACTCCATGGCGTTCCCGAGCGATGCCGCCTTCACCGCCCGCTTGACCGCCCGGTCGTCGGTGACGGTGATGTCCGTCCGGCGCAGTCTCGGGTTTCTCCGTTGCCGGATGGCGCGGAAGAGGGTGGGGTGGCGTTTGACCGCTTCCGGATCGGCCGCCTGATGGGGGTCGGAGGCCGCCATGGCCGGGTCCTTTCCTCGGGGGTGTTCCAGGAAAGGCTTCTGCGCGGTCATGGCGGCTGCAAACCGCATGGATGGCCGAATGGGATGTCCCTCACATCTTCTCGGCCGTCCGAGGCTGTCCTCGGCGGTTCGGGTTCAGATCCCGAGGTCCTTGATGATCTTGGCTACGTGGCCGGTGGCCTTGACGTTGTAGAGGGCTCGTTCGACCTTGCCCTCTTCGTCCACGACGATCGTGGAGCGGATGACGCCCGTCACCGTTTTGCCGTAGAGCTTCTTCTCGCCGAAGGCGCCGTATGCCTCAAGGGTCTCCTTGGAGGGGTCGCCGACCAGGGTGACCTTGAGGTTTTCCTTCTCGCGGAACTTGGCGAGCTTCTCGGGCTTGTCGGGGGAGACGCCGATGACGTCGTATCCGGCACCGGCGAGCAGGTCGAGGTTGTCGGTGAAGTCGCAGGCCTGCTTGGTGCAGCCGGGGGTGAGGGCGGCCGGGTAGAAGTAGACGATGACCTTGCGGCCCTTGTGGTCGGCGAGCGAGATCTCGTTGCCGTCGGCGTCGGGAAGGGTGAAGGAGGGGGCGGTGTCGCCGGGCTGGAGTCGCTCGCTCATGGTTCTCCTCAAGTGGCACGTGGGGTGTACGGGACCGAGCGTAATAGGGGTGCCGCCGGGTACGTGGGCGGTCGAGCTGACAGACTGTCGATGAAGGTTTACCGGACGAGGACCACGGAGGCGGCGCAGTGTCGGATGCCAGGACCCCTGCGCAGATCGAGGCGGACATCATCAGCAGGCGTGAGCAGCTTGCGGTGGTGCTCGATGAGATCGGGGTGCGGGTGCACCCGAAGACGATCATGGGTGATGCGAAGGCCAAGGCCGCCGAGGCCGTGGACCGGACGGCCGGGCGGGCTTTTGTCGCGGTGAACCGGACGGTGTCGGACGTGAAGGCGCGGTTTGTGTCCGAGGACGGTGCTCCGCGTCTGGAGCGGGTGATTCCGGCGGCGTTGCTCGCGGTGGGTGTCGTGGGTCTGCTCGCGGTGTCGAAGCGGCGGCGGAAGAGCTGATGCGGCGGTCCGTGTACCCCGGAGGCGTGCGGAGCTGCGGCGGACAGGTAGGTTGCGGGGCGTGAGCGAGAACACCGACGACAAGCTGCCCATCCGCATGCTCCATGACCGTGTGCTGGTCCGGTCCGATTCGCCGGAGGGCGAGCGGCGCTCGGGTGGCGGCATTCTGATTCCGGCGACGGCTGCGGTCGGCCGCCGGCTGGCCTGGGCCGTGGTGGTCGCGGTGGGGCAGAACGTGCGGACGGTGGAGCCGGGCGACCGGGTGCTGTACGACCCCGAGGACCGTGCGGAGGTCGAGGTGCGCGGTGTGGCGTATGTGCTGATGCGCGAGCGGGATCTGCATGCGGTGGCGGCGGACCGGTTCGAGGGGTCGGTGGATTCGACCGGGCTGTATCTGTAGGCGGCAGCAGCTGCGAGTGTGGCCTGGTGACCAGTGTCACCAGGCCTTTTGCATGTTCTTTGCTACGGTGGTGTGACCCCGACGAGACGCGCCGTACCGGGCTCTGCAAAGACGACGCACCCCGTGTTTTCGCTTTTTCTGTCTCGTCGGAGGTGCCGTCATGGCGTGGGTTCTGCTGGTTGTCGCCGGTCTGCTCGAAGTGGGCTGGTCGATCGGGATGAAGTACACCGAGGGGTTCACCCGGCTGTGGCCGAGTGTGTTCACGGGTCTCGGGATCGTGGCGAGCATGGTGTTGCTGTCCCATGCGGCGAAGACGCTGCCGATCGGTACGGCGTACGGCGTGTGGGTCGGTATCGGTGCGGCCGGTGCGGCGGTTCTCGGCATGGTGGTGCTGGGTGAGCCGGTGACCGCCGCCCGGATCTTCTTCGTCTCTCTGCTGCTGGTGGCCGTGGTGGGGCTGAAGGCGACCTCGGGTCACTGACGCGGCGCCGGGGGGCCCTGCGGTGCGGGGGCGGCCGGGGTGGCCGGGGGTGCCGGGGTGCCGCGGGCGCCCGGGAGGAAGTCGTAGCCGTCCGCGCCGCCGTTGTCCCCGCCGCCGTTCTCCGCGCCGCCGATTTCCGTTCCGCCGCCGGGCGGTCTGCCGGTGTCCGTGCCGCCGGTGGCGGGTTCGCTGCTTGCAGGGGTCGGCGGGCTGTTGGGCGTGGTGCTCCCGGGGCTGCTGGGCGGTGTGCTGGAGGGGGGTTCGGACGGCGTTCCGGTGGTGCCGGGGCTGGAGTTCTCCTCGGTGGGCTGGGTGGTTTCCTCGGCGCCGCTTTCGAGGCTGAGGTCGAAGTTCTCGACCGTGGTGCCGCGCAGCGCGGCCTCGGTGTACTGGCCCCAGGCCTGGGCGGGCGCGCCGCCGCCGTTGATGCGGGCCAGTCCGAGTGCTCCGTAGAGCGGTTTCTGTGCGCCGGTGTCGGGGTCCTGGCCCATGACGGCGATGACGGTGGTGAGGTCGGGGGTGTAGCCGGCGAACCAGGCCGCCTTGTCGTCCTCGGCCGTGCCGGTCTTGCCCGCGGCGGGGCGGCCGGCGCCCTGGGCGGCGATGCCGGAGCCGTTCTCGACGACGCTCTGGAGGACGGCGGTGGTGGTGTCGGCGGCTTCGCGGCTGACGGCCTGTTCGGTGTTCCTGCCGGGGAGTTCCAGGTCCTCGCCGCCCTTGCTGATCTTGTCGACGAGGGTGTATGCGCCGTGTTTGCCGTGGTTGGCGAGGGTGGCGTACGCCTCGGTCATGTCGAGGACGCTGGCGGTGGCGACGCCGAGCGCGATGGACGGATAGGGGGTGAGGTCGGGGGTGTTCTTGGGGATGCCGAGGTCGATGGCGGTCTGCTTGACCTTGTCGGGGCCGACGTCCTCGGCCATCTGGGCGTAGACGGCGTTGACGGACTTGTCGGTGGCGATGCGGACGGTGATGGGCCCGTAGCTGATGTCGTCCTCGTTGGCGGGGCTGTATCCGGTGGGTCCGTTGGGGCCTTGGACCATGCGTTTGTTGGTGCCGTCGTACACGGTGTTGGGGGTGATGCGCCGGCCGTCCTGGGTGGTGGAGCCATTGGCGACGGCGGATGTGAAGACGAAGGGTTTGAAGGTGGAGCCGACCTGGTAGTCGCGGCGGGTCGCGTTGTTCACGTACTGCTTGGTGTAGTCGACGCCGCCGTACATGGCGACGACCCGGCCGGTGCCGGTGTCGATGGAGGCGCCGCCGACGCGGACGTTGCGGTCTGCCTCGCGCTCTGTGCTCGTCTGGGACATGACGTTGTCGTCGACGGCTTTGACGAGCGCGTTCTGTTTCTTCTTCTCCAGTGTGGTGGTGATCCGGTAGCCGCCGGTGGCCAGGGTGTTCTCGTCGATGACCTTGTTGCTGGTGAGGTAGTCCTCGACGGCCTGGATGATGTAGCCGCGCTGTCCGGAGAGCCCGGTGGGCGGCTTGGCCTTGCCGGGTACGGGGAATTCCATGGCGGCGCGTTCGCCGGGGGCGAGCCACTTCTCCTTGACCATGCCGTCGAGTACGTAGTTCCAGCGCGCGAGGACTGCGGCCTTGTTCTGGGGGTGGACGACGACGTCGTAGGCGCTGGGGGCGTTGAGCAGGGAGGCGAGGTAGGCGCCCTCGGCGGTGGTGATGTCGCCGATGTCCTTGCCGTAGTAGGCCTGTGCGGCGGCCTGGATGCCGTAGGCGTTGCGGCCGAAGTAGCTGGTGTTGAGGTAGCCCTCGAAGATCTGGTTCTTGGACTCCTCGCGGTCGAGTTTGACCGCGATGAAGAACTCCTTGATCTTGCGGATGATGGTCTGTTCCTGGCCGAGGTAGTAGTTCTTGACGTACTGCTGGGTGATGGTCGAGCCGCCCTGTCTGCCCTTGCCGGTGAGGGTGTTCCAGGCGGCGCGGGTCATGGCTTTGAGGTCGACGGCCCGTTCGGAGTAGAAGTCGCGGTCCTCGGCGGCGAGGACGGCGTGCTGGACGGTGAGCGGGACCTGGGCGAGCCTGACGTTCTCCCGGTTGACCTCGCCGGAGCGGGCGATGACGCTGCCGTCCTTGTAGAGGTAGACGTTGGACTGTGCGGTGGCGCTGGCGTTGGCGGGCGGGATGTCGACGAGCTGGTATCCGGCGATGAAGCCGCCGACCAGGAGCAGGGCGAGGAGGATGACGGCGCCGAGGACCATCCGCCAGGTGGGGACGGCGCGGCGCCAGCCGGTGCGCTTGGAGTGCTTCGGCTTCTTCGCCCGGCCGGCTTCGTGGCCTTGATCTGCGCTGTTGCCGCTGTTGCTGCCGTGGGCGGACAGGTCCCTGGGATCCCAGCCCCGGGGTTCGTGTTCCCCGTTCGGCTGCTGTGGCTCGTCGCTCATGTCCGTGCAGACTCCTCGGCCGCGGTCAATTCCCCCATAGTGCCCTTTTCTGCGGAATAAGCACCGGACCGACCTCTGAAAAGCGGTCGCGGCGGTCGTCTTCGTTGGACTAAGGTCTTGCGCTTTGGTGTCCAACGCCGTTGGGCGCCGGGGCGATGGGGGGATGCGGTGCGGTTGTACGCGGTGGTGGCGGCGGGTGGGTTCCGGCGCTATGCCACTTACCGGACCGCGACGGCGGCGGGAGTGTTCACCAACACCGTCTTCGGTTTCATCATGGCGTACACCTATGTGGCGCTGTGGGACGAGCGTCCGCAGCTCGGCGGTTACGACATGCCCCAGGCGCTCACCTATGTGTGGCTGGGGCAGGCGCTGCTGATGACCTGCGCCATGATGGGCGGCGGTTTCGAGGACGAGCTGATCGAGCGGATCCGCACGGGCGATGTCGCGGTGGATCTCTACCGGCCGGTGGACCTCCAACTGTGGTGGCTGGCCGGTGACTTGGGCCGGGCGGCGTTCCATCTGCTGGGCCGCGGCATCGTGCCGATGCTGCTGGGCTCGCTCGCCTTCGATCTGGCGCTGCCCGCCTCGCCGGGGGTCTGGCTGGCCTTCCTCGTCTCGGTGGCGCTCGGTGTCGTGGTCAGTTTCGCGATCCGCTATCTGGTGGCGCTCTCCGCGTTCTGGCTGCTGGACGGGGCGGGGGTGTCGCAGATGACGGGCCTGGCCGGGATGTTCTTCTCCGGGATGCTGCTGCCGCTGACGCTGTTCCCCGGAGTGCTGGGCGACGTGGCGCGGGTGCTGCCGTGGTCGTCGCTGCTCCAGGTGCCGGCCGATGTGCTGCTCGGCAAGAGCACGGGGTGGGGGCTGGTGGAGGCGTACGCCTTCCAGGGCGGCTGGGCGCTGACGCTGCTGCTGGTGGGGCGGTTGGTGCAGTCGGTGGCGACGAGGAGGGTGGTGGTTCAGGGTGGCTGAGACGGCCGGTGCGATGGAGGTGGCCGAGGCGGCGGACACGCCCGAGGTGGTGTTCGTCGAGCGGTCGAGGCTCGTCGAGGGGGTCCGGGCGTACGGGCTGATCGCGACGATGTGGCTGCGCTCGACGATGGCGTACCGCGCCTCGTTCGCGATGACGGCGTTCGGGAACTTCGCGGTGACCGCCTTCGACTTCGTCGCGATCCTGCTGATGTTCCAGCACGTGGATGCGCTGGGCGGTTACACGCTGGCGGAGATCGCGCTGCTGTACGGGGCCTCGGGCACCGCGTTCGGTCTCGCCGATCTGGTGATGGGCTCGATGGACCGGCTGGGGCGGCGGGTGCGCGACGGCACGCTGGACACGCTGCTGGTACGGCCGGTGCCGGTGCTCGCCCAGGTCGCGGCGGACAGGTTCGCGCTGCGCAGGATGGGGCGGATCACCCAGGGGGCGCTGGTCCTGGGGTACGCGCTGGTGACGCTGGACATCGGGTGGACACCGCTGAAGGTGGCGATGATTGCGCTGATGCTGCTGAGCGGGGCGGCGATCTTCGCGGCGGTGTTCGTGGCCGGGGCGGCGTTCCAGTTCGTCGCGCAGGATGCCTCCGAGGTGCAGAACTCCTTCACGTACGGGGGAAACACGCTGCTTCAGTACCCGCCGTCGATCTTCTCGAAGGACCTGGTGCGCGGGGTCACGTTTGTTGTGCCGCTGGCCTTCGTGAACTGGCTGCCCGCGCTGTATGTGCTGGGCCGGGACTATCCGCTGGGCCTGCCGGACTGGGTGGCGTTCCTGCCTCCGGTGGTGGCGGTCCTGTGCTGGCTGCTCGCGGGCCTGGCCTGGCGCTCGGGCCTGCGCGCATACCGCAGCACAGGCAGTTGACGAAAACATCGAGCAGGGCGAGGGAAAGGGCGAGGGCATCGGGCATGAACGCAGAAACCGACATCGACACCGGCACGGACATCGGCAGGGGCGGCGGCACCGGCTTCATCGAGCTCGACAACGTCGAAAAGGTCTTCGACGTGCGCCGTAAGACCGGCTTCATGCGCAGCGAACGCCGCCAGGTGCGAGCGGTCGACTCCATCAGCTTTTGCGTCGCGCGTGGCGAGATGGTCGGCTACATCGGCCCGAACGGTGCCGGGAAGTCGACCACGATCAAGATGCTGACCGGCATCCTCACCCCGAGCGGCGGCCGGCTGCGGGTGGCGGGCATCGACCCGTCCAGGGAGCGGACGAGGCTGGCTCACCGCATCGGTGTGGTGTTCGGCCAGCGCACCACGCTCTGGTGGGACCTGCCGCTGCGCGACTCGTACCGGCTGATGCACCGGATGTACCGGATTCCCGACGCCCGCTACCGCGAGAATCTGGACCGCTGTGTCGAACTCCTCGATCTGGGCGAGCTGTTGGACGTACCCGTACGGCAGCTCTCGCTGGGGCAGCGGATGCGCGGCGACATCGCGGCGGCGCTGCTGCACGATCCCGAGGTGCTGTACCTGGACGAGCCGACGATCGGTCTGGACGTCGTCTCCAAGGCCAAGGTCCGTGGATTCCTCCGGGACCTGAATGCCGAACGTGGCACGACCGTGCTGCTCACCACGCACGATCTGACGGACATCGAGCAGCTCTGCAAGCGTGTGATGGTGATCGACCACGGCCGTCTGATGTACGACGGGGCGCTCGCCGGACTGCATGAGGTGGGCGAGAGCGAGCGGATGCTGGTGGTCGACCTGGACCGTCAACTCCCGCCGATCCGGCTGGAGTCCGCGCCTTCGGTGCGTACGGTGAAGGTGGAGGGGCCGCGCCAGTGGCTGGCCTTCCCGGCCTCGGAGTCGGCCGCACCGCTGGTCGCCCGGATCGCGGCGGACTACCCGCTGGTCGACCTGTCGGTGCGGGAGCCCGACATCGAGGCCGTGATCGCGAAGATGTACGTGTCGGCCGACGGCAGGTAGATCGGTGACGGGAGCGTACGCGTTCAATAGGCTGCGCGGTATGACAAGTGACCTTCCGGAAATGCGTGCTTCCGACGCCGAGCGTGAGCGTGTCGCCGAGACCCTGCGCGAGGCGGTGGCCGAGGGTCGGCTGGAGATGGAGGAGTTCGAGCAGCGGCTCGAAGCGGCCTACAGGGCGCGCACACATGGGGAGTTGGAACCGCTCGTCCGGGACCTTCCGGCACCGGGCACTGAAGTGGCCCCGTTGGGTGCGGCCCCGGTGCCGACCGGTTCGGCGGTGCGTTGGGCGGACCGTATCGGCAAGCCCGCCACGTCGGGTGGTGCGTTCGCGTTCTGGGGCGGGTTCGGCCGCCGGGGGAACTGGACGGTGGGCCGCAAGTTCACCGCGTTCGCGATGTGGGGCGGCGGTGAGATCGATCTGCGCGACGCCAACTTCGAGGACCGCGAGGTGGTCATCCGCTGCTTCACGATCATGGGCGGTATGCACGTGACGGTCCCGCCGGAGCTCAATGTCGAGGTCAGGGGCATCGGCATCATGGGCGGCTTCGGCGAGCGCTCGAAGGACGAGGGAGTTCCGTCGCCGGATTCCCCGCGGGTGCGGATCACCGGCCTCGCATTGATGGGCGGAGTCGGCGTGGAGCGCAAGCGGAGCAAGGCGGAGAAGCAGCGGCTGAGGGACGCGGAGCGGGAGCGGGGGCGGCTGGAGAAGGGCCGCGGGTCCTCGGACCGCTCCGAGGACTGAGTCCGGGACGTCTTCCGGTCTTCCGCTGACCCCGGCCCCGCCGTCAGAGTTCGTCGGAGACGGGACCGTCCTGCTCCAGGGCCGGCAGGTCGACCAGTGAGCCCAGTCGCCGGTAGCCCGTGTCGTTCAGGTGGAGATGGTCGCCGCAGTCGTAGGCGGGCAGCAGCCGGGTCGGGTGGTACGGGTCGCGGGCGGCCGTGTCGAAGTCGATGACCGAGTCGAAGATCCCGCCCGCCCGGATCAGCTCGTTGACCTGTTCCCGTACGGCGTTCCGTGCGGGTGTCCAGGTGCGGAACCCCTCGTACGGCATCAGCGTCGCCCCGACGACCCGCAGTCCGCGTGCGTGGGCGCGCTGGGTCATGGACCGCAGCGCGTCCGCGATGCGCTGCGGGTCGGTCTCCTGCGGGAACTGCTGCACATCGTTGATGCCGAGCGCGATGACGACCGTCTTCACCCCGGCGACGTCCAGTACGTCGCGGTCGAAGCGGGCGCTCGCCCGTACGCCGCGTCCGTCGCGCAGGATGCGGTTGCCCGCGATGCCGGCGTTGACCACTCCGTACCGGCCGCGCAGCCGGTCGGCGAGCACATCGGGCCAGCGGCTGTTCGTGTCGAGGGTGGAGCCGGTGCCCGCGGTGAGCGAGTCCCCGATCACCGCGATCGTTCCGGCGGCGGTCTCGTTGTGTACGTCGACGGCGGTGAGGTAGCGCCAGTCGGTGGTGCGCCAGGTGCCCCGCCCGTCCTCCACGTACGACGTCTGGTGGGTGCCCGGGTGGATGGTGACGGGGCCCTCGGCGGTGGGGGTGCTCAGGGTGACGACGAGATCGGCGTCGGCGACGACCGGGACGAGGACGGGGTCGCTGACGATCTGTCCGCCCGCCGCGACGGTCACGGCGGCGGCGCCCCTGAAGGTCACGGGGCGGGTGTTCACCGTGGCGTGGTCCACGACCAGCGGGTGAGTGCCGAAGAGGTTGGAGAGGGTGATGCGGGCCGCGTCGCCGCCGATGCTGGTGTGCACGACGTTACGGATGGTGCGCCGGGTCGGGTCGCTGCCGTTGTACGTGTCGGTCACCCCGGTGGTGGGGGCCGTCGCCCAGGTGCCGAGCCAGAGGCCGGTGGAGTGGGCCGGTGCGGCGGGCGTACGGGCCACGGACCGCGGGTCGGGTGCGGCGATCTGCTGCGACGGGGTGCCGGAGCCGGAGAAGAACAGGGAGCCGGCGAACGCCACGCCGGCGGCGAGCGCGGCGGTGCCCGCCACGAGGGCGATGTGCAGGGCGTACCCCTGGCGCCTGGGCATGGACGGTGTGTCTCCTCGTGGTTGGACCGATCCCATGATGGGGCAAGGCGTCGGGAACTCGACGTGCGGCCCGGGAGTAGGTCAGGTAAGGACAATGCGTACGGGACACCGGGGGCGATGCGTACGCGGACGGGTGGAGCGGATGGAACGGATCGATGGGACCGGACCCGGGGAACAGGGTGCGGGGCGGCCGGAGCATGCCCGGGAGCAGGTGGCGGGCGCGGCCCGTCCCGCGCCCGGCGGCCGCCCGGCCCCCCTCGCCTCGTTCGCGTACACCGCAGCCGACGAGGAGAAGCGTCGCGGCGTACGCCGGATGAAGACCACGGCCACGGGCCTCCTTCTGCTGGTCGCGCTCGTGTACGTCCTTGCCACCTGGGCGAAGAACGCGGGTGTGGGCGGCTGGCCGGGCTTCGTCGCCGCGGCCGCCGAGGCGGGGATGGTGGGTGCGCTGGCCGACTGGTTCGCCGTCACGGCGCTGTTCAAGCGTCCGCTCGGCCTGCCGATCCCGCACACCGCCATCATCCCCTCCAAGAAGGACCAGCTGGGAGCCTCCCTGGGTTCCTTCGTCGGCGAGAATTTTCTCTCCGGCGATGTCGTACGGAGCCGTATCCACGCCCTGGGTATCGGTGGCCGGCTCGGTGCCTGGCTGGCCGAGCCGGATCACGCCGACCGGGTGACCGCCGAGCTGTCGACCGCGCTGCGCGGTGCGTTGACGGTGCTGCGGGACTCCGATGTGCAGGCCGTGGTGGGTGAGGCGATCACCCGCCGGGCCAATGCGGCGGAGATCGCTCCCGGTCTCGGCAAGATGCTGGAGAAGATCGTCGCGGACGGCGGCCACCGCAGGATGGTGGACCTGATCTGTGTGCGCGCCCACGACTGGCTGGTGCTGCACGGCGATTCGGTGATGGACGCGGTGCAGGGCGGGGCGCCGGGCTGGACGCCGCGGTTCGTCGACAAGCGGGTGGGGGAGCGGGTCTACAAGGAACTGCTGCGCTTCATCACGGAGATGCGGGACATGCCGGGGCACCCGGCGCGCGGTTCGGTCGACACGTTCCTGACGGACTTCGCGGCCGACCTCCAGACGGACTCGGACACCCGGGCACGGGTGGAGCGGCTGAAGTCGGAGATCCTGGGGCGCGGCGAGGTCCAGGAGGTCATCGCATCGGCCTGGTCGTCGGTGCGCACGATGATGATTGCGGCTGCGGACGACGAGCAGAGCGAGCTGCGGCTGCGCGCGCGGGCCTCACTGCTGACGTTCGGCGCGCGGCTGGCGACGGACGGGCGGATGCAGGCCAAGCTGGAGGGCTGGCTGGAGGACGCGGCGGTCTATGTCGTCACGACGTACCGCGCGGAGATCACGTCGCTGATCAGTGACACCGTCGCGAGCTGGGACGCGGACCAGACATCGAAGAAGATCGAGGCGCACATCGGCCGTGACCTGCAGTTCATCCGGATCAACGGCACGGTGGTGGGTGCGCTGGCGGGGCTGCTGATCTATACGGTGTCGCGGGCACTGGGGGCGTAGGGCCCGGGGTTCCGGCTCGTCGCAGCCCTGAGGGTTCCGGGTGCGTATCCGTCCTGTCGTACGGATACGCACCCGGCTTACACGGGGGAGTGCCCTTGAATACGCACATGGTCCCGCCCGCGTTCAACGCGTCCGGCAGATGATCACCGGCAGTCCGTACGCGATTCAGGCGGCCCGGCGGGTGACTGCCCACGACGCGGCGGCCACGCTGCCCGCCACGGCGAAGACGGCGGGCCAGGCGCCGACCTTCTTGGCCAGCGGGTGCGAACCGGCGAACGCGGCGACATACGCGGTGGTCAGCCCGACGGCCGCGCGCGGCCCGGCCTGCCGGTTCCACTCGTACGCGGCGACGGTGCCCGCGGCGGCGAGGGCGACCCCGCCCAGCGGCCGCTTCTTGGTCCACCGTGCGACGGCGTACCCGCCGACCAGCCCGCTCGCCGCCACCGCCGCTGCCGGAACCTTCGCCATCGCAGCCACCTTCGCCTTCTTGTCTGGGTTGTCCGGACCCGGAGCCCGGGCCTTCGAGGCTAACGCGGCGTGCGGACTTCCTGTCGCCGAGGGGGTGCACAAGCGTTTACCCTTGGGGGTGAACGAGCGTGCACCCCTGCGCGAAGCCCCTGCCGACGAGCTGACGGAGAGCCATGCCCGCGGACATACCCGCACCGACCGCCGCCACTGATGAGGCCCCGCACCCCCGTTTCGCCGTAGGCGTCCTCGCGTTCTGCGGTGTCGTGGTCGCGGTCATGCAGACGATCGTCGTCCCGCTCCTCCCGCACATCCCGGCCCTCACCGGCGCGACCCCCGCCGCAGCGAGCTGGCTGGTCACCGTCACCCTCCTCACCGGCGCCGTCTTCACGCCCGTCCTGGGCCGGGTCGGTGACATGTACGGCAAGCGCCGGGTGCTCGTCGCCTCGCTCATGGTGCTGGTGGTGGGCTCGGTCCTGTGCGCGGTCAGCTCCCACATCGGGGTGCTGATCACCGGCCGCGCCCTGCAGGGTGCGGCGCTCGCCGTCGTACCACTGGGCATCAGCATCCTGCGCGACGAACTCCCGCCCGAGCGGGTGCTGTCCGCCGTGGCGCTGATGAGCTCCACGCTCGGCATCGGCGCGGCGGTCGGGCTGCCGGTCGCGGCGCTCGTCGTCGAGAACTTCGACTGGCACACGATGTTCTGGGTCTCGGGAGCGATCGGCGTCATCGACATCGTGCTGGTGCTGTGGTGCGTACCGGAATCCCCGCTCCGCACCCGCGGCCGTTTCGACGCCGTCGGCGCGCTGGGTTTGTCCGGGGCCCTGGTCTGTCTGCTGCTCGCGGTCACCCAGGGCGCCGACTGGGGCTGGACGTCGGCGCGGACGGTCGGTCTGCTGGTGGCCGCTGTCGTCGTGGCGCTGGTCTGGGGTGCGTACGAGCTCCGCGTCCCGACACCGATGGTCGATCTGCGGGTCTCGGCCCGCCCGGCCGTCCTGCTCACCAACGTCGCCGCCCTGCTGATCGGCTTCGCCTTCTATGCGAACTCCCTGGTCACCGCGCAGATGGTGCAGGAGCCGAAGGCGACGGGTTACGGGCTCGGCGCCTCGCTCGTCGTCAGCGGGCTGTGTCTGCTGCCGGGCGGCGTGATGATGGTGGCGCTCTCGCCGGTCTCGGCGCGGATCTCCGCGAAGCACGGTCCGAAGGTGAGCCTGGCGCTGGCGGCGGGCGTGATCGCGGCCGGCTACGCGGTGCGGTACTTCACCAGCCACAGCCTCTGGATGATCATCGCCGGTGCGACGGTCGTCGCCTCGGGCACCGCCATCGCGTACTCGGCGCTGCCCGCGCTGGTCATGCGTGGCGTCCCGGTCAGTGAGACGGGCGCGGCCAACGGCCTCAACACCTTGATGCGGTCGATCGGGCAGGCCTTCTGCAGCGCGACGGTGGCCGCGGTCCTCGCCAACATCACGTTCCAGGCGGGCGGCCGGACGGCCCCGACGCTCCACGCCTACCAGCTGGTCTTCCTGATCGCGGCGGGCGCGGCGCTCGCGGCGCTGCTGGTCACGCTGTGCCTGCCGGGCAGCCGTACGCCCACGGCGGGTACGGTCGAAGAGAGCCGCAACGCCCCGGGCGACCGGAAGGACGGTGTGCGGACGATGCCGATCCAGGAGGGCGCATGACCAGCCGCCAGGCCACTGTTCCGGCCCCGGCTCCGGCCCCGACCGCTGTCGATCCGGGCACGGGCCGGGACGCGATCCTGCGCGCCGCCCGCCGGGCATTCACACAGCGCCCCTACGCCGAGGTGACCATAAGGGGGATAGCGGCCGACGCCGGAGTGAGCCCGTCCCTGGTCGTCAAGCACTTCGGCCGCAAGGAAGAACTCTTCAACACCGTCGCCGACTTCGGCCCCGCCGCCGCCGAACTCTTCGACGCCCCGCTCGACATGCTGGGCCGCCACATGGTGGTGACGCTGGTGAGCCGACGCCGGGAACTGCAGTCCGACCCACTGCTGCGGGTCGTCTTCTCGCTCGGCAACCGCGACGAACGCTCCCTGCTGCGCGACCGCTTCCACGAACAGGTCACCGGCGCCCTGGCCGCCCGCCTCACCGGCCCCGAAAGCACCCTGCGCGCCGAACTGATCGCCGGCCACCTCCTCGGCCTCGGCGCCACCCTCAGCCTCCACCGCGAGGGCGCGGGCGCGGACGCCACCCCCGAACACATCGCGGACCTGTACGCACCCGCGCTGCAGACCCTGATCACGGGGTGAGGAACGGGGGCGACGCCGGGCCGGGGATGTAAGGTCTGGTCCAATCGGACGAGGGGGGCCTCATGTCTATCCGCACCAACGTGCGTGGTGTCGCAACAGCCGTGGCCGCGGCAGCGGTTCTCGGAGCGTTCCTGGTGGGCTGCACCAGCGTCTCCACGTCGCAGGGACCGGGTGACGACGTTCCCTACGTGGACCCGTCCGTGAACGCGTCGGTCGTGGCCAAGGCGGTCGACGCCGCCGCCGCGGCGAAGAGCGCTTCGGACGAGGCGAGTGCGCGAGCGGAGGCCGCCGCGGCGGCCGAGGCCGCCAGGAACAGGCCGGTGGCCGTACGCGACGCCTTCGCCGGCCTCCAGGCCACCCTGTACGACAACTGCACCCCGGGATCGGCGAACTGCGCCTACTTCCTGGGCCGGGTCAACGACGAACTGGCCGGCCTGGACAAGGCCATGAAGGCGGACGCCCAGGGCCCCGGCCACTTCAAGGAACCGCTGGCCCGGATCAGCACCCTGCGCAAGACGCTGAACGGCGACACCTCCACGGAAAACCTGGAGAAGCACCGCTCCGAACTGATCGGCACCCGCGACCGCATCAACACCTGGATGCAGGGCCACCCGGAGGACTACCGCTGACGGTCGCCGCCCTGTGCCGGCCGGGCCGGGCGGCGGCGCCGTCACGGGTGATACAGCGCCCGCGAACGGCCCGGGTCGACCGCCCCACCCTCGTCCGTGGGCAGCCCGATACGCAGGAAATGGTCCGCCTGCCACTCCTGCGTACGGCCGGCCTGGCGATTGGGCGTTGTCACCCAGGGCGGGTAAACGCGGAAGGCGCGCTTCCCACCGGAACCGTTTCTCGACACGATGCCCCGCTCGCAGAGCACGTCCCGCGGAAACACGAACTGGCCGAAGTGGCCGGTGTCACGGGTGCTGATGACGAAGAGATCGACAGGGTCCTTTGAGTCGTAGGGCTGAATCGGCCCGTCGGCGGACCGCTTCCACACCGTCACGAACTGGCCGGCCTTCGTCGGGGTCGTCCTGGCCACCCGGAACCTGACGGCGGCGCCGTCCACGCTGAATACATGTGCCCCGTACTCGGCGCTCTCCGCCTCGGGCACCGGCCGGGAACATATGAACCCGCACGGGTCGTAGACCAGCGCCTTCGCCGCGAGAAGGTCGGCGTGCATCGGCCCGTCGCGCGACCAGGGCTCGGGTGCGGGTCCGGGACCACAAGACGTCATCATTCACCCCATTCTGTCATCGCGCCGCAGGTGGGCCGCCGACGAGCGCGATGGGGCCGGGCCCGGGCCCGGCCGCCGCGGCCGACCCCGAGCCCCCGCCCGGCCGGCGGGGCCTCGCCATGCCCTGCCCCCGGCCGGTCCGCCGCCCTCCCGGCGCTATGATCGGCACACAATTTGAACTCGTTCAAAAGGGGGAGCAGGTCATGCCTGAGCCGACTGTGCCCGACCGAACCGACACACCCGCCGTCGCCCTGGGTCCCACCGCACTTGTCCTCGGCGCCGTCTCCGCCACAGGTGCATGGGTGCCCGCGCTCGTGTTCGTCACGCTCCCATGGGCGTTCATCGCCGGAGCCCTCTCCATCACCCTCGGCGCAGCGGGCATCCACTACGCCCACCACGGCACCGGCCGCCTGTGGACCGCCATCGCCGGAACCACCCTCGGCGTCATCGGACTCGTCGGCACCATCGTCCTCATCCGGGCGATCAGCGCCTGACCCCTCAGCCCCCGGTGGGAGTCACTCGGCTCGCCCGACTCCCACCGGGTGGGCCGCAGTTGCGTCGCCCTACCCGCGCTCGATCTCCGCGGCCCGCCCCGTCAGCAGCCCGAGCACCTGTCCCAGCTGCTCGCGGGCGCCCGGATCGGCGATGATCCCCTCCGCGTCGACCGCGTTCCGGTCCACGGTGATCCGTACGCAGGCCGGTTCCACGATGTCCGCACCCGTGTAGCCGAGCACCGTCCGCAGCGTGGCCTCCGCGCCCCGGCCACGGCCGGGGGCGGCGGCGTTCACCCACGCGGTCGGCTTGTCGCAGATCTCGGTGCCACCGACCGTCCAGTCCAGCAGATTCTTGAACGCCCCCGGCAGGGTTCCCGCGTACTCCGGCGTACAGACCAGAACGGCATCCGCCTCGTCGATCGCCGAACGCAACGCGGCCACCGGCTCCGGTAGCGGCTCGGCGTCGTCATCGGGATTGAAGTGCGGGAGCGCCGCGAGGCCACCGTAGAGAACGGTCCGTACGCCCGTAGGTGCCACGGCCTGCACGGTGCGCAGCACGGTCTCGTTGGAGGAACCGCTGCGCAGACTTCCGGACAGCAAAAGGATCACACGGGGCGTCGGCATGTCCGGTCAACCAGTGACGGTCGGACCTCATTCCCCGCATGAGAGAGGGGCCGCCCCCGGGACGGCCCCTCTCTCGGTCTGCGCGGTGGTGGCGGGATCAGCCGAAGGCGACGGAACGGAGCTTCAGCCGGTCGGAGGCGTGGCCACCGTTCGGCCGGAGGAGGAAGAAGTCGCCCTCGCAGCCGACGCCGGTGAAGACAACGGCGGTCGCGTCGGTGTTGTTCCACGGAGTGTGGGCGGGGCTCGACGAACCGGGGTCGGCGACCTCGGGCAGGGTGATGCACACCCCGCTCGGCGGGTCGATCAGGAAGCCGACCTGCGGGGAGCCGTCGAGACCGCTGTAGGTGTAGCTGAAGTCACCGGAGGCCGCATCGGCCGAGGACGGCACAGCCACGATGAGCGCGAGCGCGCCGAGGGCGGCAGCCACGGTGGAACGAAGACGCATGAAGGGCACTCCTTGTGCGGGGAAAAATCGGAACCGGCCCAAGTCTGTGCCGCTGACCTGCGGTTACTGTCAGATGTGGGGTTCCGTCACCCGGACGGGAGCTGCCGAATCGGTTCTGCCGACGGCCATGTGGGTCATGTACCGCGCTCGCCGGGTTGACCACCGCCGCGGCCGGGTCATGACAGCGCGGGCGGCGCTTCGGAGGCGGGGTCCGGTTGTCTGGTGGCGCGTACGGTGTCGAGGTACTCGCCGATCGCGTCCCTGTTGCGCATCAGGCACTGGATGCGCTCGGTCATGCGGTCGCGCTCGTGCTCCAGCGTGGCGAGCATCTCCGGTGTCGCGTCGGGGAAGTGGATCGTCCGGGGTTTGTTGAGGCAGGGGAGGATCTGTTTGATGATCCTGGTGGGCAGTCCGGCATCGAGCAGCCCTCTGATCTGCCTGACCCGGTCCACGCAGAACTCGTCGTAGTCGCGGTAGCCGTTCGGGGAGCGGTCGGCGACGATCAGGCCCTGCTCCTCGTAGTAGCGCAGCAGCCGCCGGGGTGTGGCGGTGCGCTCCGACAGCTCTCCGATACGCATGTGACCGACCTCACGGCTTGTCGCGTTGACCCTCACATCGATGTGATGGTTCGAGCATACGCACCATGCGAACTCACAGTGCACGGACCGCAATTGGATCCCGTACCGATACCGACGACGATGCCGAGGCCGGGCGGCGCCGGAGACTTCCCATGCCGGCACTGCTGGCCCTGGCCACGGCCGTCTTCATCACCAGCCTCACCGAAACTCTGCCCGCGGGCCTGCTGCCCGCCATGAGCGCCGATCTCGGGGTCGGCGAATCCGCGATGGGTCAGACGGTGACCATCTACGCCATCGGCACCGCGCTCACGGCGATCCCCCTGACCGCGGCCACCGCGGGCTGGCGGCGCAAGCGGCTGCTGCTGACGGCGATGGCGGGATTCGCCGTGGCCAACACGGTCACGGCGGTCTCGTCGGACTACTCCCTGATGATGGTGGCCCGGTTCGTCGCCGGGGTGGCCGCGGGTCTGGCCTGGGCGCTGTTGGCCGGGTACGCCCGGCGCCTGGCACCCCTCCATCTTCAGGGCCGGGCGATCGCGATCGCCATGTCCGGCATCCCGGTCGCCCTGTCGCTGGGAGTGCCCGCAGGGACCTTCCTCGGCCGGGCGCTCGACTGGCGGGTGGCCTTCCTGGTCATGACCGCGCTCACCGTCGTCCTGCTCGCCTGGATCACCGCGACCGTCCCGGACCACCCCGGCCGGCGGCGGGACGGCCGGACCCCGGTGCTGCGGACCTTCCGCATTCCCGGCGTGGCTCAAGTCCTGTTCGTCACCCTGGTCTTCGTGCTGGCCCACACGATCCTCTATACGTACATCGCCACGTTCCTCGACCGGCTCGGCATGGGCGACTCGACCGACCTCGTGCTGCTGGTCTTCGGCGCCGCGTCCCTGGTGAGCATCTGGATCGTGGGGGCCGCGATCAGCCGGCGACTGCGTACCCTCACCATCGCGTCCGTACTGCTGGTGGCCGCTGCGGCCGCCGTCCTGGCGGTGCCGGCCGGCAGCCCCGTTCTCGTCCACGTGGCGGTGGCGCTGTGGGGGCTCGGCTGGGGAGGCGCCCCCACCCTCCTGCAGAGCGCGGCGAGCGAGGCGGCGGGCGACGAGGCGGACGCGGCGCAGGGCGCGCAGGCCATGCTCGTCACGCTGTGGAACGCGGCCATGGCCGGTGGCGGAGTCGTGGGCGGCGTCCTGCTGGACATTTTCGGCTCAAAGGCCTTTCCCTGGAGCGTACTTGTGTTGATGCTGCCGGTTGCGGCGGTGGTGACCGCCGCCCGCGCACACGGATTCCCGGCACGGCGCGCGAGTGCGACCCGGTGAACTCTCGCAACCGGCCTGAGGGCTGTCCCGTGACTGTTGGTCGTCACTGGGTGGCGGCGCGAAGATCCCGGATGTACCAGTCGAAGTGTGTGCCGTCCTTGCTGTGCGTCTGCCGGCCGGGGGTGAAACCTGCTCGCTGCGCGACTGCGGCAGATGCGGGATTCTCCGGCTCCACCTGGATCACCGCCTCCGCCCCGCCCTCACCGGCCGCGTACTGGGACGCCAAGAGGACCGCGCGGGTAGCCAGGCCACGCCCCCGCCACGACGGATAGAGGCCGTACGCGACATTCACCTGGCCGGGCGCCAGACCTTCTCCTGCGAACCGCAAGTCGATCGTCCCGGCGAGCACCTCGTCGCCGCCCACGCGGATGCCGAAAGCGCGGAGTGGCCCCGCGGTGTCCCACTGTTCCCGGCAGTGCCGGAAGTAGGCTTCGACACCCTGGTGCGTGCCGGGACCGCCGTTGAGCCAGCGAACGAGCAGCTGGTCCTCCCCCGTGAGATGCGCCTCGACGTCGTCCAGGCGCAGGGGGGACAGAGTGATGATCCCGTCGGACAGCTTCACTTCAGGCATCCGGCGATTCTTCACGCGAGAACCGTGCCGCACCATCGGATTGTCGCAAACTCCACCAACCACCAGGTCGTCATCGATACCGACGGCGGCTACCGGGTCACCGGCCTGGTCATCCCGCACCGCCGCGAGCGCGGTCGGGCCGAACTCCCCGCCTGGAAAGAGGAACACAACATCTCCCACCGTGAGGTCCGCGCCCGCGTCGGTTCAATGCGGGCGTGTCCCTTCGGTGTCCGCCGGCACCGAGCGTGGGGCAATCGGATTGGCCCTGGGATCGTTAACCGGCCGCCGTTCTGGGCCTCTTGTGGGTTACAGCGTTTCCGGCCTTCTGATTGCGTTGGGGGAGGGCCGCCTCCCACGCGCATTGGGAGTGAAATAAAACAAACGGCGATCTTTGGACCATTTCAGCAGCCAATCCACAAACGCGGTCGTTTGGGTGACCCTGCCGAGCGCCAAATTCCTCCTTGTAACGTTCGAGGCGAAGGGACGCGAGCATGGCTGACTGGAAGCAGGTCTCTGGTGGTCTCACGACGATCTCGGTCGGGTCCAGGACTCATGTGTGGGGCGTGAACTCCCTGGGCCAGATCTACCGGTACACCGGGCATGACTCCAACCCGTGGGTCGGTATTCCCGGTAAGGCGGTGGACATCGGCGTGGGCGCCGACGGCACCGTCTACCACGTCAACTCCGCCGGTGGGATCTACCGCTACACCGGAGATCAGGGCTCCACCGACTGGGTTGCCGTCTCCGGGGGCCTCACCCGTATCTCGGTCGGGTCCAGGACTCATGTGTGGGGCGTGAACTCCCTGGACCAGATTTACCGGTACACCGGGCATGACACCAACCCCTGGGTTGGTATTCCGGGCAGGGCGGTGGACATCGGTGTGGCCGCCGACGGCACCGTTTGGCACGTCAACTCCGGTGGCGGGATCTACCGCTACACGGGAGACCAACCGAGCTGACCCCAGGCAGCAACTGCGAGGGGCCCCTGCCCGGGATGGCAGAGGCCCCTCGTGACTGAGCAATCAGCGCGGCCGGGCCCAAGGCCGCCATCACCGCCGGCAGTACCCACGAATGCCCGGTGTCGGTGCGCAGTCGCGCGAGCGCTGCGGCGCAGCCCACAGCAAGGCCGCTCGCCGGCAACAGCGGCAACTTGAAGGCGCTCTGCGAGGTGCAGAGGGCATGACCGAGGAGGGTGAGCAGCCACAGGATTCCTGCTCCGAGTACCAACATCCAAGTGATCTCAATCGTGTTGATCATCACCCCGTGCTAACTGAACGTATGAGCTAGCGTTCCGAAAGTGATCAACACCTCACTCCCCTCTGACCAGGCCTCTTCAACCGTCGCGGCGCTGACGCGGGCACTCTTCGGCGACCGGATGGATCAGCTCCACGAGCCCTGGCGCAAGCTGTTCAGTACTGAGCCATTCAGCTTCAGAGAAGGGCTGTCACCCGATGAACGTGCCGCACTGTCCTACGAGCGTTTACGTCTGATCAACGACGCACTCGACAGACCCGAGGACTTCGTGGTCGATGTGGAACGACTCACGGCACTCCATGAATGGGTCGGCCCGGTGGACGCGGGACTGGGAACAGTGGCGAGTATCCACTACAACCTCTTCCTCGGCAGCCTCCTCGAACACACGTCGGGCCCGAACCGCGATCTTCGGGAGTTCGTCGAGCTGCGGCGCACAGGAACGTTTCTGTGCACGGAGGTCGGGCACGGCAACAGCGCCTCGCAACTGGAGACCACCGCCACGTACGACCGAACCGCGGGCGAGTTCGTTCTGAACACTCCCAGTGCGGCCGCCCGCAAGTTCATGCCGAACACCAGCTCCACCGGCGGTCCCAAAACCGCTGTCGTCGCCGCCCGCCTCATCACGGATGGCAAGGACCAGGGCGTCTTCCTGTTTCTCGCTCGGCTCAGCGACGAGACCGGGCTCCCGATGCCAGGAGTCGAGATACGCAGGCTGCCACAGACAGCCACCGCCCCTGTCGACCACTGCATCACATCCTTTGACAACGTCCGTCTGCCACAAGAAGCGCTGCTGCAGGCCGACCACGGACGCCTCTCACCGGAAGGCGTCTTCACGAGTTCGATCGGCAGCCCCCGAAAGCGTTTCCTGCACTCCATCGGTCGCGTCACCGCCGGCAAGCTCTGTATGAGCGCCTACAGCCTCGGTGTCACGCGCCACGCGCTCGCCGTAGCCGTACGGCACGCCCACGCGAGGCAGACTTCCGGCGTGACAGCCGGGGGCAGCGTTCCGCTGTTCGCTCACCGCAGCCACCACGCCCCGCTCCTCGACGCCATCGCCACCACCTACGCCGCGACTCTCCTGCACCGCGCCGCGGTACGGCAGTGGGCGCAGGCAACGGAGCCGGAGCGGGAGAACGGTGAGCGGTTCGCAGCCATAGTCAAGGGCTGGATCACCTGGCGGGCCCGCGCCGTCATGACTGAGTGCCGCGAACGCTGCGGTGCGCAGGGGCTCTTCCTGGCCAACGGAATCGCGGGACAGTTGGCAGCCAACGAGGGAACCATCACGGCGGAGGGTGACAACCTCGTCATCTGGGTCAAGGCCGCCGGCGAAATGCTTCTTGGACACTTCACTCCGAAGGAGCCCCATGATGCGCCGCCCGAGGCTCGCGACCTCGACGATCCGGTTTTCCTCCAGGACCTATTGGCGGACATCGAACGCATCTGGCATCAGCGTGCCCGTACGCGCCTGCGCAGCGGAACAGCCGGCAATCCCCTCAACCGATGGAACACCACCGTCACACCGGCTCTGGAACTGGTCGACGCCTACGCACACAGCCAGGCTGCCCAAGCTCTTCTGGACGTCGCCGCCCAGACTCCTCACCCCGAAGCGCAGCGCCGGCTGCGTCTGCTGCACCGCCTGTTCACCCTGCGCCGTGTGGCGGCTCACAGTGGAGACCTGCTTGCGGAGGGGTACCTGACCAGCGCTCAGGTGAGGCAGCTCCCCGACGCGACCGAGAGTGCCGTCGCGGAACTCGCACCCGAGGCCTTGACCCTCACGAACGGATTCGCCGTCGTGGAGGAGGTTCTCCTCGACCATCCCATCAACCGTCCTGATGCCTTCGATGGCATCCTGCTGCCCCGGTGAGAGGCTCGGAGTGAGATCTCCGAGCCGTGCGCCCCGCGGCGTCGTGCCGGGAAAAGGCGTGTCACCACAGGGGACACGGTCCTAGAGTGGCGCGGTGATGACCCGGATGATCGTGCTCAACGGTGGCTCCAGCTCGGGGAAGTCCGGGATCGTCCGGTGCCTGCAGGCGGTCCTGCCGGATCCCTGGCTCGCCTTCGGGGTCGACACACTGATCCAGGCGATGCCCGCGTCCATGCAGGCGTCGGACGCGGGCATCGAGTTCGCTCCGGACGGTGAGGTGATCGTCGGCCCCGAGTTCCGTACGTTGGAGACGGCGTGGATCGACGGTGTCGCCACGATGGCCCGCGCCGGAGCCAGGGTCATCGTCGACGAGGTCTTCCTCGGCGGGGCGGCGTCCCAGCGGCGGTGGCAGAAGGCGCTCGGTGGAGTGCAGGTGTTGTGGGTCGGCGTCCGGTGCGAGAGCGCGGTTGCCGCAGCGCGTGAGATCGCGCGCGGCGACCGGGTCACAGGAATGGCGGCGTCGCAGGCGGAGGTGGTCCACCGGGGCGTGATCTACGACCTGGAGGTGAACACGACGCGGAGCGAGTCCATGGAGTGCGCGCGGATCATCGCCGACCGCATCGACTGATCCGTCGGGTTGTTGCGGCCGCTTCCGGCCACAGCACTACACGTCGCCGAGATCCAGCTCACCGACGACCTGGTCCCCGCTCATCTCCCCGGTCAGCCGGAACCCGAGTTTCAGATAAAACTTCTCGGGCCCGTGCGCTCCGGGAACCCAGCTCACGGTCGTACGCGTCTGCCCGCGCCGCCGTATCTCCTCGCACACCGCCTCCACGGCGAAGCGGCCGTAACCGCGACCCTGTTCGTCGGCGGCGATGTTCAGCCGCCAGAGCCCGGAGCGGAGCCTGTCATCCGGCTTGTCCGGATCGAACCGGACATCGAAGAAGGCCATGACGAAGCCCACGAGCCGCTCACCGTCGAAGATCAGCCGGGGCCAGGCGACCTCGGGTGCGGCATACGCCTGAGCCAGCGACCAGGCGACCGGCTTCACGAGCCCGTCCTGGTCGGGGCGTACTTTCAGCAGGCAGGCGGCCTCGACGTTGTCGGACGTGACCTTTTCGAGGCGAAGCGATGAAGACATGTCCGCAACCTACAGAGTGTGCCGAAAAACCACCGGGACCAACCGCGGACACACGATGCGGGAGCGCCTTCGCCCCCGCTACGGCCATCGGGCCGTGACGGGGGCGTCTGAACAGATTCCCTTGCGGGAAGCGTCAGTTGGCGGGCGCCTGGTACAGGCCTCGGCCGGCGCGGTGCGCCCGGGAGGTGCCGACGAGCCGGTCGAGGGTGCTGCGCACGGTGTTGATGCTGTTGGGGGTGAGCTCACGCCCCAGGGCCTTCGTGACCTCACGGGCACGGACAGGTGTGTCGCCGAACGTGGACAGCACCTTCATGGCCATCTCGGTGAGGCTGCCGCTGTCGTCGACGACAGGCGCGGCAGGCGCTGCCTTCTTCGGCGCCCTGGCCTTTGCGGGCTTGGCGTCCTTCGCGGGCTTGGCGTCCTTGGCGGGCGCGGTGGCCTTGGCAGGCGCGGTGGCCTTCGCGGGCTTGGCGGACTTGGTGGCGACGGCCTTCTTGGCCGGCCCGCGCTCGCTCTTCGGCTTGGCGGGAGCCTGCTTGCGGCCCTTGGGCGCAGAAGTCTTCCGGGCAGTGCGGCGCGCGGGGGCGGCCGCTGCCGGCTCCTGCGGGACCTCCGCCGGGACGGCGGAGTCAATGGAATGCTGAGCCTGCTGCGGAATCTTGACAGCGGCAACGCTCTCGGTCTCCGCCTCCGCCTTGACGTCCTCGGCCTCTGCCTTGACCTCCTCTGCCTTGACCTCCTGCGTCTTTGTGTTCGAGGAGGGGACAGGGGCAGTGGACAGCGAACGCAGGGCTGTCAGCGCAGTCCGCACCGATTCCAGCCGCTCGGTGACGGTCGCGAGCTCCTTTTCCAGGGTTTGCTGGTGCTGCTCCAGACGCGGAAGTTCCGCCTCCAGCAAGGCAGTTGTGGCATCGATGGTGCCGAGTGTGTTGGTCTCGGAGGTCATGTTGTCGCCCTTCTCTCCCGGCCGACCGATGGTGACCGATGTGTTGCAGCGTACGGGGCGTTGTGTTGTGGCCGGAAATCGACCTTCGGTGCGAACTGTCAAGAGCCACCTTCAGCACTGACTGCCAGTCTCCTGAAACTCCCTGCCGCGCGTCCCGGAGACGGCCCGATCGGCACTCATTTGGCCGCACATGCTTCACCGGAGCCGGCCCCCTTCCAAGCCCCTCCCCAGCCCCCTCCGCCCCGGCCCCCTTCCGCCCCCTCAGTCACCTGCCGTCAGCCGTCGCCGGCCACATCGCCCCCGCGCGAGGCGGCCTCAACCATGCGAGCCGTAGTGCCGGCACCGTCCAGCGCCTCGCGGATGATGTCCGCGTGCCCACTGTGGTGCGCGATCTCCCGGAAAACATGCAACAGCACGTGGCGGACGGTCCAGGTGATCGGTTCCGGCGGCGACCAGGGATACTGCGGGAGAGTCACGAGGCGGTCGAGGTCGGGCTCCTGCCGGACCGTGCGATCGAACTTTGCTGCCGCCGCGTGGAAGGCATCGAGCAGCCCGGCCAGGGTCTCGCCCTTGGTCATCCGGTTGCCGTTGGGGTCGAGATCGGCCCAGTCGACGTTGCCCGGCGCCGTACCGTCGACCACGGCGAGCCACGTCCGTTGTACGTCGCCCAGATGCTTGAGCAGGCCGCCGAGCGTCAGCTCGCTGACGGTGGTGGCGACGCCGGCCTGCTCATCACTGACGCCCGCGACGGTAAAGAGAAAGTTGGTGCGCTGATCAGCAACGAGCGCGAGCAGATCCTCGCGCTCCCCGCCCTGTAAGTCGTTCGCGCTCGTCGTCCCCATGGGTCCTGGCCCTCCTGGTCGGCTCGTGGGAGCCACACCAGGATGCCTTCCGCGCAGGCGGGCGGAGCAGAGGCGGATGGTTACGGCTGGAGCAGGGGCGGGCGGAAGGCGGCAATGGCGAGGAGATCCATGCCGCCCTCCGCAGGCTCAGTTGCCCGAGCCGGAACTCACAGCGTTGCGCCAGACAGTCAGGTCCAGCGTCATGTACGTACTGGGCGAGTCCTCGGACGAGAAGCCCTGGATCGTCACGAGGCCCATGTGTCCCGCACCCGTGATGACGCAGACCTGGCGCCCCTTCGACAGTTTGTTCACATAGATGGTCTCGGTGAATCGGGTGTCCGCGCGGCAGGCGTCGAGCGATCCCTCCTGCCCCGGATCGAGCAGCACCAGGTTCCCGTCCTCGCTTTCCGCGTCGAGGTATCCGCCGGTGTCGTAGGAGAGTTCGTACCCACCGTCCTCGCCCTCCTGGGGCCGGACATTGTCGTCCCCGAGCGTCAGGTGGTAGCCGGCGGTGAGGTTGATGCCCTTGTAGTCGACGGGCTTCGGATCGGGTTTGACGTTCGGCTTCGGGCTGCTCTCCGTGCTCCCGTCGCCCCCGTCGCTCTTCTCCGCGCCGCCCGGTGAAGAACTTTCTCCCTGCGCGGAGTTGTCGCTCTGCTTCTCCTTCCCGTTGTCCTTGAGCAGGACGTACGCCGTGCCTCCACCGGCAATCCCGAAGATCAGCGCGGCGGCGATGGCAATGACCGCGCCCCGGTTGCTCTTACGCTTCGCGGGCTGCGACGCAGGGGGCACGGGGTGTCCCGGGTACGTCTGCGCGGGCGTCGGGAACTGGGTCGGGGCGTAGGCGTGGGCCTGCGCTTGCGTCTGGGCCTGGCCGGGTGTGTGGTACGGCCCTTGGGGCTGCGCCGGAGCGGGCGGGCGGTACGGCCCTTGGGGCTGAGCGGCCTGAGTGGGCTGTGCGTGCTGAGCGGCCTGAGTGGGCTGTGCGTGCTGAGCATGTTGGCTCGTGACAGGCGGGCCGTAACCCGGGGGTGGGGTGGCCGGGGCAACCGGCGTGGTGGGCGAGTAGGCCGCGGGCGGGGCGGAGGACGGGGGAGGCGGGGTCTGGACCGGAGCAGGGGCCGCCGCGCGTACGGTGATATCGGCGGCGACCGAGCCCGGCAGCCAGTCCTCGGGGCGGCGCAGCACCGTCTCGGCGTTCGCGGACTGGCAGAGCGCGATGATCTCGGCGATCGAAGGCCGGGCCTCGGGGTCCTTGGCGAGGCAGCGGGTGACCAGCTCGACCAGCTTCTCGGGGACCGCGGTGAGGTCGGGCTCCTCGTGGACGATCCGGTAGAGCACGCCGTGCGAGGTCCCCTCACCGAAGGCCGGGGATCCGGTGGCCGCGTACGCCGCGACCTGGCCGAGCGCGAAGATGTCGGTGGCCGGAGTCACCCTGCGCCCCGCGGCCTGTTCGGGGGCCATGAACGAGGGGGTGCCGATGGTGACGCCGCTGCCGGTGAGCGAGGTCGCGTCGGCGGCGTAGGCGATACCGAAGTCGATGACGCGGGGCCCGTCGGCGGCGAGCAGCACATTGGACGGCTTGAGGTCGCGGTGCACGATGCCCGCGCCGTGGATGACGTGCAAAGCCTCGGCCATGCCGGCGATCAGCAGCAGCACCGCCTCGGCAGGCAGCGCCCCGTGTGCGGCGACCGCATCGGCGAGCGAGGGGCCCGGCACGTACGCCGTGGCCAGCCAGGGCTGCGCGCCGTCGGTGTCGGCGTCGATGACGGGCGCGGTGAACAGGCCCTGCACGCGCTGTGCGGACTGCACTTCCTGGGCGAACCGACGACGGAACTCGGGGTCCTCCCCGAACTCCGGACGGATCACCTTGATGGCCACGGGCCGTCCGCCCGGCGTGTACGACAGATACACCTTGCCCATGCCGCCCGCACCGAGCTTGGCGGCGAGCCGGTAGCCGGCGATGGTGGTCGGATCGTCCGCCGCGAGTGGCTGGAAGACCTGCGAGGCACTGCCCCGTTCCGGCTGCTGACTGCTCATCAATTCACGTCTCCCCCGAAGAGCGCCGATATCGAACGGCACCCTATCCAAGGACGGGCGCCGGTAGCCAAAGGACGGCCGCCGGAAGCAGAAGCGCGGCCCGTCGGCGCCCGTTCCGATGAGGGATCCACGGGAGTCCTGATGGCCGGATCCGGTTCTCTCAGCTCCGAACGTCCCCGAGCGTCCGCACCTTTTGGCCGGTGGGCGGAGTCTGTCGCGCACCGGTGCGGTCCAGTCCCAGTCGCAGAGCCATGACCATCAGTGCGGCGACCGCGAACCCGCTTCCTGCCCATGCGAGTTGACGTGCGCCGTACTCAGCCATGACCCAGCCCCCGACCGCGGTTCCGATGGTGATGCCGAGGTTCGAGAACGAGATGAAGAGGCTGTTGCCGAACTCGGGCGCGTCGACGGCGTCCCTCCCCAGCCAGCTCTGGCTCACGACGAGCCCGCCCGAGTGCACGGCCCCCCAGACCAGTACGGCCAGAACCATCGGCGCGAACAGCGGGCCGACGGCGTACAGGAGCACATAGACGAGCAGACACAGGACGGGGTAGGCGACCACCGTACGAATCAGGTTGCGCCGCAACAGCCCGCCGAAGACGAAATTCCCGAGGATCATGATGACGCCGAACGCCATCAGCATGGCGCTGACCCAGGTGCCGTCCATGTGTGTGACCTGGCCGAGGTACTCGGCGAAGTAGCCGTAGACCGAGAACATCGCCGCGAAGACGAGGACGACCGACGTGATGGTCAGCCACATCCGGGACCGCTTGAGAACGCTCAACTGGGCACCGTAGGACACTCGTTGTCCGACAGGCATCGACGGTACGAACCGCAGGATGCCGAGAAAGGCGATCAGGTTGACGAGCGCACCGAACCAGAACGCCGACGCCAGGGATACATGCTCGGCGAGGTACGAGGTCAGCGGCACACCGAAGGCGAAGCCGACGGTGACTCCGCCGAACACGGTCGTCGTCGCCCGGGTCGCGTCTTTGGCGGGCACCAGCCGTGCGGCGGTCGCGAGCGCGACAGCGAAGAACACCGGATGGAAGAGGGCGGGGACGACGCGGAAGGCCAGCATCACCTCGTACTGCGTGGTGAGCGCGTAGACGGCATTGGAGACGGCGAACACCGCGATTGCGGCGGCGAGCACCTTCTTACGGTCGACGCCGGAGGCGAGCAGTGTGGTGAACGGCCCGGACACCGCGATGACCAGGGCGAAGACGCCGACGAGCCACCCCGCGGCGGACGGAGTGACGCGGAGCTCGGCCGAGACCTGGGGGAGTACGCCGACCATGCCCATCTCGGTGGTGATGATCCCGAACACGCCCAGGGCGAGCACCAGGACGGTGAGGGAGGTCTTTCGCATTGCGACCCTTCATCAAATCTAGAAAAGTAGATATATTGAGCTGTGGGGAGAGGGAGTGCGCATGGAAATCGAGTGGGCTACGGGTGGGCTACAGCTCGTCGCGGACGTGTGCGGCGAACTCGGCGATCACCGTTTCGTTGCGTCGGTAGTACGTCCACTTGCCGATGCGTTCCGAGGTGAGCAGCCCCGCGTCCTTCAGGGTCTGCAGGTAGCCGGACACCACCGACTGTGCCAGCCCGGCACGCTTCTGGATGTCGCCGACGCATACGCCGATGTGGAAGCCGAGCCCCTGCTGCCGGTAGGAGTCCTCGTCGAAGTACTTCGCCGGGTCCTTGAGCCACTGCATGAACTGCAGGCGCGCGGGGTTGGCGAGCGCTTTGTGCACAGCCAGGGGATCCATCGGTCCGCCTCTCCGTCTGCCTCTCCATGGGGACGCATCTAGCTTTCGCGATATGTAGTGGCAAGTCAAATCGACCGGAAGGGGTGAAGTCGAACTCGACGAACCGCAGACCGCGCAGGAGCACGTACGGCATCAGGCTCTGAGAAACGCCAGCACCGCCAGGACCCGGCGATGCCCGTCCGTGCAGACCGGCAGATCGAGCTTGTTGAAGATGCTGCCGATGCGTTTGTTGGAGCCGACCGCTACGACAACAAGGCGGCCAGGTCCCAGGCGCGTATCACGCCGTCCCGGCCCGCACTCAGGGCGACTTCGCGGCCGCGGAGCACTGTGGTCCGCACTACCGCGACGCCGCCTCGATGGCCGGTCAGCGGGGCACCGATTCCCACGCCCTCGGCCAGGTCCCACATGCGTACGGTCGCGTCCTCACCCCCGGTCACCGCGAGGGATCGATTGCCGACCGTGGCGGTGTCCATGGCGCAGATCCCGCCCTCGTGACCGGTGATCGGATCGTGGACCGGCCCCTCGGCCTCGTCCCCCGACAGTCCCCACACGTAAATCTCTCCCGGCTCCGCCGCCGCCACCACGATCGGACGATCGGCGATCCGGGACACAGCGACCGCTTCGATCCTGCCGTCATCCGGGTAGAACGAGGCCAGTTGCTCATCCCCCGCGAGATCCCACACGCCCACGTCGCCACCGCCTGCCACGACCAGCGAGCGGCCGTTGATCCGTGCGGTGGCGACAGCGCAGATGCCGTCGATATCGCTGTCCGGCAGCTCCACCAGGGGCTCCTCGACGGACAGTCCCCACACCCGGACTCCGGCATCCGCACCCGTCACGAACAGGGGCGGCCCTTCCCCCGTCAAGGTGGCCATGGACCCGACGTAGGGATCGCCGTACATCGCCCCCCGGAGCACCTCGCCGCTCTCCAGATCCCAGAGGGCCGAGCCCTGTTCAGAGCCACCGGCAGCCAGGAGTACGCGACCGCCGGAGACGGCCGCGGCCACCGAATCCAGCTCGTTCTCGGCATCGGGATACTGGACGGCGAGCGGATCTCCGGCAAAGGCGTATGCCATTAACCGCTTCTGCCACAGGTCCCGCTGCGGATCCCAGGTCCACACGGCACCGTTGTGGTCGGTGCAGACCACCAGCGAAGTGCCACCCATCTCGACCACGGCAAGGTCGGTGATCGGGGACGAGGAAGGTATTTCGCTGCTCAGCAGCAGCGGTGCGTCAGACATGCGGCGAGGGTAGTGCCCGGCTCTGACATCCGGAGTCGCTCTGCCGGTCAGAGACAGGCAAGGTGGCTGACGGGAGGGCCCGGATGCCTCATGCGTGGAGAACCTGTTCCGCCATCTCCCGGACCGCGTCGGCCAGGGTGTCAGGAGCGGTGAGGTGGGCGACGTGTCCCTGGCCGGTGAGTGTGACGATCCGCGCGTTCGGCAGGGTTGCCGCCAGGTCGGCCAGGCGCTCGCGCAAGTGGGCGGGGCTGAGGTCGCCCTCGACCAGGGTCGTCGGCATTCCGAGCGTTGCGAAGCGATCAATACCGACGCCGAGCGCGTCGATCGCCTCGTCATCGGCGATCAGCGCCTCCGCGTGGGCGGAGAGCGCCGCTCGCACCCGCTGGTCGGCGAACATCGCATCGACCACGCCTGCGGGCATGCGGACGATGTCGCGCATGTGGATCCGCATCGCCTCGACCGGGTCGCCCGCGTCGAGCGCGGCACGGGCACGGACTCCCGCCTCTCCGGCGACCAACTCCCGCGTGGGCATGGGAGGTTCGTAGAGAAAAAGTCCGGTGAACGCCGCCGGTGCGAGCAAGGCGGCTTCCATCGCGGCGACGGCACCCGAGGAATGCCCCACGAGAAGCACGGGGGGCTTGAGGAGTTCCGCGACGGCGACGATGTCGGCTGCCTCGACGGCCATCGAATGGGGCAGCGCGATGTCCGCCCCGGGAGCGTAGACCCGTCGGTGGATCCTGACGACGCGGAAGTCGTCGGTCAGTTGGCGGGTGACGCCGTCCCAGGTCGTCGCGTCTCCGCCGCCCGGGTGGACCACCAGCAGGTTCGGCCCGCGTCCGTCGTCGAGAGCGGTAATGGGCCGACCGCCATCGGATGATGCGAGAAGCTCAGTCATGCGCACAAGTCTGTACCTGCCGGGCGACATCGCGCCGAGAGTCCGCCGACATTTCGTGCTGCCGGCAGCGGTCGCCCGTCCTGGCGGATGCCCTGCTCGGTAGTCCGCCAGGACTTCCATCCCTGCCAACTTTCGCGCGAAGCCGCAGACGCAGACATGGTGGATGCAACACCGGCGAACCACCGGCGCGGTGCGAAGTCCCGTTCGCATGGTGGGAGATGGAAGCGATGAGGTACGGTGACGACACCATCACGCTCTGTTTGCCCCCGTGTACATGGAGCGGCCCCCGGCGGTGCTGTAACACCAACCGAGGGCCTTCATCACCAGTGGAACCAGAGGCCACCGGAAATGCTGCGTCATGCTATCGCGCCGTCCGCGCGCTATACGAAGGCATCGCACGATGTCATCCGCCATCCGCGTCTGAACAGTGACGCGAAGGTCCTGCTCGTGTACGTCCAGGGTCTTCCCGAGGACTCCACGTCCAAGCCCTTGAGTGAACTCGCCCGGAAGCTGGGCATCAAGGGCCGCGCGTACCAGAAGGCGAAGCAACAGCTGGTCGAGCACGGGTATGTGCACGAGTGGCGGAGCCAGGGCGGCGGGGGCCGCTGGATCACCGAGCAGTTGGTCGCGAACAACCCTCTGACGAGTGAGCAGGCGGGACATCTGCGAGGGGCCGTGCCCGCCGCCCCGCCGCTGCCGAGTACGCGGTTTCCGACCGTCGGCGAACCGACTGCCCGGCCGACCGGTGGCTATGAACCGGTAGAAGACCACAGTGATAAGACCACTCCCCACCCACCCTCCGAAGCCGAGCCGACGCCGGACCCGGACCCCGAACCGACGTCCGGGGCAGCCGACTCCCTCCAACTGGCCCGGGCAGAACGGGTCCTGCTCTCCCTGCGCCACTCACGCCGCGAACTGCACCTGGGCGTACGGGAGGCCCGCGCCCTTGCCGTTGAGGCGGTCAAGTGGCTGGAGCGCGGCCTGAGCGAGTCCGACCTGCGCCAGGCCTTACTCGCCGAACGCCCGGAAAACGGCGTGCGCTCAGCGGTCGGCTTCCTCCGCTACCGCCTCATCCAGAAACTCCCCGAGCCTCAGGCCCCACTCCTGTCGTACGAGCCCCCGCCCGTCCGCGAGCTGCTGGAGTGCGAGGGCCCGGGCAGGAAACACCTCTTCCGCCCACTGGCCGACGAGACGGAATGCGCCCCGTGCCGCCGGTCCGCAGCGCACGCGACCTTCCACGGCGCCCCCGAGCCGGAGCCCGACCGCGTCCCGTGGCGGGAACGGATCGCGAGGATCAGCGGGACGTCGGCGGCCGTGCCGGGCGAGCGCTGACCTCGCACGCGTCCTGGGTTGCGACGAGGAGAGTTCACTCGCGCGCGACCACCGTGAACGGCGTACGGACGCGCCGCTCAGACGTCGAGCCAGCCCCGCAGTATGGCCTGTGCGCCGGCCTGGAAGCGGGTTTCTGCGTTCAGGGAGTCCAGGAGTTGTGAGATGCGGCGGCGGGCTGTGTGGACGTGTACGCCCATGCGGCGGGCTATGGCCTCGTCCTTGAGGCCTGAGGCGAGCAGGCCGAGGAGTTCTTTCTGGGTTTCGGGAAGGGGGGCGTCGGCGCCGCCGAGAGGGGTCGCCTGGTCCCAGACTGTTTCGAAGAGCGGGACCAGGGCATTGCGGAGCAAGGCGTCGCCGACCACCAGGGCCGTGACTGTGGGGTTCGTGGTTTCGGTCGGGGGGAGGAGGGTGATGCGGCGGTCGATGATGATGAGTTTGGTAGGGACGCCTGTGGTGACGCGGGCGCGGAGGCCGTGGGAGACCAGGGTGTTGAGGGAACGCATTCTCCCGGGGTAGGAGAGACCTTCGCGGTCTATCACCGTGCGGACCTCTACCCCCCTGTCGAGGAGGGCCTTGATGTCCAGGCCCGGAGTGCGTGAACTGTCGGCGTCTTCAGGGCCTTTGGCGTACGGGGGACGGTCGAGCACCATCACCTCGTGTTCCGCTGCGGCCAGCAGCGACTCGGCTCGTTCACCCACCGCGCGCGTGCCGGTCACCACCTCTATTCCGCCCTCCGATGCGCTGCGAGAACCCTCCATCAGGCGGCCCGCGATCCGGTCTGCCGACATCATCAGGCGTTCCAACTCGGCCGACCGAAGGTGTAGTTCGGCCTGGCGGCGGTGGATGAGAGTGCGGATCGCCGCTGCCGGGGCTGCCGGGCGGGGGAGCGCGGAGGCGGAGTCGGCAGGGGTGGTGAAGCCGTGGTCCGAGAGCCGGGTCAGGGCGGCGTTCAACCGCTCGCGCGGAATGCCGAGTATGCGTGCCAGTTCTCCGGGCTGTGCGGCGCGTTGCTTGAGCAGCGCTTCGTAGGTTCTCTCCTCGTCCTCCCCCAGGCCGAGGTCCTGCAGTTCCGCCCCCTGGATCATGACCGGATTCTGTCCTGGCCACTGCACCCACACAAGTGTGTGTGTCCACTTGTCAACACGTGTGACGCATTGATGGGCACAGGTCACTCAGGGTTGCATGGGCATGCCCAGACAGCCAGCGTGGGAGGGGAACCTTGCGTACATCCAGAGCGCGTGCAGGCAGATCGAACGGCATAGGCGGGGTGAGCGGCGTGGCGGCCCTGTTGGGAGCCGCCGCTCTGCTCGTCGGCGTCGTACCCGCGGCCCAGGCGGCGACCCCGTCGGCTGCGACGCCTGCAGAAGTCATCCCGGGGACGGAGACCGCGACCCCGGCACTGGTGGACGGAATCAAGGAACCGGCGGATGCGAAGGTGAGTGCGGCCGCAGCCGCCACCAGGCATCTCGCCGCCAAGAAGAGCCGGTACCGCATCAGTGACCCCCAGGGTGATCTGAAGGCCGTGCAGACCCTGAAGGACGGCTCCGAGGAGACCGTGCGGCTCAGGCAGACGTACCACGGGCTCGACGTGCTCGGCGGCCAGTACATCGTGCGGATGAGGAACGAGGGCGGGAAGCGGACGGTCACCGGGACCTCCGGGCAGTACTTCACCCAGCTCGACACCGGCACCACGGCCAAGGTCTCCGACAAGGTCGCCGTGCAGCGCGCGGTGGCCGCCGTCGCCCAGCAGCTGAGCGGGGGAAGCGCCAAGCTCACCAAGGAGAGCGTGGCCGCCAAGGACCTCAAGCCGCTCACCGGAACCGCCGGCAAGCTGGTCGTCCTGCCGCAGGGCAAGGGCGTACTGACGCGCCAGGTCACCGTCTCGGGTACGGACTCGGCCACCGGCGAACCGGTGCTCCAGCAGGTCTACATCGACGCGGGCGCCGGGTTCCCCCTCCTCCAGTACAGCTCGATCAAGACCTTCGGCGCGCCCGGCCAGGGCAGCCGGAGCGGCGCGGCCGAGGCAACCGGCGCCACCGCGACGTCCGACGACCCCGCAGCCCCGGGGCGGGAGTTCCCCGGCACCACCGGCACCGGCGTCAAGCTCGACGGCACCACGGTCGACCTGGATCTGTACTACTACGCCTCGCGCGGCCAGTACACGATGAACGACTACGCCCACATGTGGGACACCACCACCGGCACGATCAACACCCTCGATGCCCGCGGCCACGACGTCGGCGAGGTGTCCGGGCGCTGGCCCAGCGGCGTCAGCGAATTCGGCTCCGACACCCAGACGTTCGGCAAGGACGCCACCGATGCGGGCGCGGTCGACGCGCACTGGGCGGCCGGCAAGGTCTACGACTACTACAAGCAGGTCCACGGCCGCGACAGCCTCGACGGGCGCGGCATGAACATCAACTCCATGGTCGGTGTCACCTCCTTTGGGCAGCCGTATGTCAACGCCTTCTGGGACGGCGCCAAGATGGTGTACGGAACGGGCGACGACGAGTACAAGCCCCTCTCCTCCGACCTGGACGTGGTCGGCCACGAGATGACCCACGGCGTGGTCGAGAACTCCGCGAATCTGGTCTACGCAGGCCAGTCCGGCGCCATGAACGAGGCGATCGCCGACTACTTCGGCAATGCCATCGACGTCACTGCCTCCGGTACGCCGATGAGCGACGCCGACTCCGGACTGCTCGGCGAGGACCTCTGCCGCACCACTGCTCCGCGTGAATGCGCCTTCCGCGACCTCAACGACGGCGCGACCACCTCCAAGAACTTCCTCGGGGTCTCCTACGGCACCGACAACGGCGGCGTCCACCTCAACTCCACGATCTACTCGGGTGCCCTCTGGGACATCCGTCAGGACCTGGGCGCCGACCTGGCAGACAAGATCGCGTACAAGGCGCTGGTCGAGTACATGACGCCGCTGGACGGCTTCACCCAGGGACGCAACGCCACGATCGCGGCGGCCAAGGCACTCGGCGTGACCTCCAAGCAGCTCGCCGTCGTCACCCGTTCGTTCAACGCCCATGGCATCGTGCCCGGTTGGGAGCAGGCGCTCGGCGTCGACTCCGACAAGCTCCTGGGCAGGCTCAACACCTACTCCACCGGGACCGGCGCGGGTGGCGGCTGGTGGGCCGCCTCCCGGTCCAACGACGACGGATCGGAACCGTTCTCGGTCTGGGCGGGCAGGACCACCGGCGGCGGCCTGCGGATGATCAGCTCCAACGACGGAAACTTCAACGTCTACCCGGCGACCGACGGCAAGACCGTCGTCTGGGCCTCGTACGGCACGTCGAGCATCGATGTCTACACACGGCCGATCTCGGGAGGGCTCCCGAAGAAGGTCTGGTCCTCCTTCACCTCGCTCAGCGGGCTGAAGATCGACGGCGACATCGTGGTCTTCGAGGAAACCGACCCCTTCGGCCGCCGACACGCCGGATACGTCAACATCAGGACCGGCCGGCAGGCCTACGTCGACGGAGGCTCGTACTCCAAGAGCTCGGCGCTGCCCTCGGTCAGGGGCACGACCCTCGCATACGGAAAGGTCTGGCCGGACGCGTCCGGCTACCACCTGGGCATCGAGACCCTCGACCTGTCCACCGGCAAAACCACACTGATGCCCGGCATCGACCAGGCACAGTCGATCGGCGGGACCGGCCTCGACGGTACCCATGTCGTGTGGCTGGCGGACGACGACGCCGACGGCACGCTGGCGGTCCGCCGGGCCCGCTACGACGGCTCCAAGCTGCTCGACCTGACCCCCGAGTCGGGCAACGGCGCGCTCTACGCCTTCGACCTGACGGTCAGCGACACCTCGGCGACGGTCACCGCCCAGGTGCCGGACACGGTCTGGCGCAACGAGTCGCTCTCGAAGCTCTGGCAGGTCCCGACGGACGGCACGGGCCCGGCGGTGCGCGTCTCCTGCAACCGCGGGGAGCAGCTCTACGCGGCAGCCGACGGCGGGCAGCGGGTGGTGTGGATCGACGGGACCACGGGCTACACGGACCTGGTGACGCGGGAGCGTCCGGCGGGCCGGTGTGCGTGAGCAGGTAATGGCCGGCATGTAGTGATGGCCTGTATTACGGGCATGGCGGAGCCCTCTACGCGTCCTCGCGTCGGGGGCTCCGTCATGCCGCGGCCCGTGATGCCGGTTCAATCGTTGGCCCGGGCCAATCCGGCCCCGTACGCACGTTGCTTGTCGTTTGAGTCCCCACCCGCTGGGAGGCCCGGACTTCCGGACATGAACGACGACGGCCCTGAGAGGAGCGGCCAGAAACGCTTCGGAGGGTTCGCGGAGATCGACGGGATGCCGGTGGTTCTGCCGAATCAGGGCTGACAAGGGGGCGAATTCACGGGCCGACCCCCGTGGACCGCGCCCCGGCCTCACCTTGCCTTACCGGCGGCCACTGGCGGAACGTCGGGGTTAATCCCGCCGCCCTGCATGACTATGCCGCGCCATCGTCGCCCCCGCACTGCTTGCCAAGGAGGTACTCCCTGATGAGCCGCCCCAGAACATCCCCCTCATGGGCGCGTTCGTTGAAGACGGCTCGTCGGAAGGCGTCGTGCTCCTCGCGCTCCAGGAAGGCCACCATGTGCTTAGTCTTCGGGTGCTGGTAGCCGCAGCACATCAAGCGGGTACAGACGTTCCGAGACGTGCCGAGCTTCGGTGTGCGCCAGGGATGGTGCGGGTACCCCCGCAACTCCGCCTTGCAGCGTGCAAGGATCTCGGACAGCTCGGTCTTGTTCTGATGCCTCTCATCCCCATAGTGCTGGCGGAACCACTCGCGGCGATCCATGTCCGCTATCTCCCGCTGCACACGCTCCACACGCCTCGTGATGCCAGCGTAGACCGCGGGCCGCATAGCCCGCGTTGCAAAGCCCGCCTTCGGATACCTGTGGTGCAGGTCCATGTCCGCCGCCCAGCGTCTGGCGCTGCGGCCCTTCTTCCAGCGATTGCAGTCGTCGCAGGCCGGAACGAAATTCCACCAGATGTCCGCTCCCCCGTCAGCGATGGGCTCTTCGTGGTCGATCGTCGTAGCAGCCGACCGGCCACAGTAGGTACACAGCCCGCGCTGCGCTGTCAGGACCATGAGCCATTGCCAGGTCTTCTGCTTACCCCGCTCGCCGCGACGGATTACGTCCACCACACGCCCTCCCTCTGCTCAATCGCGAGGATCGTAAGGGGAGGCACTGACATTCGACGCGCGTGCAGGCTGTCGCAGGCCCTGTACGAACTCGGTCCAGGTGCTTCGTTGGACGGCGATTCGCGGCCCTTGGGGCTGCTTCGAGTCGCGTACACCGATGGCGGATATCAGGTCGGCGACCTCGACGCACTCGGTGCCGCTACCGCCGCTGTAGGACGACTTGAACCAGTGCGTGCGTTCGTGATCCATCAAAGCTCCCCACAGACCTGGTCCAGGAGCGCGGCAGACAGGTCGATATCCAACGCCTGCGCACGCAGGTACTCGAACGCCAACTTATAGCGTGCGAGTTCTTGCGGCTTCTCCATGAAGAGTCCGCCACCGATGATGTCCACGTACACGACGTCGAGTTCGGGTGCGGGGCCGCCGAGGACGACGAAACTGCCCACCGCAGCGGCGTGAGCACCCGCTTCGAACGGCAGTATTTGAACGGTGACGTGGGGCTGGGTGGCCTGTGCACTGAGATGCTTCAACTGCTCGCGCATGACGGCGCGGCCACCCACGATGCGTCGGATGACCGCTTCGTCAATCACTGCCCAGATGTGCGGAGGTTCGACCCGAGCGAGGAGCTCCTGCCGCTTCATGCGGATGTCCACCATGTGGTGGATTTCCTGGTCCGTACACCGCATCTCTGAGGCGCGATGAACCGCTTCTGCGTATGCGCGCGTCTGGAGCAGGCCAGGCACGTACATACAGGCGTAATGGTCTTCACTGACCACTTCGTCTTCAAGAGTCAGCATGAGATTCATCGACTCGGGGATTGGATCCGCGAGGGACCGCCACCACCCCTGGATCCGTGCGCCCTTGGCCAGCTCGACCAACGAGGCACGTTCCTGATCCGAGGCGCCGTACTCACGACAGAGGGCGTCGACTGCTGGCCACTTGACCGTGCCTTCCTTCGTCTCGTATCGACTCAAGGTTGCTTTGGAGATGCCGACCCGTGCCCCGGCCTCTTCCAACGTGAGGCCCTTGTGCTCGCGGAGGCGGCGCAGATCCGCGCCGAGTTGGCGTCTACGGGTGGTTGGTCCGACTGGCATGGCTGTGGTCCTTCACGTTGATCCCCAAGAGCGTGCATCGTGCGGGGTGCATCGAGCAAGACAGCGCACTCCGGGGGCGTGCGCCAGTTCGTGTGCTCCCGTTGCTTCCACATGAGAGTTCCATTTTGAGAGTTTCACTGCCACCGTATGAGAGAGAGCGGGCACACACAGTGACCAACTGATGGTGGAGGAGTGGTCGGCTTGGATGAGTGTCGTTTCGGCGTGGACAGAAAAGCTTGGGATCTGGCGTTTCTGGCAGAAGCGGAGGAACTCGCCGGCCTGCGGCGAGTGATGCGGTTACATCTGGAGCTCTGGGGATTGCCGGGAGTCGTCTACGCGGCGCAGGTCTGCGTTACGGAGCTAGTCACAAATGTGGTCAAGCATGTAGGCCCCGGCACCCCGTCGTGTCTAGCCGTATCCATGAACGGAGACCGTCTTCGCATCGAGGTAAGCGATCCCTATCTGCAAGCGCTCCCTACGCTCATCACGGCAGCGGGGGAGAGTGAGACGGGGCGGGGTATGGCCCTTGTGGACGGTATTGCAGATCGCTGGGGCGTCATCCTGCGCGGTGACTCCAAGGTCACCTGGTGCGAGCTGGCCACCGGCCTCCGGTCATCAAACGATCACGTCGATGGTCCCCAAGTCGCGAAGGCGGAAGCACTGCTGGGGCTTTGCGGACTCGGCGGCCTCCCGTCGAACTCCCGTCGTGAGCGGCTGAGCCTGACCTTGGGGAAGGAGATGGCGATCGATCTCATCGTCGACCTCCTCCATTGGCTCCGTGCTCACGGCTGCGATCCGGACGACGCTCTCGACCGCGCACAAACGCACTTCGAAGCCGAGGTGGCTGATCCGGCGTGAAGCAGCCTTCGCCTGAGGAACTTGTTGAAATCGCCGAAGAGCTGGATGACTTGGAGGGGGACTGCGACTGGACAGAGTCGTACAACCTGTGGTGCCTCGTGTGCGCTGCACAGCATTGTGGCCTCTTGCCCGGAGTGTCGGTGTACCAACTGATGCCCCTCGGTCGGCGGGACGACTTCTTTCTCATCACTGTTGAGGTGACGCCGACGATCGTGTTGGCAAGGGCCCCCATCCACTGGCGTGAAATCGAACCTCCAGGTCCGGGTATGGGGGCAGAGGCAATTAGCCATCTGTTGGCGAGGATCGGCGAAGAGTGTTCGAAGTTGCTCGTGGCCTTTCACGAGAACGCTGCGAGTCGTTCCAATGGGTAGTCAAACTGATCGCCGATCTCCCTACTGGATGTGCTCGCGGCCATGGCCTGGACTAGGTGCCGGACCAGGCTCGGTAGGTGGTCATCTTTAGGCCAAGTGTAGGAAGAATTCAGCCACTTAGCACCACGAAGTGGCAGGAGTGATCGAAAATGATCGAATGGCCGGAAGTATGTTCGCATGGCTGCGTACAGAGCTTCCTTCGGGCATGTGGATGAATTTCTTCCGGGCGTCCATTTTGAATCACGGCAAGCTGTCAAGGATGCCAAGCTTCACAAAGAGCGCGAGGCGGGCATCTCGTGGGGGCTTGATGCCGACGGGGAGAGAGCTGCCGATGCGATCGTGCTGAATCAGGGCTATGAAGATGATCTCGATGAGTGGGATGAGGTCATTTACACAGGTGCTGGTGGTCGGGATCGCAACACTGGTCGGCAGATGGAGGATCAGACTTGGGAGAACCATGGGAACGCGGGTCTCCGGAGAAGTCGGATATTGGGCAACCCTATACGGGTCATCCGGGGCAGTAAAGGTGAGCGAGATTATTCGCCTGTAAGCGGGTACCGGTATGACGGCCTTTACCAGATTGTCGAAGAGTGGACCGAAGGCGGTAAGGCCGGCTTCCAGATCTGTCGGTTTAGGCTGCGTCGCCTCCCAGCTGAAACGCAGGAACTTACGCCCGTTGAGCAGCAGGTCCGAGACATCCTCGACCGGCAAGACCAAGGCGCGGCCGATGAGAACAGTGCTGGCGTGCCTGAGGTGGCTACGCAGCGACGGAAGGCCACGGTCGAACGTATCGTCCGTGACACGGCTGTTGTCCGTCGGGTCAAGCGGTGGCACGAGTACACGTGTCAGATCTGTGCTCTGGCGCTGACAGTGGGGGCCGGGGGTAAGAGCTATGCCGAGGGAGCGCACATACAAGCACTCGGGGGCTCGGCAGGGGGCCCCGATGTCGAAGGGAATGTGTTGTGTCTATGCCCTAACTGCCACGTGCGACTTGATCGTGGTGCCCTTTATCTGACCGATGATTTCCATGTTGTGGATCGCTATGCAGAAGGTCTGACCTCGCGGACGGTTCCGTTGAGGACGGTGGAGCAGCATCGCATTGGGAAGCGATTCCTGCGAGCGCACCGTCGCTTCTGGCGTATAAGTAATCTGGATCGCTAACCCGCAGCAATCGTTGAGTAGGTCCATACATCAGCAGGCATCTCATGGCGGAGCTTCCATACAACGCCCATTGGCTTGCTGCCTTGGTGCTTCTCGTACTCGGCGGGGCCAAGAAGTATCCACGGCTGCGGCCCGCCGATATCCGTCTTCTTGTAGCGGCGAACGAAGAGTAGGACGTGAGTGTCCTTCTCCTTGTGGGTCTGGTAGCGGATGCCGGTGGGGGATGCCTCGGAGGTCTGGTTCTGGGATTCCCAGTGGAACAGGGACTCGTTGAGGGCGTAGTCCTTGTAGCGAGTCTCTGGCGAAAAGTCCTTCTCGTCCTTTTCGAGGGTGATGAGTAGCGCGTCAGTCTGGATGTTCTCGCACCACTTCACACCTTCGCGGAAGTGTCCCGGCATGAAGCCGCCCACATGGGACTGCCCCAGCGCAGGGAGGATCTCTTCGCGGCTGTACGAGGAGTGCACTGTCAGCGGCAGGCTTGCATGCCTGCCGAGCAGCGGGACGGGTACGTGGTCGGCCTGGTCCAGGGCGTGAGCGAAGACCTGGCGGAGCTCGTCGCGGAAGGCGTACTGAGGGCGAAGGGTGTTGAAGCCGTCCTGGTAGCTGTTGAAGTCGCCGCCCAACGGCCACAGGCAGAAGAAAAACATGCGGGCATACGCCTGTTCCTGCTCGCTGAGGTCGTCGTATGTGGGGGCCTCGTCAGCGAGGAGCTTGCTGTACGCGGCGACTCGGAGCGGATCATCGACGTGAAGGAACGCCGATACGCGCTTCAGCAGCGAAGCTTCTCCCTCCGGCCCGGTCTCGGGTAGGAGCTTGGCCCGGCGGAGCAGACCCGTCCATGAGTTCCCGTTGCCCCGGTAGAGCTCCTTGAGCTCGCGACCGCTCTCCTTGAGGTAAAGGGCGAGCCGAGGTTCGGCGTAGGCGGCGACCTCGCGTGCAAGCTGAGTGACGTTGACGCTGATCTGGCTGCGGATGTTGTCAATGATCAGCTCTTTGGCCTTCGACTCAAGGATGATCTGGCAGCCAGATGGCAGCTGCGGAAAGTCATGCTCGATGTTGGCGAGCAGGCGATTGCGAGTGAGGTTGGTCAGCGCGCGGAACTGCTCCTCGAAGCGGAACTCCTTGCGGTGCTGACCGATGAAGTCCAGGACAGTGAGGACGGCCTTATCTTCGGTCCGACGCAGGCCTCGTCCCAGCTGTTGGAGAAACACTGTGGCGCTGGAAGTAGGGCGCAAGAGGAGCAGGGTGTCGACGTCAGGGATGTCGAGACCCTCGTTGAACAGGTCGACAGAGAAGATGACCTGGAGCGCGCCTGTCTTGAGCTGATCTAGGGCGTCCTTGCGCTCATGACGTGAGGTCTCGCCGGACAGGGCGACCGCGTTGAGGCCGGCTCGACGGAAGAAGTCGGCCATGAAGATGGCATGCGTGACTGAGACGCAGAAGCCCAAAGCGCGCATCGAGCCCGGGTCGGCAATCTTGTCCTTCACGGCTTGCACGACGAGCCTGGCCCGAGCGGCATTGCCAGTGAAGAGATTACTGAGGGCCGTGGCGTCGTACGACCCTCGCTTCCAGGAGATGGCGCTCATGTCGGTGTTGTCGGTGACACCGAAGTAGTGGAATGGACTGAGCAGGTCGTTCTCCAGGGCTTCCCAGAGACGCATTTCTGCGGCGATACGGCCCTCAAAGAACTCGTCCTGGATGTTCAGCCCATCCATGCGTTCTGGGGTAGCGGTGAGTCCCAGCAGTTCCTTTGGCTCGAAGTGATCCAGAATCCGGCGGTACGTGGGGGACGTGCCGTGATGGAACTCGTCGATCACGATGACGTCAAAGTGATCTGGAGGGAAGCGGTCCAGCACACGTGAGTTGAGCGACTGGACGCTGGCGAACACATGCGTCCAGCTATCAGGGATCTCCCCACCGACGAAGAGCTCGCCGAAGTTCGCGTCAATCAGCACGTTCTGGTAGACGCGCAGAGACTGCTCCAGAATCTCCTTGCGATGGGCGACGAAGAGCAGCCGCGGGTCACGGCCCAGCGTCCCCCGCAGACGCTTGAAGTCCAGAGCTGCCATCACGGTCTTGCCTGTGCCGGTCGCGGCAACGAGGAGGTTGCGGTGCCGATCGTGGACGGTGCGTTCCACTTCTAGGCGCTCCAGCATGTCGCGCTGGTGCGGATAGGGGCGGACTTCAAGTCCGGAGAGCGTGATGGTGGTGCTGCCGTTTTGGCTGGATCCGCCAGCGTGAGAGAGCGCATCGTCCAGTCGTTGCGCGTCGATGTCGGGGTCGTATGGCTCGAAGGAACGCTCACTCCAGTACGCGTCGAATGTCGCCTCGAACTTGCGTAGGACTGATGGCGTGGCAACCGACGACAGTCGAACGTTCCATTCGAGCCCGTCAAGAAGCGCGGCCTTGGACAGGTTCGAGCTGCCGACGTACGCCGTGTCGAAGCCGCTCTCGCGACGGAAGAGCCAGGCCTTGGCGTGAAGGCGTGTTGAGCGGAGTTCGTAATTGACCTTTACCTCGGCACCGAATTCGCGGACGAGGCGATCTAGCGCGCGACGTTCTGTGGCTCCGATGTAGGTCGTTGTCAACACACGGATGGGTACGCCGCGATCGCGTGCGGAGGAGAGCGACTGCTCAAGGACTCGGAGTCCGTGCCACTTCACAAAGGCACAGAGGAGATCAACACGGTCCGCTGTAGCCAACTCGGCGCGCAGCTCAAAGCCCAGGCTCGGGTCGTCAGGCGAGTTGGTTATCAATGCTGTCTCGGAGAGGGGTGTCGCCGGGCGAATTGCGTAGACGCCAGGAGCTTCTTGCTCCGCGACTGCGAGCAACTGTCGAGGGCCCTCGATGACGAGATCGACCCACTCGGTCGCACCTTCGATAGTGTTGAGTGAATCCAGGATGTGGTTGGCGGCGACCACCTGCTCCGCAGGTGAGAGGCCCTGGAGGACCCGCCGCACGACACTCCCGATGTGCCGTGACAGCACGTGAGGTACAGATTCAGGGCCGACCATTTCATCGATGGAGCGCCAGCCCGTGGAGTCGAGTTGCTTCATTCGCTCTTCGAGACGATGGGTGATCAGCGTCTCGTAGAGCCCAGCAACCGGAGCTGCTTCGCCTGCAAAGTCGTTGGGCATCGCCGAGTCCCCCTCATCTCGCCAGCTATGCGTGCAGTTCTATCAAGCGGGGCTGACAAAGCCGCTCTCGCATACGCCTGCCCGTGTTGGGGGGAGGGGCTTCAGAAGGGCGTCGTGATCAACTCAAGACTGCAACCGCCGACGGCCGCACTCCACGCCCGGCTGCCGAAACCCGCCCGAAGCGCCTCAAGTAGAGTCACGACATCGCCCTCGCAGCGTAGGGATCGAGTGTCCACTCCGCTGGGGAGCTTCACCGGGTGGAAACACCGCACTTGAAGGAATCGCGAGACATGAGCGACAACCGCACCATCACCAACTCTGCCGGGCTGCACGACCCCACCCCGTTCGGTTACAGCCACGCCGCTTCCGCACCCGGCGAGCTGGTGTTCATCGGTGGGCAGTACGCCTCCGACGACGCCGGCCAGGTCGTACCCGGTGACTTTGCCGCACAGGTCGAGCGGTCCTTCGGCAATTTGCGCATCGCGCTCGCCGGTGTCGGTCTCGGCTTCGAACATGTCGTACGGCTCGGCACCTACATCGTCGACCATGACCTGGAGAAGCTGGAGATCCTCGGCGAGGCGCTGCACGGCGCCTGGGGCGACCGGCTGCCCGCCCAGACGCTCAGCGGGGTCGCCTCGCTCGCGCTGCCCGGGATGCTCTTCGAGATCGACGCTGTCGCGGTCCGTCCGGCCGACGGGCCCGAAAGTTAGCCACAGCCGGGATCCGCCGGAACAGGGTTCGTCTGCCGCGCAACACCGTTACACCCCGCGCTCGCACCCGCGTTCCTCAGAGCTCGGCGCTCCCTCGGGCCTAGCCCGTAGTGCTCCGTACGTAACCGAGCGCCGGGCGGTCGTTCAGCAGGAGTTCTTCTCCGGTGGGGACGAACCCCGTACGGGTCAGGACCGCGCGTGAGGCCGTGTTGTCGAGCGCGGCTGCCGCGCGCAGTGCGGTCAGGCCGTACTCGGTGGCGGCCAGGGTGCAGATCCGGCGGACGGTGGCCGTGGCCAGGCCTCGGTGGGTGGCCTTTTCGGCTATACGGAAGCCCAGTTCGGCGGAGCCGTCCGCGACGTCGACCAGGTTGAACCGGCCCAGGATCTCGCCCTCGCCGTTGGAATCGGTGTCCACCAGGACGTGGAAGTGGCAGACTCCCGCGGCCTGTTCGGCGAGCAGCGCGGCGAGCCGGGCTTCGAAGTGGGCGAAGTAGTCGTCGCCGCGGTCCGGTACCGACGCGGCGAAGAAGGCGCGGTTCTCCTGCTCGAACGCGAGCAGGGCCGGGACGTGATCGGCGCGGAGGCGCTGGAGTTCGGGCATGGGAGAAGGGTACGGGGGGCTGGGGCCGGAGGTCCTGCCGTGGCGGGAAGGGACGTGGACCTGCGATCGGGGGCCCTGCCGTGGCGGGGCCCCCGATCGGCCGGGGCCGTCACGCCGCCCCGTGGCACTCCCGGTAGGTCCGTCCCGATCCGCACCAGCAGGGCGCGCTGCGGGCCGGGGGCCAGGGGACCGCTCGGCCGCGGGCGGCGAGGGTGGTGGCGTACTGGGGGAGGAGGTCCGGATCGGCCGGGGACGTGGCTTCCGAGGCGGCGAAGGCCTCGTACGACGGGACCGTGCCCGTCACGATGCCGAGGTTCGGGGTGCCGGCCTGGTGGAGGTCGCGGAGGGCGGCTTCCAGGCGGGCCAGGTGGTCGGCGTGGGAGGGGTACTCGCTGCGCAGGACCGGGTACGCGCTGAGGAGTTCGTCGAGTTCGGTGGCCGGCCAGTGCAGCACCGCCACCGGGAACGGGCGGGACAGCGCGGTGCGGTACGTGCCCAGTTCGGCGCGGAGGCGGGTGATCTCGGCCCGGAGCTCGCCCGGGTCCGAGGAGCCGAGCGCCCACAGGCGCTTCGGGTCGTGCAGCTCGTCCAGCGGGACGGAGGCCGCGTGGACGGTGTCGGCCAGCTCGTCCCAGACGTCGTGCTCGACGCCCATCAGCCTTCGCACACGGTGGCGGCCGATCAGCAGCGACTGCGTGGCGTACGGGACCTCCTCGCCCGGTGTGAGGAGGAGCGTCAGCGCGGTCGTGAAGTAGTCGTGGGCCGCCTCCAGCTCGTCGTGCGATTCGAGGGTCTCGGCCGCGATCACCCAGGGCGCCGGGTCGAGCGGGCCCGCGGCACGGATGCCGTCGATGATCGCGCGGGCCTCGGCCTCGTGGCCGTACTCCCACAGATTGGCCGCGTTCAGGGCCTTGACCAGGTGCGGGTGGTCGAGGTCGGGGGAGCCGAGCAGTTCGTCGTAGAGGGTGGTGGCGCGGGCGCGGTCACCGGCGAGCTCCAGATGGGCCGCGGCCTGGAGGAGCAGCGGCTCGCGGTCCTCGGGGTACTGCGCCGCGGTGCGCAGCAGGCGCTCGGCTTCGGTGATGTGGTCAGCAGGCGTGTCGGGGCGCATGAACCACACCGTACTGCTGTACGGCACCTGGACGGAGGGTTGTTCCGGCCCTGGAGAGTTACGGCACATGGCCCTATCGTGCGGGCCGTGCGGGAGCGGATACCGGTCGTGATGCAGCGGAACTCGCGAGGGCGTCGGGTCGCCGCGCGCGGGTTGTGGACGGGCGCCGAGGTGGTGGTGACCCTGGGCGTCGTCCTGTTGTTGCTCGTTGTTCATCAGCTGTGGTGGACCAACCGGCAGGCCCGCGCCGACGCCCAGCACAAGGTGCAGGCCCTTCAGAGGGAGTGGGGAGAGCCACAGGGGCAGCCACAGGAGCAGCCGCCACAGCCACAGGGGTCGCAGGGCGGTACGGAGAGCAGTGGCGGGTCCGGCCGCGGGGCTCCCGGCGGGGGTGCGTCCGGGGGCCGCACCGCACCGACCGCGCCCCGCTGGGATCAGGCATACGCCGTCATCCGTATCCCGCGGCTCGGGCTCACCGCCCCCGTCGCCCAGGGCATCAGCAAACGCGGCGTCCTCGACAAGGGGTACGTCGGGCACTACCCGCGCACCGCACAGCCCGGCCAGGCCGGGAACTTCGCGCTCGCCGGGCACCGCAACACGCACGGCGAGCCCTTCCGGTACATCAACCGGCTGCGGCGCGGGGACCGGATCGATGTCGAGACCCGGGACGCCGTCTACACGTACACCGTCGACCGGACGCTCGGGCAGACCAGCGCCCGTGACAGCGGTGTCATCGCGGCCGTCCCGCGCAGCAATGTGAAGCCGTACGCCGGGTACAGCACGGCCGCCTCCTATGTGACGCTCACTACGTGCACGCCCGAATTCACCTCCCGTTACCGGCTTGTCGTATGGGGGAAGCTGACGGGGGTCCGGGCGCGGTAGCGGTGCCGCACTAAGGTTCCCTGACGTGCTCAGACGACGTCCGCAGTTGTTGTGGTTGCTGGTCCCCCATGTCCTGTACCTGGGGGTGCTGCCGTTCGTGAACCGGGTCCATCCCGTGGTTCTCGGGCTGCCGTTCCTCTTCGTATGGCTGCTCGGGGCGACCCTGCTGACACCCGTCGCCGTATGGCTGACCCGACGGGGGGACCGCCGGTGAACGCCGCAGTCGCGACCTCCGTCTTCGGGTTCTTCATGGTCGTCACCGTTGCCCTCGGGCTGCTCGCGATGCGCGGGCGGCGGAGAGGGAGCGGGGACGGTGGCGGGCTCGCGGAGTGGTCCGTGGGCGGGCGCAGCCTCGGGACCGTGTTCATCTGGGTGCTGATGGCCGGCGAGGGCTACACCAGCTTCAGCTACCTGGGCGCCGCGGGATGGGGCTACAACTACGGGGCGCCCGTGCTCTACGTGGTGGCGTACATGTCCTGCGGTTACGCGCTCGGCTACGTCGTCGGGCCGACGCTCTGGGCGTACGCACGCAAGCACGGGCTCGTCGGGATCACCGACATGGTGGCGCACCGCTTCGGACGGCCCTGGCTCGGTGCGCTGGTCGCCGTCCTCGCGACCCTCTTCCTGCTGCCGTACATCCAGCTCCAGATCACCGGCATGGGCGTGGTCGTCTCGACCATCTCCTACGGTGCCATCAGCCTGAACTGGGCCTACTTCATAGCCTTCGCCGTCACCACCGGCTTCGTCGTGGTGAGCGGGCTGCGCGGCAGCGCATGGGTGTCCGTCCTCAAGGACATCCTCGTGATCGCCACGCTCGGCTTCCTCGCCATCTACGTACCGATCCACTACTTCGACGGCTACGGGCCCTTCCTCGACCGGCTCGTCACCGAGAAGAGCCAGTGGCTGACCTTCCCCGGGCACGGGGACAGCGGGCTCGGGCAGGCATGGTTCATCACCACCTCGTTCCTCAACTCCCTCACCGTGGTGATCTTCCCGACGACCGTCGCCGGCTATCTCGGCGCGAAGAACGCCGACGTACTGCGCCGCAACGCGATGTGGCTGCCCGCCTACAACGTGCTGCTCTTCGTGCCGATGCTGCTCGGTATGGCCGCTCTCTTCGTCGTGCCGGGGCTCGTGGGCGCCGAGTCCAACCTGGCGCTCTTCAAGCTCGTCGTGGACTCGCTGCCGGCCTGGGCGGTCGGCGTCATCGGTGTGGCGGCGGCTCTGTCGTCGATCGTGCCGATGGCCGTCTTCATGCTGGTCATCGGAACGATGTGGGGGCGCAGCGTGCTGTCGCTCGTGCCGCGGTGGGAGCGGCGGCAGAAGGGCGCCGCCCAGACCGTCGTGGTGGCCGCGGGTGTGATCGCGCTCGTGCTCACGTACACCGCGCCGAACACCCTCGTACGGCTCTCCCTCATCTCGTACGAGGGGATGGCGCAGCTGCTCCCCATGGTGCTGCTGGGGCTGATATGGCGGCGGCTGACCCTGCTCGGGGCGATGAGCGGGCTGGTCGTCGGCGTGGGCGCGGTGTGCGGGTTCGTGTTCACGGAGAACGATCCGGTGTGGGGGATGAACGCGGGCATCGTGGCGCTCGGCGCCAACCTCGTCGTCGCGCTCGCCGTGACGTACGCGGGCCCGCGCGAGCGCGACGACCGGCCGGACAGCGAGGTGCTCGCGCGGGACGAGATCGGGTCTCCGGAGGAGGACGCGGAGCTCAGCGGCGTTCCCGCAGGAACAGGACACTGACCGTCGCCGGCAGGGCCGGGCCCACCGACAGCAGGCCGCGCCCTGCTCGCGCCGCACCGACTGCTGCGGCCGCTGGAGACCGATCGCGCCTGAGCGCGGACGGGTGTGCCGGACCCATCGTGTATAACGGCTGGAGAGCCGAACGCACACCTGCGCGAAAAGTGCGGCTGCGTGAGCCCGGCCGTCAGGCCGCGAAGGGGAAGAGGGGAGGGGCCGATGAGCGGTGACGTGAACCGTCTGCGCGGTGGCCTCGCCCGGCTGCTCCGCCCCGTGGGGCTGTTGCTCTTCCTCGTCACCGAAGTCCTCCTCGCCGAAGGCGGCAGCCTCTCCGCCGCCGTCGCGCTCGCCGCCACGGCGGCCGCCGGCTCCGCGCTCGTCGCCGCCTCGGTCATCAGCGCCCGCTGTGCCGTCCCCGTGCCCCGCACCCGGGTCCGTACGGCCATACGCGACCGGGAGAAACGCACCGCGTTCCTGCCACAGCGAGACCCGGACGCCAAGGGGCGCAGACGCCCCCGAGCCCCCGGCCGCGCCCTCCCGACGGCCGCGTAGGGGCTCACACCAGTAGTAGGCACCCCTCGCGGTTCGTCATGCCGAGTTCGCTCCTCTTCCCGGCAAGACGAGACCCCCGGAGGGCTCACCCATGTCCGTCTTCATGTCCGCATTCGCCGACCTGGTCGGTGCGCTGGCCGATGTGCTGCACCCGCTCTTCCAGACCGCGTCCACCGCCGCCGCGATCGTGCTGTTCACGGCGCTCGTGCGGCTCGCCGTGCACCCCCTGTCGCGGGCCGCGGCGCGCGGGCAGAAAGCCCGCACCAGGCTCCAGCCGCAGATCGCCGAACTGCGCAAGAAACACGGCAAGAACCCCGAGCGCATGCAGAAGGCGCTCATGGAACTGCACAAGGAGGAGAAGGTCTCGCCGCTCTCCGGCTGCCTGCCCAGCCTCCTGCAGATGCCCGCCTTCTTCCTCCTCTACCACCTCTTCTCCAGCCAGAAGATCGGCGGCGACCCCAACGCGCTGCTCGGCCACCAGCTCTTCGAAGCCCCGCTCGGCGAGCGCTGGCACAACGCGCTCGCGCACGGCGGGCTGTTCGGGGCGCAGGGCATGGTCTACCTCGGCCTGTTCGCGATCGTCGCCGCCGTGGCCACCTTCAACTTCCGGCGTACGAAGCGGCAGATGGCCGCCAACCCCGTCACCCCGACGACCGGCCCCGACGGACAGCCGGTCCCGGGCATGGGTGCGATGACGAAGCTGATGCCCCTGATGTCCTTCGCCACCCTCTTCACCGTGTCCGTCGTGCCGCTCGCCGCCGCGCTGTACGTCGTCACGAGCACCACCTGGACCGCGATCGAGCGGGCCGTCCTCTACCGCGACATGCCGGCCGCGGGCGCCGCCATGGCCACCGCGGCGTAATCGGGGCGGCGAGTGCGCCGGTCCAGTGTGTGAACAGGGTCTTGCGGAGTGATCGGATGTCTTGGACGATCGGACAAGCCTGCGATGGCCGCCACCCATCCGACGGGCCCGATCTCGACCAAGGGGAGATAGACCGTTGAAGCTGCTTCGTGTGGGTACGGCAGGCGCGGAACGACCAGCACTGCTGGACGAGGACGGAACCCTGCGTGACCTGTCGGGAATCGTCACCGACATCGACAGCGCGCTGCTCGCCGACGAGTCCGCGCTGGCCCGGGTACGGGCCGCCGCGGCCGCGCCCGGCGAACTGCCCGAGCTCGACGCCGAGGGGCTTCGGGTCGGGCCGCCGCTCGCCCGGATCGGCAAGATCGTGTGCATCGGGCTGAACTACCACGACCACGCCACCGAGACCGGTGCGGCGATTCCCGCCGAGCCGATCCTGTTCTTCAAGGCGCCGGACACCGTCGTCGGGCCCGACGACACGGTGCTGGTGCCGCGCGGCAGCGTCAAGACCGACTGGGAGGTCGAGCTCGCGGTCGTCATCGGGCGCACCGCTCGCTATCTGGAGTCCGCCGATGAGGGGCTCGCGCATGTCGCCGGATACGCGACGGCGCACGATGTCTCCGAGCGCGAGTTCCAGATCGAGCGCGGCGGCACCTGGGACAAGGGCAAGAACTGCGAGACGTTCAACCCGCTGGGGCCATGGCTGGTGACGGCGGACGAGGTCGCCGACCCGCAGGCGCTGCCGCTGAAGCTCTGGGTCAACGGTGAACTGAAGCAGGACGGCACGACGGCCGACCAGATCTTCCCGGTGGGCGAGGTGGTCCGGTATCTCAGCCACTTCATGACGCTGTACCCGGGCGATGTGATCAACACCGGGACGCCGGCGGGGGTCGCTCTGGGGCAGCCCGAGCCCAAGCCGTATCTGAGGGCGGGGGATGTCGTGGAGCTGGAGGTCGGGGGGCTGGGGCGGCAGCGGCAGGAGCTCAAGGACGCGTAGCGGTGGTGTCGGGTGGGGCGGTCTGCCGGGGCGTCCGGGGCCGCTCTGTCCTCAAGCGCCGGACGGGTTTGATTTGACCGGTCGCAAAGATCGGAGGGGTGGGGTGCTGTGCAAGCAGCACCCCACCCCTCCTTCCCGTCACGCGCCGATCGTCGTCGCGAAGTGTTCCAGCGCCTCGACCACCAGGGCGTGGTCCTCCGCCTGGGGCAGGCCCGAGACCGTCACCGAGCCGATGACGCCCGCGCCCTCGACCGCGATCGGGAACGAACCGCCGTGCGCGGCGTACATGTCCGGGTCCAGGCGCGAGGACTCGTCGAAGGTCGTCCCCTTCGACCGGAACCGGGATCCGACCAGGTACGAGCTCTCGCCGTACCGTTCCACGACCTTGCGCTTGCGGTCGATCCAGGCGTCGTTGTCCGCGCTCGATCCCGGCAGCGCGGCATGGAACAGCTGCTGCGCGCCACGGCGGATGTCGATCGCGACCGGGGCGTGCCTTTCCCGGGCCATCGAGACGAGCAGGCCGCCGAGCGCGTACGCGTCGTCGTAGCTGAAATGCGGCAGCGTCAGTCGGCGCTCCTGAGCGATGAGCTCGGAGATGGTCGGAGCGGTGGGGTTCATACGGTCTGCTCCTCGGTATCGGTATCGGCGGAGGCGGACGGGGTTGCGGCCTTCAGGGACACGGTGACGCCCTCGCGGGCCGAGCGGCGCGCGGCCTCCAGTACGTCCAGGGCAGCGGCGGCCTGGAGGGCGGTCACTGGATTGTCACCCTTTCCGCGCAGTGCGTCGGTGACCGCCGCGTAGTACGCGGGGTAGTCGCCCGGCACCGTACGGACCGGGGCGCCGCCGCCCGTCAGCGGGGACTCGCCCGAGCCGATCCGGCCCCACAGCTCCTCGGGCTCCTCGCCCCACGGCCGGTTCGCCGTCGGACGCGCGCCCGCGCGCAGGTCGGCCTCCTGCGGGTCGAGGCCGTACTTCACATAGCCGGCGGTCGAGCCGAGCACCCGGAAGCGCGGGCCGAGCTGGGCCGTGGTGGCGCTGACATAGAGATGCGAGCGGACCCCGTTCGCATGGGTGATCGCGAGAAACGTGTCGTCGTCGGCGGCGGCGCCGGGGCGGCGCACATCGGACTCCGCGTACACCTGTACCGCGGGTCCGAACAGGACGAGCGCCTGGTCGACGACATGGCTGCCCAGGTCGTACAGCAGCCCGCCGATCTCCTGCGGGTCGCCCGACTCGCGCCAGCCGCCCTTCGGCTGCGGGCGCCACCGCTCGAAACGGGACTCGAAGCGCTGCACGTCCCCCAGCTCGCCGTCCGCGAGCAGGCGGGCGAGAGTGAGGAAGTCGTTGTCCCAGCGGCGGTTCTGGAAGACCGAGAGCAGCAGCCCGCGCTCCTCGGCGAGGGCCGCGAGCTCCCGCGCCTCGGCGGCCGTACCGGCGATCGGCTTGTCCACGACGACCGGCAGACCGGCCTCGATCGCAGCGGTCGCGATCGGGACATGGGTCCTGTTCGGCGACGCGATCACGATCAGATCGAGTTCGTCCGCGCGCCCCCACAGCTCCTTGGGCGACGCGGCGAACCGTACGTCGGGGAATTCGGCGCGCGCCTGCGCCCGCCGCTCCTCGTTCGAGGTGACGACCGTGTCGAGGACGAGGCCCTCGGTCGCGGCGATCAGCGGGGCGTGGAAGACGGAACCCGCCAGGCCGTAGCCGACGAGTCCGACGCGCAGGGGGGTCTCGGACAGCCCGGGCGTCTCGTGAGTCGCGTTGCCAGTCATGGCTGCCACTTAAGCAACGCTGTTGCCAAAGTGCAAGCGACAGGGACAATGGGGCTGTGAACAGGAGTAATAGCGGCGCGAACCTGCCGACGCTGCGCAGCCACAATGCGGCGTTGGTGCTGGATCTGCTGCGTGTGGCGGGCGAGCGCGGCATCAGCAGGCTCGAACTCGCCGAGCGTACGGGGCTCACGCCGCAGGCCGTCAGCAAGATCACCGCTCGGCTGCGCGCCGAGGGCCTGGCGACCGATGCGGGCCACCGGGCCTCCACCGGGGGCAAGCCGCGCACCGTGCTGCGGCTGGTGCCGGACGCCGGGTACGCGGTCGGCATGCACCTGGACCGCGACGAGCTGACGGTGGTGCTCGTCGACCTGGCCGGCGCGGTTGCCGCCAGCCGTACCGCCCCGCTGGACTTCGGCGCCCCGGCGGACGAGGTGGTCGCGGTGGCGGCGTACGCGGTCGCGGCGGTACAAGACAGGGGCGCACAGCCTGTGGACCTGCCGGTGCTCGGGGTCGGCGTGGCGGTGCCGGGGCCGCTCGATCACCGGGGCGGGGTGCTGCACCGCGTCACCGGGTTCCCGCAGTGGGACGGGTATCCGTTGCGGGACGCGCTCGCCGCGAGGACCGGGCTGCCCGTCGTCGTCGACAAGGACACCAACGCCGCGGCCCTGGGCCTGGCCCTGCGTGCGGCGGGCGCGGGCGATTTCGCGTATCTGCACCTCGGGACCGGGCTCGGCGCCGGGCTGGTCCTGGGCGGGGGGCTGCATCGCGGGGCCCGTACCGGGGCCGGTGAGTTCGGGCACCAGACCGTCCAGCTGGACGGGCCGGTGTGCAGCTGCGGGGGGCGCGGCTGCATCGAGGCGCTCTGTCTCGCCGCCGTCGCCCGCGGTGATGTCGCGGAGGCTGCACGGGTGCTCGGAACCGGCGCCGCCAACCTCGTCGGGCTGCTCGACATCGACCGCGTGATGCTGGGCGGCCGTACCGTCGCCGCCGACCCCGATGCGTACGTACGAGGCGTCCGCGCCGTGATCGAGGAGCGCGCCCGGCGGGGCGGCATCGACGCGCCCGTGCCGGTCACCGCCGCCGGGGGAGGGGACCGGCCGGTCGCGGAGGGGGCGGCGCAGCTGGTCCTGGCCCCGCTGTTCGGGCGGGTCGCAGGTGTGGACGTCGGAGGTGCGGACGGGGGCGCGGTCCTGGTCCCGTGACCGCCCGGCGGCCGAGGGCGGCGGGTCCGGCTTCGGTCCGGTGCGCGCCCGGCGGCCCGGGGCAGAAGCGCGTACGCGGGGCGCACTGAGCCGATCGAGCGGTTCCGGGCCGCCGGCCGGGCGGCCCCGCGGCATGTCGGTGCCGGTCGCCTCGCGCGCGCGTGGCAGCGTCGCGGCCCAGAACCGGTGAACTCCGGCGCACGGGGCGAGCCGACCGTCTCGCGAGCAGCGAAGGGTGCCCCCACATGCCCCCCACACCGCCCCCGTCCGGCAGTCCTTCCGCTTCGAACCCTGAACCCATCCCCGCGGCCGGTCCTGTGCCCGTCCCTCTGTCCGCCGCCGCTTCCGTTCCCGCATCCACCGCCCCGGCACATCCCCCTTCGCCCCCGCACCCGCTCCCCGGGCGTACGCCGCACCGGCTCGCGCTCGGGCTGGCGGCGGCGAGTGTGGTCCCCGTCGTCCTCGGCGGCGCATCCGCCGCACCCGCCTCTGCCGCACCTTCGGCCACCCCGGTCTCGAAGCCGGACTCCGCCACCGCCGACCAGCAGCCCACCTGCGGTGATCCCGAGGCGAGCGACTTCCCGATCAGCACCCGTATCCACGGTGGCCCGGACACCTACGCATCCGGCGGCGGCTACAGAACCTGGTTCCTGGACCTCACCAACACCACCACCGAGTCGTGCCGGGCCATCCATCCTGTGCTGGTCCTCACCGACGAGGACCGGAAGCTGACTTCCGACCAGATCCAGTTGGAGTTCTCCGAGCCGAGCCGTCCCGATGTGGAGTACCGCGTCATCTGGGAGACCACCGACCAGGACGAACACATCGGCGTCTTCGGCGGCGACGGTGCCGACTCCTTCGACGGCTTCACCGTCCCCGCGGGCCGTACCGTCACCGTCCAGGTCCGGATGGCGTTCACCTCGGACACCAGCCCGGGCCGGATCACCGCCAACGCCGCGATCGTCCAGCGGCAGGGCGCAGCGAGCGGCGGGACCGGAAAGGACGACGGGGTCTGGGTCGGCGAGTCCGGCGAATACCCCTTCGCCGTCGTCGACGACAGCGGCGAGACCGGAGAGATCGACGAGCCGGGGGAGGTCGACGAGCCGGGAGAGATCGACGAGCCCGGGGAGGTCGGCGGGACGGGAGAGGTCGGCAGGGCTGGGGAGGTCGGCAGGGCTGGGGAGGTCGGCAGGACGGGGGAGGTCGGTGGGACCGGGGAGGTCGGCGACACTCCCCGCGACACCCTGCCCGACGAAGCCAGGTCCAGCGCCACCGCCGGCACCGGTGACACCGCCGGCACCGGCACCGGTGATGCTCCGCGGCCGCTCGTACCCGGCCGGGCCCCTGCCGGCAGCCACCTCCCCGAGCTGGCCGCAACCGGCCCGGCCACCGGTCCGTACCCCGGCATCACCGTTGCCGGGTTCCTGATCGGTGGCGGGGCCATGGTGGTCTGGTCCCGCCGCCTGCGCCGCCGCCCCCGCCCCTGAACCGCCCCTTCCGCACCCGTCGCCAGGCCCCTCCGCGCCTGGGCGTTCACAGGTGTTCATGTCCGTCTGCCACCATCGGGCCGTGGACTACCCGTACGACCAGACACCTGGCGCACCCATCCGTTCCGGCATCCCGGAGCACGGCCGTATCCCCAAGTACTACGCCGTCAAGGCTCATGTATCCCTCCTCATAGAGGAGTTGGGTGAGGGCGGCATGCTGCCCACCGAACGCGATCTGGCCGAGCGCTACGAAGTCTCGCGCGAGACGGTGCGCCAGGCACTGCGCGAACTCCTGCTGGAGGGGCGGCTCGCCCGGCAGGGGCGCGGCACCGTGGTCGCGGGCCCCAAGCTGGAGCAGCCGCTCTCGCTGGCGAGCTATACGGAAGGCGTACGCCGTCAGGGCCGCACCCCCGGCCGTCACCTCATCGGTCTGGAGCGGTTCCCCTGCCCCGAGGCGCTGGCCGCCGACATCGGGGTGGGGCGCGGCGAACCGGTCTGGCACCTGGAGCGGGTGCTGCTCGCCGACGACGACCGGGTCGGTCTGGAGAGCACGTACGTCTCCGTCGCCCGCGTGCCGGATCTCGACAAGGGATTCGACCCCGACTCGTCCTTCTACGCCTACCTCCGCGACCGGCTCGGGATCTCCTTCGGCGACGCGGACGAGCGGATCGAGACCGTGCTCGCGACGCCGCGCGAGGCGCTGCTCATCGGTACGCCGCCCGCACTGCCCATGCTGCTGATCCACCGGATCTCGCGCGATACGGGCGGGAAGCCGCTGGAGCGCGTACGGACCCTTTTCCGCGGGGACAGGTTCTCCTTCACCGCACACCTGGGCGCCCAGGGCGGACGCTGAACGACCCCGGACGGCAGCCGTCGATCGACTCATCATGATAACGAGAATGTAACGGGTCTAGTCCAAGTTTGGGGCCCAGTTCACCCTCCCGTTGCCGTGCCGATCCGTGCGGGTCACCGGCCCCGAGGAGCGTAGCCGTCGTGAGAGTCATCGTCGTAGGAGCCGGCGTGGTGGGAACCATGCACGCCTGGCACGCAGTGAACCGCGGCCACGAGGTCGTACAGATCGAGCGCGAGAGTGAGGCGCGCGGGGCATCGCTCCGCAATTTCGGACAGATATGGGTCAGCGGCCGGGCCGGTGGCGAGGAGCTGGAGACCGCACTTCGAGCCCGTGAGTTGTGGGAGGGCATCGGGGCCCGGGTCCCCGGCCTCGGTTTCCGGCCCTGCGGCTCGCTCACCCCGCTCCGCACCGAGCTGGAGACCGCCGTCGCAGAGGCGGCCGTCGCCCGCCCCGACGCGGCGGCCCGCGGCTACAAGCTGCTCACCGCCGACGAGGCCCGCGCGATCAACCCCGCGCTGCGCGGCGGCTTCACCGCCGCCCTGTGGTGCGAGCGGGATGCGGCGGTCGAGCCGCGCACCGCCCAACTGGCACTGAAGCAGGAGCTGTTGAAGTCCGGGCGGTATACGTACCTCGGCGGGCGTGAGGTCCGCGAGGTGATGGGTGCCGCCTCCGTCCGCGACGACCACGGCGATGTGCACACCGGTGACGCCGTGATCCTGGCCACCGGAGCCTGGCTCGGCGGACTTGTCCGCGAACTGGCCGGCCCCGATCTGCCGGTGCGTCGCGTACGCCTCCAGATGATGCAGACCGACCCGCTCGGCGAGCCGCTCACCACCTCCGTCGCCGACGCCGACAGCTTCCGCTACTACCCGGCGTACCGGAGCGAGGCACTGGACACCCTCAACGCCCGGCAGGCACAGGCGCCGACCGCCGCCGAGCACAGGATGCAGCTCCTTATGGTGCAGCGCCGCGACGGCGGACTGACCATCGGCGACACCCACGAGTACGAGCACCCCTTCTCCTTCGACACCGTCGAGGAGCCGTACGAGCACCTCACCGGGGTCGTCGAATCCTTCCTCGGCCGCCCGCTGCCGAGGATCCGCCACCGCTGGGCCGGGGTTTATGCCCAGTGCACCGACACCGGCCGGGTCGTCCACCGCCAGCAGGTGCGAGACGGCGTCTGGCTGGTCACCGGACCGGGAGGCCGCGGCATGACCTGCTCACCCGCAATTGCCGAAACGACCGCCGACGAACTGGGCTGGTGAAGAAGTTGACCTCGCAGAACCCCCTCAACCTGATCGTGCTCGACATGGCCGGCACCACCGTCGCCGACGGCGGCCTCGTCGAGCAGGCCTTCTCCGCCGCGGCCCAGCGCCTCGGCGTGGAGCCCGGCTCCGCCGACCACGCCGGGAAGCTCGACTACGTACGCGCCACCATGGGCGAGTCCAAGATCTCCGTCTTCCGCCACCTCTTCGGTGACGAGGACCGGGCCCAGCAGGCCAACACCGCCTTCGAGGAGGCGTACGGGGAGCTGGTCGACGGCGGCCTCATCGCCCCGGTCCCCGGCGCCCGCGAGACGATCGAGGAGCTGAAGTCGGCCGGCCGCACGGTGGTCCTCACCACCGGGTTCGCACGCGTCACCCAGGACGCGATCCTCGCCGCACTCGGCTGGCAGGACCTGGCCGACCTGACCCTGTGCCCCGCCGACGCGGGCGGGCGCGGGCGTCCCCACCCGGACATGGTCCTCGCCGCTTTCCTGCGCACCGGTGCGGTGGACGGCGTCCAGCAGACCGTGGTCGCCGGGGACACCTCGTACGACATGCTCAGCGGTATACGTGCCGGGGCCGGGATCGTCGCGGGCGTGCTGACCGGCGCACACGACGAGGACCAGCTGACCCGCAACGGGGCCACGCACGTCCTTCGTTCGGTCGCCGGGCTGCCGGACCTCATCGCCCGGGCGGAAGCATGACCGGCGGGGCCACCGGCGGGATCCGTTTCGATCAGGTCAGCGTCGCGTACGGCGGGAACACCGTCCTCGACCGGCTCGATCTGACCGTCGAACCCGGCGAGGTCATGGCGCTGCTCGGGCCCTCCGGGTCCGGCAAGACCACCGCCCTGCGCGCCGTCGCCGGATTCGTGCAGCCCGCCTCGGGCCGGGTGTACCTCGGCGACCGGGATGTCACCGGGCTGCCGCCGCACAAGCGCGGCATCGGCATGGTCGTCCAGCAGTACGCCCTCTTCCCGCACATGCGGGTCCAGGACAACGTCGCCTTCGGACTCAAGGCCCGCAAGGCGGCGAAGGCGGAGATCCCCGAGCGGGTCGCCGAGGCCCTCGAACTCGTCGGCATGGCCGCCTACGCCGGGCGCTACCCGCGCGAACTCTCCGGCGGCCAGCAGCAGCGCGTCGCCATCGCCCGCGCGCTCGCCATCCGCCCCGGCGTGCTCCTGCTCGACGAGCCGCTCTCCGCGCTCGACGCCCAGCTGCGCTCCGGAATGCTCGCCGAACTGGCGCGACTGCACCGGGAGCTGCCGGACGTCTCCATCCTGTACGTCACCCACGACCAGGTCGAGGCGCTCACCCTCGCCGACCGGATCGCGGTCGTGGACAAGGCGCGGCTGCAGGACTGCGGCACCCCGCAGGAGCTGTACCGCCGTCCGCGTACGGAGTTCACCGCGTCGTTCGTCGGCAATGCGAATCTGCTGCCGGTCACCGTCGCCGACGCCGCCGACACCGTCGACTTCGCGGGGCGCGCGCTCGACGTACCGACCGGCGAAGCGGCCGGCGGTGCCACCGCCACCCTGTGCGTCCGGCCCCATCTGGTCGGGCTCGGCGACGGGCCCAACGCGCTGAGCGGCACGATCGCCGAGGTGCAGTGGCGCGGCTCCACCCACCGGCTGTACGTCGACGTCGAGGGGCACCGGGTCAAGGCGGATCTCCGCGAGCTGCGCGAGACGCCGGTGCTCGGAGACACGGTGACGCTGCACTTCGCTGCGGAGGATGCGGTGCTGCTGCCTGCGGGCACGGCACCGGGAGCCGGGGGAGGGGCGCATGCCTAGCGCGCTGACCGCGGACGTCCGCCCGGGACCGTCCGGCGGCCGCTCCGTCCTCAAGCGGCGGACGGGCTTGACCGCCGGCCCGCGCAAGCCGGTCGAGGGCCCGGACCGGGGTGCGGGCGACCGCCGAATCCCCCGCTTCGTCTGGGCGCTGCCGCCCGTCGCCGTCCTCGCACTCGTCTTCCTCTACCCGCTGGCCCTCGTCGTTCAGCAGTCCGTCAGCCCGGACGAGGGCGGCACCTCGCTCGCCCCGTACGGTGACGTGTTCGCCTCCGAGTCGTTCCGCTCCGCGCTGACGACCACCGTGTGGCTGGCGGTCGGTTCGACGGTCGGATGTCTGGTGCTGGGCTTCGTCCTGGCCATGGTCATCGCGTTCGTGCCGTTCCCCGGAGGCAGGGCGGTCGCCAGGTTCATCGACGTCTTCCTCTCCTTCCCGTCGTTCCTGATCACGCTCGCCCTGCTGTTCATCTACGGCAATGTCGGCATGGCCAACGGCCTGTGGACGGACGTCACCGGGGCGTCTGGCGGGCCCTTCGACTTCCTCACCACCCCGTGGGGTGTGCTGCTCGCCGAGGTCACGTACTTCACCCCGTTCGTGATGCGCCCGCTGCTCGCCGCGTTCTCGCAGCTCGACACCGCGCAGCTGGAGGTGGCGTCCTCGCTGGGCGCCAGGCCGGCCCGGATCGTGCGGCAGGTGATCCTTCCCGAGGCGCTCCCCGCGCTCGCCGCGGGCGGCAGCCTCGTCCTCGTGATGTGTCTCAACGAATTCGGCATCGTGCTGTTCACCGGCGCGAAAGGGGTCACGACCCTGCCGATGCTCGTCTACAGCAAGGCGATCCTGGAGTCCGACTACCCGGCCGCCTGTGTCGTCGCCGTCGTCAACATCGCGATCTCCGTGGGTCTCTACAGCCTGTATCGGATGGTGAGCCGCCGTGTTGGTGCATAGCCGTACGGGGAAGTGGGCCGCCTGGGCCGTGTTCTTCGTGCTCTTCGTCCCGCTGTTCGCGGTGCCGCTGCTGGTCATCCTCGCCGCGTCGTTCACCACCAACTGGTCCGGCGCCTTCCCCTCGGGGCCGACCACCGAGCACTACGCGGCCGCGACCGGCGGCGACTCCCTCCAGGCCCTGACCACCAGCCTGATCACCGCCGTCAGCGCCAGTCTGCTCGCCCTCACCGTCGGCTCCTGGGCCGCGCTCGCCGCCGCCTCGCTGCGCAGGCGCGGCAGGAGATTCCTCGATGCGCTGTTCATGCTGCCGGTCGCCGTGCCGTCGGTCGTCGTCGGCCTCGCCGTGCTCGTCGCGTTCAGCAAGCCGCCGATGCTGCTGAACGGGACGCGCTGGATCGTGATCCTGGCGCACACGATTCTTGTCACGGCGTTCGCCTATTCGTCGGTTTCGGCAGCAATAGTGCGTATCGACCCGATGTACGAACAGGCGGCGGCCAGTCTCGGCGCCCGACCCTCGTACGTCCTGTGGCGCATCAAGCTACCGCTCCTGCTGCCGGCCCTCACGGCGGCCGCAGGGCTCTGCTTCGCGCTGTCCATGGGCGAGTTGAGCGCCACGATGATGCTCTACCCGCCGGACTGGACACCGCTCCCGGTGCAGATCTTCGCGGCCACCGACCGTGGCTCGCTGTTCACCGGAGCGGCCGTCGCCGTGGTCCTGATGGGAACGACGCTGCTCGTGCTGCTCGGCGTCGCCCGAATCCGCACCAGGGCCTCGTACCGCTGATCCGTGGATCGGCCGATACCCCCGTACCGACTCCGGCCGGCTTCCGGCCGACATCCAGGAGATACGACTGCCATGCGCAAGAACCACCTCAAGCCCATAGCCGCCGTCACCGGCTGCCTCGCCCTCGCCGCCACCCTCTCCGCCTGCGGCGGCTCCTCGGCCGCCTCCGACGAGAAGGTCGTCACCGTCTACAGCGCGGACGGCCTCAAGGGCGAGAACGGCGACGGCTGGTACGACAAGGTCTTCAAGGACTTCGAGAAGAAGACCGGCATCAAGGTCAAGTACGTGGAGGGCGGCTCCGGCGAGATGGTGCAGCGCGCCGTCCGCGAGAAGTCCAACACCCAGGCCGATGTGCTGGTCACCCTGCCGCCGTTCATCCAGCAGGCCGACAGCAAGGGCCTGCTCACGGCGTACGCACCGGCCGGTTCCGACAAGGTCGACGGCGCCGACAAGGCGTCCGATTCCAAGTGGACCTCCGTCGTCAACAACTACTTCGGCTTCATCTACAACAAGAAGGAGCTGAAGTCGGCACCCACCACCTGGGAGGAGCTGCTCGACGGAAAGTTCAAGAACAAGATCCAGTACTCCACCCCCGGAGTCGCCGGTGACGGCACGGCCGTACTGATCAAGGCCATGCACGACTTCGGCGGCAAGGAGCCGGCGATGGAGTACCTGAAGAAGCTGCAGGCCAACAACGTCGGCCCGTCCGCCTCCACCGGCAAGCTCGCCCCCAAGGTCGACAAGGGCGAACTGCTCGCCGCCAACGGCGACGTCCAGATGAACTACGCACAGTCCAAGGACATGCCGAACCTCGGCATCTGGTTCCCCGCGAAGGAGGGCGGCAAGCCCACCACCTTCGCTCTGCCGTACGCGGCCGGCCTGGTCGACAAGGCCCCGCACAGCGCCAACGGCAAGAAGCTGCTCGACTTCATGCTCTCCGAGCAGGCCCAGAAGGACGTCAGCGCCGTCGGCGGCGGCTTCTCGGCCCGCAAGGACGTCGAGGCCACCGACGCCAACGCCACCGAGCTCGCCGAGCTGATGGACGGCGTGGAGATCTTCGAGCCCGACTGGTCGGACATCGGCACCAACCTGGACACGTACGTCGAGGCCTGGAAGTCGGCCACCGGCAGCTGACCGGCGGCCGGCGATTCACCTTGAGGGAAAGGGACTTCGGCGGATCATCGCGCAAAGGTAACGGGTCTGGACCGTCCCGAAGGCGGCGCCGGGTGACCCGCTGCCGGTGATCCGGCACCGGGTGGTCTCGGTACCGGGCGTTCCGGCCGTATCGGCTGGTTGAACGGACGGCCTAAAATCGGGGATGTCGGCGCTGCACAACGCGGTGCCGCCGGCGTCCCCGCACACGGCGTACGGCAGGAGTCCCACATGGCAGAGCGCAAGCCGATCTCATCCTGGCTCACCGACATGGACGGAGTCCTGATCCACGAGGGGACGCCGATCCCCGGAGCGGATGCCTTCATCAAGCGGTTGCGGGACTCGGGGCTGCCCTTCCTGGTCCTCACGAACAACTCGATCTACACCGCGCGCGACCTCCACGCCCGCCTGGACCGCATGGGTCTCGACGTGCCCGTGGAGAACATCTGGACCTCCGCCCTGGCCACCGCCCAGTTCCTGGACGACCAGCGGCCCGGCGGCACGGCGTACGTCATCGGAGAGGCCGGGCTCACCACCGCCCTGCACGACATCGGCTACGTCCTCACCGACCACGAGCCGGACTACGTGGTCCTCGGCGAGACCCGCACGTACAGCTTCGAGGCGCTCACCAAGGCGATAAGGCTGATCAACGGCGGCGCCCGCTTCATCTGCACCAACCCGGACGAGACAGGCCCGTCCGCCGAGGGTCCGCTGCCCGCCACCGGATCCGTCGCCGCCCTCATCACCAAGGCCACCGGCAAGGACCCGTACTTCGCGGGCAAGCCCAACCCGCTGATGATGCGCACCGGACTCAACGCGATCGGTGCCCACTCCGAGTCCAGCGCCATGATCGGCGACCGGATGGACACCGATGTGCTGGCCGGCTTGGAGGCGGGGATGCAGACGTTCCTGGTCCTCACCGGTCTCACCACAGTGGCCGACATCGACAAGTACCCGTTCCGGCCGTCCACGGTCGTCGATTCCATCGCCGATCTGGTCGACCTCGTCGACGCGGGCTGAGCACGGCGGGGCACCGGCCCCAGGGGGCGGGGGAGCGTTCCGGGCGGTCCTTGCCGGCCCGCCCCCGTGCTCCTGCGGATGCGAAAAGCCCGGGCAGGCGTGAACCTTCCTTAAGGAGGTTCACGATGCGTTTGATACCCCTCACGTTCTGTGCCGTCGCGGCCGTCGCGGCGACTCTGGTGCCGGCTTCCGCCGCACTGGCCGAATCCGGGTCCGACCAGACGGGCTCGGACTCCCGCACCACACTCTCGGTGACCCCGCCCTCCGCCGCCCCGGGCGGCGACGTGGCCCTCAGGCTGGACGCCTGCGGGGGCAAGGAGGCCAAGGGCAATTCCGACGCCTTCGTCTCGGAGGCGCGCTTCTCACCCGCCGCGGACGGGGGCCTCTTCGCGCAGGCCCGGATCAGCTCGGACGCCTCCCCGGGCGACCACGACATCCAGATCGTCTGTACGGACGACAAGGGCACCAAGACATCCGGCAGGGTCACCGTCATCGACCGCGACCAGGCCACGCCCCTCGCGCCGGTCAGCGCGGGAGGCGGCGGCACCGCCGTCCTCACCGACAAGGAAGCCCATCAGAACGGCCCCGGCGTCGTACAAGCGGTGATCGGTCTGGCCCTGGCCGCCGTCGCGGCCGCCGCCGTTGCGTTCCGCAGCGTGCGCCGTCGCCGTCCGGCCGAGGACTGATATGTCCGCCCCCGACCGCCCCGAGGGTCACGGTCGGCTGCTCACCGGAGTGGCCTGGGCCGTCCTACTGATGGGCCTGTGGCTGTGGGGCCGCGACATCGCCGACGGCTCCGGCGCCAGCTCAGCTCCGACCACCGGCGACATCGCCGCAGTCGGGCGCCCGCTCGGCGTCCCGCTGCCCCCGGCTCACGACCCGATCGAGGGCGCCGCGCCGGAGCGGGTCGAGGTCCCGTCGATAGGCATCAAGGCGCCCGTGGTCGCCCGCGGCCTGGACAAGGACGGGGCGATCGAACCACCTCCGTTCGACACGCCCCAGACCGTCGGCTGGTACGGCAACGGCATCGAGCCCGGAGCGAAGGGCCCCGCCCTCTTCGTCGGCCATGTCGACACCGAGACCGAACCGGCTGTCTTCTACGGGCTCAGCGCGGCCCGCCCCGGTGCCAAGGTCGAGGTGATCCGCGCGGACGGCAGGGTCGCCGAATTCACCATCGACGACGTCCAGGTCTTCACCCGGGAACGCTTCAACGCCGACAAGGCGTACGGCCCCCGCAGGAACGGCCGCGCCGAACTCCGCCTGATCACCTGCGGCGGCACCTACGACCGGGCGTCGCGCTCGTACGACGCGAATGTGGTCGTCTCGGCCTACCTGACCGGCGAGAAGTCCGGGGGGAGCGGCAGCGACTGACGACGGCGGTATCCGGCCCGGCCGGCAGCCCTCTTCCCCCGGGGCGCCGACCGGGCCGGTCCTCGACCGCGGCGGGCGGGTGCGGGAGTAGCCGGCGCCGACACGGGAGGCCAGGGGTGGACCGTGCCCGACACTCTAGGGCGGCGAACCGCCTTGGCCCAGAGACTTTCTGACGCACCGTCGGTAATCGGTCACTCTCGGCTTCCGGGTGAACGGACAGAAGCCCTGTGCCAGGATGAAGGGGACGCGGCAGTGCACCGCCGTCGCACCCGAGGGGGAGTGGATGTACGGCAGCTACAACGGCCGGTCGGGCATGAGACGGGCGGGCGCGGTGGCCGCGGCCGGGGCCGTTCTGTTGCTCGCGGGATGCTCCGCCTCGTCCGGCTCCGGCGGCGCGGGTTCGTCCGGCTCGTCCCCCGGCTCCGGCGGCGCGGGGAAGAATGCCGGTGCCATCGGTCAGCATCCCCGGGGCAGCGACCCGTACTGGGTCAACCCGGACGGGAACGCGGCCAGGCAGGTCGCCGCGTACACGAAGGACGGCGACGGGGAGAACGCCGGTCTGATCGAGAAGATCGCGCGGCAGCCCGTCGGCGAGTGGATCGGCCCGGACGATCCGGAGGCCGAGGCGAAGGGCTTCACGCAGGCGGCCGAGAAGGCCGGCCGGGAAGCGCTGCTGGTCCTCTACAACATCCCGCACCGCGACTGCGGGCAGTTCTCCAAGGGCGGCGCCGCCGACGGCAATGCGTACCGGGCCTGGCTGGAGGGCGTCGCCAAGGGCATCGGTGACCGGCGCGCCACGGTGATCCTGGAGCCGGACGCGTTGCTGCACATGGTCGACGGGTGCACGCCGCAGGAGTTCCACGAGGAGCGGTACGACCTGCTGAAGGGGGCCGTCGAGCGGCTCAAGCAGCAGCCGGACACTCGCGTCTACATGGACGCCGGCAACGCAGGCTGGCGCACCCCCGACGCGCTCTTCCAGCCGCTCCGGCGGGCGGGCATCGAAGCGGCCGACGGATTCGCCGTCAACGTCTCCAACTTCCGTACCACGGCGGACAGTACGGACTTCGGCAAGCAGCTCTCGGCGAAGATCGGCGACAAGCCGTTCGTCATCGACACCAGCCGCAACGGCAACGGCCCGTACAACGGGGGCGCGCCCGAGGAGAACTGGTGCAACCCGCCCGGCCGCGCGCTCGGCGAGACGCCGACGACCGACACGGGTGACGAACTGGTCGACGCCTACCTCTGGGTCAAGAGGCCCGGCGAGTCCGACGGCGACTGCAAGGGCGGTCCGAAGGCGGGCGATTGGTGGCCCGAGTACGCGCTGGGGCTGGCCCGGGCGACGAAATAGGGTGCGGGGCGCCCGGAATCACCGGACGCCCCGCGGAACCCGCACCTACGGCACCTCGACCCACATCCCCTCGGACGGCGTCCCTCTGCCGTCCGTCACGAACAGCATGTACCACCCCGACGGCACCAACGCGCGGTTCCCCGGCACCGTCACCGTGATCCCGCCCGCCGTCCTCTTCAGGCCCAGCGCCACCGACCGCTGGTCGGTGTCCGTGACATGGGTGACCGCACTCGGCCGCATCAGCTTCGCCGAGGTGATCGTCGACCCGTGCGCCGTCGTGAACCTGCCCGCACTGCCGCGTCGGATGCTCTTCGGCCCGGCCGTCAGCTCCGGGCGCGAACCGCGGTACAGATACGGCGGCGTGTAGATCTCGATGCGCTGCTCGAAGACGCCCGGCCGGGTGTTCGCCCGGTCCGCGTAGAGCGAGTCCGAACCGAAGACCATGACCCGGCCGTCGGGCAGGAGTACGGACCCCGAGTGGTAGTTGCGGCCCACCGACGGGTCGGCGACCCGCTCGTACGTGTCCGTCCCCGGGTCGTACAGCCGGGCCTGCAGCACATTGGACCCGCCGCGCCCGCGGTAGTCGTCGGAACCGCCGGTGACCAGCAGCGAGTCGTCGGGGAGCAGGGAGGCGCTCGGATAACGGGTGCCTTCCTCCAGCGAGGCGCCGTCCCGGAACCTCGGGGCGGGGTCCTTCAGGTCGACCAGACGTGACTTCGCGCTCGACCTGTCGGACTCGCCGACCCCGCCACCGCCGATGACCACGAACTTCTCGTCCTGGGCCGGGGGCAGCCGTACCGTCGCCGAGGTCTCCATCTCGTCGGCGTCGCCCAGGCCGGGGATCTTCCTGAAACTGTTCGTCGCCAGGTCCCAGATGCCGGGCTCGCGGCCGACATCGGCGGGGCCGTATCCGGCGTTCGAGCCGGAGTAGAAGAGCCTCCCGTCGTTCAGCAGGAAGACCGCGGGGTATGTGGGGAACCTCCGGACGATGCCGGTGTACTGCCACTTCCTGGTCTTCGGGTCGTAGATCTCGTCCTTGCCGGGGACGATCTGCCCGATCTCGTCCAGCCCGGAGAGGGCGAGGACCCTGCCGTCCTGGAGGGTGGTCAGCGTCGGGTACCAGCGCGCCTCGTTCATCGGGTCGACGGTGATGTACTTCTCCGCCACCGGGTCGAACTCGAAGGCTTCCCGGATGCCCTGGAAGTCCTTCTTGTCGAGGGCGAGCTTCTGCGCGATTCCGTACACGTTCCGCGCGTCGGAGCCGGTCAGGCCCGCGATCCGGTAGCTGTCCTCGGCGCCCGTCCCGTACTCCGTACCGGATTTCCGCGCCTCTACATAGATCCGGCCGAGGCCGGCGTCGTTGCGCAGGAACGCGCCGGTCCTCCTGTCGAAGACCTTGGTGGCCCTCTCGATCAGCACAGGGTCCTTGGAGACGAACGTCCTGCCGTTCGCACTGCCCGTGAACCGGGTGCCCGCGGGCAGGGTGATCGGCTTGTCCGGGTCCTCGTTGTGGACGGTCATCAGGCCGCCGGCCTTGGTGACATCGCCCTTGAGCTTCTCGTAGCGCCTGGTGCCGCCGGCTATGAGCAGCTTGCCGTCGGGCAGCTGGGTGTGACCCGAGCAGAACAAGTCCTTGGGCGTGGGCACGTTCTTGAACTCATCGGTCTTCGGGTCCCACAGCACCGACCGGAAACTCTTCGCGTCGAAGTTCTCCCGGTTGTTGCCGGAGCCCGCGACGAGCAGCACCTTGCCGGTGTGCAGCAGCGCCGCGTGGATCGTATTGATCCGGTACCCGGAGGGGATGTCCAGGATGTCCCAGTGGCCGTTCGCGGCCTTGTAGTCAGGCTTGTTGATCGTGTACTCGTGGTAGCGCTCGCTGCTGAAGCGGTACACCCACGGCCCGTTCGCTCCCGAGAGTGCCAGAACCACCGCCGTACTGATCGCCATGCGGCGGGTACGGAGGCTCGGACGGTACTTCATCGTTCACGTCCCCCAAGAGCGATCTGCATGGTCTGCCGGTCGTCGGCCCGCTCGGGACCGGGCCGTATGTGTGCCGGCTGCGAGTGCGGTGCGGCGCGGCGCTTCCGCTTCTCCGTGCGGGCGGTGTACTGCCAGCCGAGGATCGGTGCCGCGGTGATCAGCAACGCCATGGCGGCCCAGGTGAGCATCGCCGGATGGCTGTGTCCGAGTACGAAGGAGGCGGCGATGGAGCCGCCGAAGACCAGGACGAAGAAGAGATGGATCCGGAAGGTGCCGAAGAGGGTGTCCGGGCTGGACGAGTCGCCCTTCGGCGTCACCACGAACGAGCTCTTGCGGCGCAGCACGGCATCCAGCAGCGAGCGTGCGTAGACCGGGGCGGAGAGCGCGGACATCATCATGCCGGCCAGGCCGCCGGAGCCCTCGGGCTCGTGCGGTGAGACATTGTGCCGCCGGTTCCAGATGTACAGGCCGATCTGGAGCGCCGAGGCATTGCCGTACAGCATCATCCAGACCGTCGGGTCGATCTGCACACCCGAGGCGCCCATCCCCAGGAACAGTGCGCAACTCAGTGCCGCGAGGATCCAGTTCAGGGCGGACATCGGGTAGAAGATGATCATCATGGTGTAGTTGAAGAGCTTGCCCACGGGGAGCGAGAAGAAGCCCTTCCAGTACTGCTTGAGGATCGTCTCGTACGTCCCCCGCGACCAGCGAAGCTGCTGGGTGAAGAAGTCCGTCCACGCGGTCGGGCCCTCGCCGACGGCCAGCACGTCAGGGGTGTAGACCGAGCGCCACTTGCGGCCGGTCCGCGGATTTCGGGCGCGGTGCATCTCGAAGCCGGTCGCCATGTCCTCGGTGATCGAGTCGTACAGACCGCCGATCTGCTTGAGGGCCGAGATCCGCACCGCGTTGCTGGTGCCGACGAACATCGGGGCGCCGTAGCGGTTGCCCGCGCGCTGGATCAGCGCGTGGAAGAGGAACTGCTGGGACTCGGCGGCCTTCGTGACGAACGTGTCGTAGTTGCCGTAGACCTGCGGGCCGATGACGAAGCCGACGTCCGGGTCGCGGAAGTAGCCGAGCATCCGCTCCAGATAGTTGGGCAGCGGTACGTGATCGGTGTCGACGGAGGCGAAGAAGTCGTACTCGCCGCCGTGCGCGTCCAGCCAGGCGTTGTAGTTGCCGTGCTTGGTCCTCGCGCGGTGCGCACCCTCGGGACGGTTCCAGCGCGCGACGCCCTTGCGGGTGAAGTGGTGCACCCCGAGCCGGGCGCAGACCTCCTTCACGGCCGGGTCGTCGCCCTCGTCGAGCAGCCAGACGTGCACCGTCCCGCGGTGCCGGATGCGGACCGCGGCCTGAAGGGTCTTCGTCGCCATCTCCAGGGGTTCCTTGCCCGGGACGAAGGAGGTGAGGAAGGCGACCCTGGTGCCGGTTTCCGGTACGACCGGGACCGGGTCGCGCGCGACCAGCGTCGCGTGCGCGTTCGACAGGACGTTCAGTGTGCGGAAGAGCTCGATCAGGCCGATCGAGACCAGCATCACGATGTCGAGGACCAGCAGCGTGTCGTTCTTGGGATTCGGGTCGCGCCGCGTCCAGTGATCCGGCTGCATGAGCCAGGCGAACAGGCCGAGCGAGACGAGGGGCGCGGCGCCCAGCAGGAGCGCCGCGCGGATTCTGTGCGGCTCCTGCGAGAGCAGCGAGCGGTACTGCACCCGGTACGGTCTGCCCGGACCGGGCCGGGTCAGTGGGCCGGCGAGCCGGCTGTAGTGCTCGTAGTCGTAACGAGGCAATGCATCCCTCGGCTGCCGCCGTTGTTCCCCGGTCCTCGGCTGCGCCGGAATCCGGAGCTGAGTGGTCCGGGAAAGGTCGTTGTTCTGTTGCCGGGCGCCTGTCGGCGTCGACGTCATGGGCCATCCCCCTGCACGCATGGTCAGTGCGTGACTGGTCGGTCGTCTCGGCCACGGCGATTCCCCGTCGGTCGCCGCGGACGACATCAATGGCGGGCGACCTTCCGCTCAGATACGGAACGGCGCCCTTCCGGCTGTCTGATGCCTCCCCGACATCTGTCCCCGAGCGGGGCCCCCACCCCACGTAGCGGACAACCGGAACTTCCCCCTCTGCATCCCCCAACTGGACGGCGCATCAGCCTGGTTGGAGCTGACGGCCCCTAGACAGGTTGTCCGACCCCGGTCCCGATCGCAAGGGTGAAAAGGGTGGGTTGCCAGTCATACGTGCGATTTGTGGAACCCTTGCGGAGGGGGCGCGCGGAGACGTATGCAAGGGCTCTTCGAACCTCTGAGTGACGAAGCAATGACCGTGTGACAGCCATGTGCCGCCCGGGCCCGGCCCGTGAACGAACAAGGCCCCCTCACGCGTGGTGAGGGGGCCTTGACTCTGCGTGCGCCGCCAGGGACTCGAACCCCGGACCCGCTGATTAAGAGTCAGCTGCTCTAACCAACTGAGCTAGCGGCGCCTGCTGACCCGGAGAACTCTACCTGAAGGCGAGGTGTGCTCCTGACCATTTCCCGTCCATCACGGCCTGTCGGATGGTCGTTTTTTCTCTTCTGTCCGTCAAAATGCGATATGTCAGGAGAGTTGAGACACTGGCGCCCGTGCGGATGCGCCCAAAGATCTTGACGAGTGCGGAGGGGAATCGCATGACTGTGCCGGCTTTCGAGGAGTACGTACCCGCCAGCGACTGCACCTGCGCGGGGTGCGCCGCGCAACGGCGCACCGCCGCCGGCGCCTTGCCCATGCGGTTCGGAGGTCATCCGGCCGCACATGGTGCGCGCCGCGCGCTGGTGCTGGTCACCACGGCCGGAGTGGTGCTGAGCACCGGCGTGGCCGAGGCGGCGAGCGCGCCGGGCGACCGGGCGGCGGAGGCGGCCGGAGCCGCCCGTACGGACGAGACGGCGGTGTCGGTGGACCCGGAGACCCCGGCCGACGAGGGCGACCCGCTCACCCCGGCCGAGCCGGATACGGACAGTCCGCAGGGCGGGCCGGGGCCGCTGCGGGGCGCGGGGGCCTCGGGCCCGCCCTCGTCCACCGGGACCACCACGCTGCGCAAGACCAGCCGAACCGCGATCGTCAGCCGTGCGAAGAAGTGGGTGTCCGCGCAGGTTCCGTACAGCATGAGCAAGTACTGGTCCGACGGTTACCGGCAGGACTGCTCCGGCTATGTGTCGATGGCCTGGAACCTGCCCGGCAACGAGTGGACCGGCAGCCTCGCCAAGTACGGGCAGAAGGTCGCGCGGGAGAAGCTGCAGCCCGGCGACATCCTGCTCTTCCACAATCCGGCCAACCCCTCGAAGGGCTCGCACGTCACGATCTTCGGTGGCTGGATCGACTACACGCACACCCACTACACGGCGTACGAGCAGACGAAGCCGCACACCCGCAAGCAGACGACGCCCATGGCGTACTGGACCAACTCCGGCAAGTACGTCGCGTACCGCTACAAGGCGCTCAGCAGCGGAAGCGGAGTGTCGACGAAGGCGTTCCCGGGCGCCGGGAAGTTCGGCCCCGGCGCCAGCAACGAGCACGTCACCCAGCTCGGGAAGATGCTCGTGGACCGGGGTGGCAAGCGCTTCTACAAGGTCGGACCCGGGCCGGGCTGGGGCGATGCCGACCGGCGCGCGACCCAGGCGTTCCAGAAGGCCCAGGGCTGGAAGGGCAAGGAAGCGGACGGCGTCCCCGGCCCCTACACCTGGCATCACCTGGCCAACGGGACCGGCCGCGACATCCCCGCCACCGGAAGCGGGAGCGGTAGCGGCCAGGGCGATTCGAACGCGGCTTCGAAGTTCCCCGGGCGGGGCCATTTCCGGCCCGGTCGGTCAAACAGCCATGTCGACAAGCTCGGCAAGCAGTTGGTGAAGAAGGGATACGGCAAGCACTACCTGTCGGGACCGGGGCCCCGGTGGACCGAGGCGGACCGGCGCAATGTCGAAGCTTTCCAGCGGGCCCAGGGCTGGCGGGGCGGAGCGGCCGACGGCTACCCCGGCCCGGAGACCTGGCGACGGCTCTTCGCGTGACAAAACAGACATGACGGAGGCGGGAATGGGATCCACGGTGTCGGACAGCTCCGGAACCCCGGAGAACGCGGGGGAACGGGAAGGGGAGCAGGAGCAGGGGGAGATGTCGGTGCGGGTGTGGAGTCCGGACCGGGCGAAGGCGCGCGACGGGGCTGGGGGTCCGGGCGAGGGGACAGCTCTGGATTCGGGGAACGGTGCAGGCCCGGGGGCGGCATCGGGTTCGGTCAGCGGTGCGGGCCCGGAGGAGCCGGGTGCCGGTCCCGACTCGGTGGTCGACCTTGTGCTGGACCTGGTCCCGGGTGAGGACGTGGACTGCGCAACCCTCGGCGCGACCTCGGCCTCGGTATCGGTCCCGGCTGTGGACGCCGCACCTGTCCCGGACGCCGCGCCCGTCCCGGCCTCGGCCGGCCACCGCACCGGGCCCGGTTCCGGCACCCCGTCCCCACCCTTGCCTCCGTCCCCGTCCCCGTCCCCGCACCGGACCGCCCCCGACGCCGCCCCCGACGCCGTCTTCGACTCGCTCCCCGTCACCGGGGGCGCCGGGGCCGAGCAGTCCGGCGACGCTCCGTGGAGGACCGGGCGGCATCGCGCGGTCATTGCCAATGAGCGGACCGCCACCATCCCCGTACACCTGCTCTTCCGCGAGAATCCCGAGAACCCCGAGAACCCCGAGCACACCGACGCGGCCGCGCTCCCCGCCGGTGACCAGCCGGCGGTGTCGGGGGTGCGTCGGCCGCCCGTGCCGAGCGGGCCGCAGGTGCAGCCCTCGACGCGGCCGGCGCCGGTCGGTGATCCACAGCTTGCCGAGCGGTCGGGGCCCGCGCTGCCCGGCTGGGTGGCGCTGCTCGCCGGGCTGGCCGGGATCGTTGCCGGTGGCGCCGTCCTCTGGTGGGTCGGCGCGCTGCCCGCCGTCGTGCTCGCCCGGTTCGGGATCGGCTCGCGTCCGTACGACGGGATCGGTTCCGGTGCCTGGGCGGCGCTCGCCGCGCTGGTGACGGCGGTGCTCTTCACGCTCGGCGGCCTGAGCCGCGGACGGGTCGGGTACGCCTGGGTGCTGACGCTCTTCGGCGAGTACCGGGGAAGTGTGCGGCGGACGGGGTTGATGTGGATCAGCCCGCTTCTGCTGCGACGCCGGGTCGACGTACGCCTGCGGCACTGGCGCAGCGAACCGCTCCCCGCCGTGGATGCCAACGGTACGGCGCTGCGCGTCGTCGTTCTCGTCGTCTGGCGGATCAGGGACACCGTACGGGCGACGCTCGGGGTCGCGGACCACGAGGCGTATCTGCGTGAGCAGGTCGAGGCGGCGATGGCCCGGGTCCTCTCGCAGTTGCCCGCCGACGCCTTCCACGAGGACGCGCACACCCTGCGCAACGCGGAGGCCGTCGGTGACGCGCTGACCCGGATGCTGAAGGCGGACTGCGAGCCCGTCGGCATCGAGGTGTACTCCGCGCAGCCGACCGGAATCGAGTACGCACCGGAGATCGCCGCGGCCATGCAGCGACGCCGGATCGCAGCCATCGACGCCAAGCACCGCGACAGTGTGCTGACTTCGGTGGTTGACGCGGTGGACGACACTGTCAACCGGCTGACCGCGAGAGGGCTCGTGGAGCTGGACGACTACGAACGGAAGGCGCTGGTCAAGGACTTGACGGTGGCCTTCTACACCGGACGCAGCGGCGGGGAGGGCGCCTGAGAGCTTCGGAGGGCGCTCCGGCGGCGAAGCGGAATCCAACTCCCATTGGTCTGGACATGTTCATATCGCGTCAATAATCTAAGGCTTGGTCTAGACCGCAGCACATGCGCGCAGCAGGGCTCATGGAACCTCCCCCACGTTCTTGAGGAGCGACAGCAATGCGTAAAAGGGCAAGCGCGGCCGTAGTCGGCCTGGCGATAGCGGGCGTCTCGATGTTCGCGACGGGCAGTGCCGGTAGCCACGGCTACACCGACAACCCCATCAGCCGCCAGAAGCTCTGCGCCAATGGCACGGTGACGGGCTGCGGCAACATCCAGTGGGAGCCGCAGAGCGTCGAGGGCCCCAAGGGCTTCCCGGCTGCAGGTCCGGCCGACGGCCGGATCTGCTCCGGCGGCCACTCCGAGTTCGCCCAGCTCGACGACCCGCGCGGCGGCAGCTGGCCCGCCACCAATGTCACCGCGGGGCAGGGCTTCAGCTTCCGCTGGCAGTTCACCGCGCGCCACGCCACGACGGACTTCCGCTACTACATCACCAAGAACGGCTGGGACCCCACCAAGCCCCTCACCAGGGCCGACCTGGAGCCGCAGCCCTTCATGACGGTGCCGTACGGAGGCAAGCAGCCCCCGGCGACCCTGACCCAGCAGGGCACCATCCCCACCCAGAAGACCGGGAAGCACATCATCCTGAGCGTCTGGACCATCGCTGACACGGCGAACGCGTTCTACGCCTGCTCCGATGTTCAGTTCTGACGCATAGTCAGTTACCGTGCGGCGCCATGGGGAGCGCAGGCACCGTCGCGGAGCTCGTACAGCGCCAATGGGGCGACCACCGGCCCGGACTGAGATCTGAGGGCACTGTCCTCAGCCATCACCAGGTCGCCTCGGGCGCTGCCGCACGGGCCGCGCTCCTGGCGGATCTGCTGTCGGCGGGCAGCGAACCGCACCTCGGGGTGCTGATGGACAACACCCCCGAATTTGCTCTCTGGTTGAGTGCGGCGGCCCTGGCCGGGGTCGCCGTCGCCGGTATCAACCCCACCCGGCGCGGCGCCGAACTGGCTCGCGACATCCTGCACACCGACTGCCGCGTCCTGGTGACCGAACGCGCGCATCTCTCGCTGCTCGACGGCCTGGATCTTCCGGGTGTACGGGTGCTGGTCACCGACACCGATGCGTACGCCGAACTGCTCGCCCCGTACACCGGAGCGAAACCGGGCGACACGGTCCTGGCCGAAGTCGGGCCCGGAACCCGGATGCTGCTCTACTTCACCTCGGGTTCGACCGGTGCACCCAAGGCAGCGATCTGCTCCCAGGGGCGGCTGGCGGCGGCCGGGCGCTCCCTCGTCGATCACTTCGGCGTCCGGCGCGAGGACGTCCACTACATCTGCATGCCGATGTTCCACGGCAACGCGGTGATCGCCGACTGGGCGCCCGCGCTGGCCGGCGGCGCCGCGATCGCGCTGCGCCGCCGATTCTCGGCCTCCGGATTCCTCGACGACGTACGGGCGCACGGGGCTACGTACTTCACCTATGTCGGCCGCGCCGTGCAGTATCTGCTGGCCACCCCCGAGCGCCCCGACGACCGCGAGCACCCGCTGCGGCTCGGCTTCGGAACCGAAGCCGGCGCGGTGGACGTGGCCCGCTTCCGGGAGCGGTTCGGGGTGCGGCTGATCGAGGGCTACGGCTCCTCCGAGGGCGGCGCGGCGATCCAGCGGACCCCGGACACCCCGGAGCGCGCGATCGGGAAGGCGGCGTCGCGCGACGATCTCGCGGTCGTCGACCCGGAGACCGGCGAGGAACGGGCCGCCGCAGTCTTCGACGAGTCCGGAAGACTGGCCAACGGGGCCGATGCGATAGGGGAGTTGGTCAATCGTGGCCGTACGCCCTTCGAGGGGTACTGGCGCAACGCGGCGGCGGATGCGGACCGGGTGCGCGGCGGCTGGTACTGGACCGGGGACCTCTTCTTCCGTGACGCCGACGGCTTCCTCTACTTCGCGGGCCGTACGGACGACCGGCTGCGGGTGGACAGCGAGAACCTGGCCGCCGCGGTGATCGAGAACATCCTGGCCCGCTGGGAGGACGCGGCGGCCGTAGCGGTGTACGCGGTGCCGGACCCGGTGGCGGGGGACCAGGTGATGGCGGCGTTCGTGATGCGGGAGGGGGCTGCGTTCGACCCGGACTCCTTCGCCGCGTTCCTGGCGGCCCAGCCGGACCTGGGGACGAAGATGGCGCCCCGCTTCGTACGCATCGTCCCGGCGATGCCGGTGACGGCGACGAACAAGGTGCACCGGGTGGGGCTGCGCCGCGAGGGGTTTTGGTGCGGGGGATCTGTGTGGTGGAACGCTGCCCGGGGCGGGTACGAAGCGTTCGGCGATGAGCAACTGGACGCCCTGCTGGGCGAGTTCAAGGGACACGGGCGAGACGGACTTCTGCCCTCGGTCACCGGACGGGCTTGAAGATCAAGCCTGTCCGGTGATCGGGGGCAGAGGCGGCAAGGTGGGTGGGCCCGCACTAGTTCGTCAGGGCCGGCTCCTCCCGCGCCGCCACCGCGGACCTCCGCCGCAGCAGCGTCACGGCCAGTACCGCCCCCGCCAGCAACAGCGCGGCCCCGGCCACCGAGGCGTACTGCATGCTGTGCACGAATGCCTCCCGTCCGACCGAGATCAGCGAACCGTCCCCCGTGGCCACCGCGCCCGGCAGCGTCTTGCGGGCCGCCTGTGGTGCCGAGCCCGGCATGTCCGCGGTGTAGACCGCCGTGGCCACCGCACCCAGCAGGGCCATCCCCATCGCGCCGCCGAACTCCTGGCCCGTCTCCAGCAGCGAGGCCGCCGAACTCGCCTTCTCCGGCGGGGCGGTGGACAGTGCCAGGTCCGAGACCAGCGCCATCACGGTGACGATGCCGCAGCTCATCACGGCGCAGCCGCCGAGCAGCAGCCACAGCGAGTCCGTACCCGTCAGGGCGAGGACCGCGAAACCGGCGGCGGCGATGACGAAACCGGCGCAGACGACTCGCGTGCGGTCGGTCCGCTGGGCAATCGCCGTGGCCGTCGGGGCCGCGGCACCCACCGCCAGTGACGGGGCCATGCTCCACAGCGCGGCCTCCATCGTGCCCATGCCGAGCACCGACTGCAGATACTGCGTGGTGAAGAACGCCGAGCCCATCATGGCGAAGGCGGCCAGGGAGTTCAGGCCGATTCCCGCCGCGAAGCCGCGGTCGCGGAACAGTTCCCGGCTGATCATCGCGTCGCTGCGGTTGCGCTGGCGGCGGACGAAGAACCAGCCGACGAGGAGCCCGGCGGCGACGGTCAGTCCGTATCGCAGATCGAGCCCATGGGCGGCGCTCTCCTTGATCCCGTAGACGACGGGCAGCACGGCACCCATCGACAGCGGCACGCTCAGGAAGTCGAACCGACCGGGGTTCGGGTCCTTGAACTCCGGGACCAGCACCGGCACCAGGACCAGCAGCAGCACCATCGCCGGCACATTGATCAGAAAGACCGAGCCCCACCAGAAGTGCTGCAGCATGACGCCGCTGAGCACCGAGCCGAGCGCGATCCCGCCGGCCATGGCACCCGACCAGATGCCGACGGCCCGGCCGCGCTGCCGCTCGTCGCGGAACATGTTCCGCACGAGACCCATCGTCGACGGCATCAGCGTCGCACCGCCGATCCCGAGCAGCGCGCGGGCCGCGATCAGCATCTCGGGGCTGGTGGAGTACGCAGCCGCGACGGACGCGGCACTGAACGCGAACGCCCCGAGAAGCAGCAGCTTGCGGCGGCCGATCCGGTCGCCGAGCGAGCCCATCGTGATGAGCAGGCCGGCCAGGGCGAAGGCGTACACATCGAAGATCCAGAGCTGCTGGGTGGCGCTGGGGGCGAGGTCCCGGTCGATGGACGGGATCGCGAAGAAGAGGACGGAGACGTCCATGGAGACGAGGAGGAGAGGCAGCAGGAGGACCACGAAGGCGGTCCATTCCCGGCGACCGGCGAGGTGGCCGGGCTCGGCGGTGGTGCTCGTAGCGTTCGTCATGCCAGGAAATGTACGAGCGTTTAAAACACTTGTCTAGTACGGATGTGTAAAACGTTCGTACATCTCGATGAGCAGTAAAAAACGCACTGGGCGGTTCACGTGTGTACGTGAACCGCCCAGTGCGTTGTCTGTGCGCCGCCAGGGACTCGAACCCCGGACCCGCTGATTAAGAGTCAGCTGCTCTAACCAACTGAGCTAGCGGCGCCTGCTGACTCGAAAATAATACCTGCTCCCGAGGGTGCTGATGACACTCGGGCAAATGGGATGTGTCGTTCTAAATTAATTCTGTCCGGAAAAATCGGTCTCATTCGGCAAAGTCGAGCCCGTCCAGCAAGATCAAGCCCGTCCGGCGATCGAGGGCAAAGCCGTCCCGGGGTACCTCGGTGGGCCTCGCCGAACCCTCACTCTCTAGAGCGCCAGCGACAGAAGCACGGGCGCCGCCCGCCGATTCAGTGTGGCCGCCGCCTCGCGCAGGCGATGCGCGTCCTCGACCGGCAGGGACAGTGCCAGGCAACCCGCCGATGACCCGGCCGTCAGTGGTACCGCCGCGCACACCGTGCCGACCGCGTACTCCTGGAGGTCGAGCACCGGAACCGTCGCCGGCTGGCTGTCCAGCTTGGAGAAGAGCACCTTCTCGTTGGTGATCGTCCGTGATGTGAGTCGGGCCGTCTTGTGGCGCGAGAGGTGGTCGCGGCGGCCGTTCTGGTCGAGCTGGGCCAGCAGGCACTTGCCGACCGCCGAGGCGTGCGCGGAGGAACGGAAGTCCACCCACTCGTTGACCGCGGGGGTACGGGGGCCGTCGGCGTACTGCGTGACGCTGATCTCGCCGTCGACGTACCGGCTGATGTAGACCGCCGCACCGACCGAATCGCGCAGCTGTGCAAGCAACTGCTGGAGCTTGGTCTCCAGGGCCTGTCTGCGGGCCGCGCCGGAGCCGAGGAGCAGCAGCGAGGAGCCGATGACATACGCGCCGTCGGTGATCTGCTCGACGTATCCCTCGCGGCGCAGCGTCAGCAGCAAAGAGGTGAGATGCCCTATGGGCAGTCCCGTCTCCCGGGAGATCTGGGTGTCCGTCACACCGTTGCCGTGTTTGGAGACCGTTTCGAGAACACGAAGTGCGTACTGCACCGAATGGAACGGTGTGGTCGGTTCGGGCTTCAATGTCACGGTTTCCCCCACCAGGTTGTGACCGCAAGCTCTGCCCTCACGATAGCCGCCAAGAGCCCATTCCGGGGCGGCTGTTGGCGACTTGTTGGGGCGCCCCGGCGCCGTAAGCTGGGGCGCACCCGTCTGGCATATGCCAGAGTCATTGGCGTACGAAGAGTGGCGAGGTCACAGCACCGCGGTGAGGAACTCGCGTGTGCGTTCGTGTGCGGGATCGGTGAAGATTTTTTCCGGTGATCCCGACTCGACCACGCGTCCAGCATCGAACATCAGTACCGTCTCCGAGACGTCCCGGGCGAAGTTCATCTCGTGGGTCACACAGAGCATGGTGATGTCGGTGTTCCTGGCGATGTCGCTCAGCAGCTCCAGCACGCCCGCCACCAGCTCCGGGTCGAGCGCGGACGTCACCTCGTCCAGCAGCAGGATCTCCGGCCGCATCGCCAGCGCACGGGCGATCGCCACCCGTTGCTGCTGGCCGCCGGAGAGCTGGGAGGGGTGTGCGTCGACCTTCCCCGAGAGTCCCACCAGATCGAGCAGTTCAAGGGCGCGGGTCTCCGCCTCGTCGCGGTCCATGCCCAGCACACTGATCGGGGCCTCGGTGATGTTCTGCAGCACCTTCATATTGGGGAAGAGGTTGAACTGCTGGAAGACCATGCCGATCTTCTTCCGGGCCTCGCGCAGATGCTTCTCCGACGCCGGCCTCAGTGAGCCGTCGGGCGCCTTGGTGTGGGACAGCGGGGCGTCGTCGACCCAGATCACTCCGTCGCTGACCTTCTCCAGCGTCATCAGCAGCCGCAGGATGGTGGTCTTGCCCGAGCCGCTCGGCCCGATCAGGGTGACGTTTTCGCCACGCCGCACCGAGAAGTCCAGCCCGTCGAGGACGACATGGTCGCCGTACCGCTTCACGACGTTGTCGAAGCGGACCAGCGGATGGCCGGTCTGCGACGTGGCGGGGACCGGGGCGATGTCCACGGGGGCCGCGGCCACCGTCTTCTGCAGGGGGAGAGGTTCAGTGGCCAAGGCGCTTCTCCAGCTTTCTCATCAGCAGCGAGGTGGGGTAGCTCGCGACCAGGAAGACCAGTCCGGCGAGCGTGAATGCCTCGGTGTAGGCGAAATGATCGGCGCCGTACTTACGGGCCTCGAAGACCATTTCCTGCACCGTGATCACGGCGAGGAACGGGGTCTCCTTGAACATCGAGATCGCGTAGTTGCCGAGGGCGGGCAGCACATTGCGCACCGCCTGCGGCAGGATCACGGCCTGCCAGGTCCGCCGCGGGGAGAGCGAGAGCGCCCGGCAGGCCTCCCACTGGCCCTTCGGTACACCGTCGATCCCGGCGCGGTACACCTCGGAGGTGTACGTGGCGTAGTGGATGCCCAGCACCACGATGCCGATCGTCAGCGGTTCGACAGAGGTGAACAGGGCTGCCGCGCCTACCAGTTGGACGAGCAGCGGAGTGGAGCGGATGAACTCCATCACGACCCGCACCGGCACCGTCACGAACCTGCTCGGCGCCCGTCCGGCGACCGCGATGGCGAGCCCGAGGACCGCGGCGACGAGCGTGCCGAGCACGGTCGCGAGCAACGTGACCTCGAAACCTTCGAGTACCAGGGGAAGGACGTCCCGGGCGGCGTTCCAGTCGAAGCCGTTCACCGGGCACCTCCGGCCGTCGGTGCGACGGCTTCCGCGGCGCTGCGGCTGCGCAGCAGCGAGCCCGCACCGGTCTGCAGACCGAGTCGCCGTTTGGCGCTCCGCTCCAGCAGATTCATCAGCAGGGTCAGCGCGTAGGCCAGGACGAAGTAGGCCACCAGCAGGGTCATGTACGCGGTGAGTGTCTGGCCGGTACGGTCGCGCAGCTGCTGGATCACGGTCATCAGGTCGGCCGCGGAGATCAGCCACAGCAGCGGGGTGCACTTCAGCAGCTGGATCAGCAGATTGGTGAAGGACGGGATCATCTGCACCCAGGCCTGCGGAAGGATCACCTTCCGCATCCGGTGCAGTGGCGTCATGTTCAGCGCGACGGCCGCCTCGTACTGGGCACGCGGTACGGAGTTGATCGCCCCGCGCACCACCTCGGAGCCGTACGCCCCGTAGTTGAGACCGAAGGCGACGACGCCGCAGAGCAGCGGCGTCAGTTCGTACCCCGTCAGCGGCGGCATCGCGTAGTAGAGCCAGAACAGCTGGATGTAGAGCGAGGTGCCGCGGAAGAACTCCACGACCACGCGTGAGACACCGCGCAGCACCAGCAGCCGGCTGCCCGACATCAGACCGAGGACGAACGACAGGAGCAGGGCGAGCAGCGCGCCCAGGACGGTGGCCTGGAGGGTCACCCACAGCCCCGAGCGCAACTGCGGCAGATCGTCGAAGAAGGCGGAGAAGAAATCACTCATGCGGTGCGTTCCGTCCCCGTCAGCCCTTGCACAGATCGGCCGTCTTCAGGGTGGCCGGCGGGAGCTCGGTGGCCCCGAATCCGTACTCCCGGAGCAGGCCCACATAACGCGAACTGTCCGAGACGATCTTCTTCAGCTCACGGTTGAAGGCGTCCCGCAGATCCTCGTTGCCCTTGCGGAAGACGGCGCCGCCGGGGCTGTACTGCTTCTTGCCGTCGAGTTCGGGCAGGAAGGCCTCGGTGACCTCGGTGTCGGGGTTCGTCCTCGCGAGCCAGCGCAGTGAGATGCCGGTGAGCAGGAACGCGTCGATCCGGCCGCCCTTGACCGCGTCGGCGCCGTCCTGCGGCTTCTGCAGCGACTTGATCCTGTCCTTGGAGATGCCGGCACCCTCGGCGTACGAGCCCTCGACGGCACCCGACATCACGCCGACGGTGATCCCGGCGGCCTTCGCCGATGCCAGGTCGGTGACCTTCTTCGGATTACCCTTCCTCACCATCAGCGCGGTCGGCGAGATGAACTCGGGCTCGGAGAAGATGGCATTGGCACAGCGCTCCGGCGTGATCGCCATGCCGGCGCTGACCACGTCGTACTTGCCCGCCTGCAGCCCGGGGATCAGACCGTCCCATTCGGAGAGCGTGGGCTTCAGTTCGTCCACGCCGAGCGCCTTGAAGATCTCCCGGTGCAGGGTGGGTGCCTCGCCCTTGAGCTGCTTGCCCTCCAGATAGCCGTACGGGGCCTCATTGGCGTACGCGACCCGGACGAAGCCCTGCTTGCGGAGCTTGTCGAGCGCCCCCGCGCCGTCCGCGGAACCGGCGTCGGTCTTGCTGCAGGCGGAGAGGAGACCGGGAACGACGAGCAGGCCACCCACGGCCGCCGATCGGTTGAGAAAGCCCCGGCGGGACAGGTTCGGGAAGTCAGCCATGGTTCGCAATCTCCTGGAGCGGTCGAACAGTCCGGACAGGAGGTGCGCCTGCCCGATCCCGTACGTCTATGCAGGAAGAGGCCTCCTGTGATCGAACGGTGACCGGAGTGCGACCTTCCCGTGTCCCGTTGCGGGCGGAGTGCGACAGTCGGTAGGCAGGGCGTATTTCCCTGCGTGGAAGGCTCCTTGACTGACCGTCATGCGGAGATGTCCGTGACGGGCGGGTGAAGTGGCCGGCGGACCCGGCCGGTCGAGGTCACTCGCTCCGGTCCCGGACGGGAACGTACCCGCGCTGCTTGTCCACCACGTTCGGCAAGGGCTCCCCGGCCGACCAGAGTTCGTACATCTCCACGAACTGCTCGCCCAGCCGGTCCCGCCAGCCCGCCGTGTCGCCGCTCATGTGCGGCGACACGATCAGATCCGGTACGTCCCAGAGCGGGCTCTGCGGCCCCAGCGGTTCCTGCTCGAACACATCGAGCGCCGCGCCCGCGATCCAGCGCTTGCGCAGCGCGGCGACCAGATCGTCCTCGACGACCATCGGGCCGCGCCCCACATTGATGAACCGGGCCGACGGCTGCATCAGCCCGAAGAACCGCGCGTCGAACATGCCACGGGTCGACTCCGTCAGCGGCGCCGCGCAGATCACCCAGTCGGCCATGGAGGCCAGCCGATCCAGCTCTGCCACGCCGTGGATGGTGCGCCGCGCCCGGCGTCCCACGAGCGCCACCTGGACCCCGAGAGCGATCAGCAGCCGGGTGATCTCCCGCCCGATCGGGCCCGCGCCGACGACCACCGCACGGCTGCCCGCGACCTGTGTGCTCTCCCTGTGGCGCCACAGCCGCCGGTGCTGGAGCTCCAGCGTGCCCGGGAGATCCTTGGCGAACGCCAGCACCAGGCCCGTCACATACTCGGCGATCGGTCGCTCGAAGACGCCCCGCGCATTGGTCACCACCGTGTCGGAGGCCGCCAGCTCCGGGCAGAGCAGCCGGTCCACGCCCGCGCTCGCCGTATGCACCCATGCCGGGCGTGGTCCGTCACCGGGCCAGGCGGCCCGTACCGCGTCGGAGGTGAAGTCCCACACCAGCAGTACGTCGGCCTCCGGGAGCTGTGCGGCGAGTCCGGCCTCGTCCGTGTACCGGACAGCGGCCCGGCCGGTCAGTCGGCCGAGACGCGGCGACGGGTCGGTGTCCAGGACGAGCAGGGTGGGCTCTGACATGAGAGACGGTCGCTCCGCTGCGTCTGTGATGTGCGGTTCGACCACGCTCGCACCCGCGCCCGGCTTCGTCAACATGTCGCAGTGGGGGTGGCGACGGATGGGGGAATACTGGGGGAGAGGCGGGCGAAAACGGTCACGGGTAGGGCCTACCCGGAGCGTCCGGCCCCCGAATGCCCGTCCAGGCATCCGCAGGAACAGGAAGGGTGGACATGACGACCCTCGGTTTTCTCTACCCGGGCCACCACTTCGCGGAGGACGACTTCCCGCGGATGGAGATCCTGCTCGACGCCGTCAGACTGGTCGTGAACCACACCGACGTCGACGAGGACGCCTACGGGATCGACGCGCTGGTACGGACCGGCACGCCCGAACGCCTGGCCGCCGGGGTGGCGGAGCTGCAGCGCGCCGGTGTCGAGTCCGTCGTGTGGGCGAGCAGCGGCGGCAGCTTCCTGTACGGCTGGGAGGGGGCCCATGAACAGACCGCCGCCCTGGCCCGGGCGGCCGGCGTGCCCGCCTCCAGCACCTCCTTCGGCTTCGTCCATGCGGTGCGGGAGCTGGGCGCCGACCGCGTCGCCGTCGCCGCGACCTACCCCGAGCACATCGCCGCACTGTTCGCCGACTTTCTCCGGTCCGCGGGCATCGAGGTGGCCGCCACTCACGTCGCCTCTCTCTCCTCCGCCGCCGAGGCCGCCGCCTGGGACCTGGACCGGATGAAGGAACTCGTCACGGCCGCGGACCGGCCGGAGGCCGATGCGATGCTGCTGCCCGACACGGCCCTGCACACCGTCTCGCACGTGACGGAGCTGGAGAAACTCCTCGGCAAGCCGGTCCTCACCGGGAACCAGGTGACGGTCCGGGAGGGGCTGCGGCTGGCGGACCGCCGGTCCTGGTCCCCGAGGCTCGGCAAGATCTTTGCCGAGCGCGAGGCGCCCCCGGCCCCGGTGGCAGCATGGGGCGCGGGCCGGGAGCGCGCGCACAGCGGGAAGAAGGGGTGGCCCGGAAAGCAGACCCACCCCGGCTGGTGAGCCAGGGGACGGCCGGTGAGCCAAAGGACGGCTGGTGAGCCAAGGGACGGCTGGTGAGCCAAGGGACGGCCGGCGAGCCGGGAATAAACGGAGACCACCTCCTGTTGTGCTCTCGTGGACGTATGAGCCGGACGTAGGCGCAACACCGGAGAGGCCAGGACGTGGACAAGACTCGAGGCGACGAGATCCGTGGCAAGACGGAGGGGACGGCCACCGTTCCGCTCTCCGTGCTGGACCTGGTGACCGTGGGCCAGGGCCGCACCGCCACCCAGGCGCTGCGTACGAGCGTGGACATCGCGCAGCTCGCCGAGCGCCGCGGATTCCATCGCTACTGGGTCGCCGAACACCACTCCATGCCCGGCGTCGCCTCCTCCTCACCCGCCGTGATCCTGGCCCACCTCGCCGCACACACCGAGCGCATCAGGCTCGGCTCCGGCGGTGTGATGCTGCCCAACCACGCACCGCTCGTCATCGCCGAACAGTTCGGCACCCTGGAAGCCATGGCCCCCGGCCGCATCGACCTCGGTCTCGGGCGCGCCCCCGGCACCGACGGCGCGACTGCGGCCGCCCTGCGCCGCACGGACCGGCTGGGCGAAGGCGCCGACGACTTCCCGCAGCAGCTCGCCGAGCTGACCCGGTTCCTGGACGACGACTTCCCCGACGGCCACCCCTACGCCCGTATCCACGCCGTCCCCGGACCGGTTCAGGCCACCGCCGAGGGCGGGGTCCAGTCCGCTGCCCGCCCGCCGATCTGGCTGCTGGGCTCCTCCGGCTTCAGCGCCCGGCTGGCCGGCGTACTCGGCCTGCCGTTCGCCTTCGCCCACCACTTCTCGGCCCAGAACACGGTGCCGGCCCTGGACCTGTACCGGGAGTCGTTCCGGCCGTCCGCGGTGCTCGACGCCCCGTACGCGCTGATCGGCGTCTCGGCCCTGGCCGCCGACGACGAGCGCGAGGCCCGCCGCCAGGTGCTCTCCGGCGCCCTGTCCATGGTCCGCCTGCGCACCGGGCGCCCCGGCCTGGTCCCGACACCCGAGGAGGCGGAGGCGTATGCCTTCAGCCCCATGGAGCGGGAGTTCGTCGACAACTGGCTGGTCAACATCGTCCACGGCACGGCGGACGAGGTCCGTACGGGCCTCGACGACCTGGCCAAGCGCACCGGCGCCGACGAACTGATGATCACCGCCAACGCCCATGGCGGTGAGGCCCGGCTGCGCAGCTACGAACTGATCGCGGACGCGTACGGGCTGCCGACGGCCTGACACCGTCCGCCGGGGTTCAGACCGTCAGCCTTCCGCTGCCGATCAGCTCGGCGATCCGCTCCGGGGCCACCGCGCGTGAGTACAACCAGCCCTGCCCGGTGTCGCAGCCGATTCTGCGCAGCCGTTCCGCCTGGCCTGCCGTCTCCACGCACTCCGCGGTGACGGTCAGGCCCAGGCGATGCGCCAGTTCCACCATCGCCTCGACGATCGTCTCGTCGGCGGGGCTCGGGCGGTCGCCGTCGTCGTGGCGGAATCCGCGTACGAACGAGCCGTCCAGCTTCAGTACGGAGACCGGCAGCCGGCTCAGATAGGCAAGGTTCGAGTAGCCGGTCCCGAAGTCGTCGATGGCGATCCGTACGCCCATTTCGCTGAGCGACTGGAGGGCCTGGAGCGGGCGGCCCGCCGAGCCCATCACGGCGGACTCGGTCAGCTCCAGCTGCAGCAGTCCGGGATCGAGGCCGGTCTCGGCGAGGATCTCCGCGACATCGGTGACCAGGTCGGAGTCCCAGACCTGCCGCACGGCGACATTGACGCTGATGAACAGCGGCGGTTCGGCCGGGTGGTCGAGCTGCCAGCGCCGGGCCTGGCGGCAGGCGGACTGCAGCACCCACCGGCCGAGCTGGACGATCGAGCCGTCCTCCTCGGCGATGGCGACGAACCGATTCGGCGAGAGCATGCCGAACTGCGGGTGGTTCCAGCGGACCAGCGCCTCCACCCCGCGTACGACTCCGTCGGCCATGCCGACCAGCGGCTGGTACTCGATGGTGAACTCACCGCGTTCGACGGCGGGCCGCAGATTGGAGGAGAGCGTCTGCCGGGTCATCCGGTGGGCGTTGCGCTCCGGGTCGAAGACCGTCCAGCGGGCCTTGCCATCCGCCTTCGCCCAGTACAGCGTGGTGTCGGCGGCCTGCATCAGACCGGTCGCCGAGGTGCCGGCCATGGCCCGTTCCACCACTCCGATCGAGGCCGACACGGAGAGCCGCTGCCTGCCCAGGTCGAAGGGCTTCTGCAGCGCGGCGAGGACCGCGCGGGCCAGGTCGGTGAGCTGCTGCGTACCGGCGGAGTCCTCGACCAGGATCGCGAACTCGTCGCCGCCCAGGCGCGCCACGAGATGTGAACCGGGGCGGTGCGGGCCGTCCTGGGCCGCACAGTCGGTGAGCCGTGCGGCGACGGCGGCGAGCAGCCGGTCGCCGATCCGATGGCCCATCGTGTCGTTGACGGCCTTGAAGCCGTCGAGATCGAGATAGCAGAGCCCGATACGGCCGTGTCCGGGGACGCTGTCGTCCTGGTACGGCGGGGTCTCCAGGGCGGCCGAGAGCCGTTCGAAGAACAAGGTCCGGTTGGGCAGCCGGGTCACCGGGTCGTGCATCTGGAGGTGGCGCAGCCGCTTCTGCAGCTCACGCCGGTCGCTGATGTCCGCGACGGAGAGCAGCACCCGGCCGGGCCCGGGGCCGTCGGCCCTGCCGGCCTCCGGTTCGGGCATGGGTACGACGGTGATCTCGGCCCACATCGAGCGCCCGTCGGGGTGCTTGAGACTGCGGGTGCAGCGGAAGCGTGAGCGCCGGCGGTGCAGCACCTCGCGGTACGCGTGCCAGGTGCGGCCGTCCGCCACGAGGTCGAGCAGATCGGCTGCGGACTGTGTGGTCAGTGCCGCGGCGGGGAAGCCGAGGAGGCCGCCGAGGGCGTCGTTGGCGGCGACGACCAGGCCCTCGTGGTCGATGACGGCCATCGGGAGCGTGGCGGCCCGGAAGGCGGCCCGGTAGCCGTGCGGCTCGGACCCTGCGGCTTCGGCAGGGGACCGCAGAGGGTGACGCTCCGTGACCGAAGGTCCTGCGGAATGGAGGTGTGTGCCCACCGCAGGCCTCGGCCCTTCGGAGGTTCCGCTCACCGTTCGCTCCCGCCGTGCAGTTCTGTCCTGAACAGGTGTGGCCGGACTGGCCCGCCGCGCGGGGCGCCGTTTTCGGAGGCGGAAACCACGCGGGAAAGCCTGGTGAAGCATAGAGGTTGGTGAGTCGGCCGTTCCAGCGCCCGCCCCCTCCGCGCCCCGCGTTCGCCCCGCATGGGTCAGTCACGCGCTGATCCGCTTTGCCCGCGATTGATGGTTTCTGAGTGGTTCCGTTCTCTCGCGATGCCCTGGTGATCGATTGTGACCGTCCGTGAGGGTGAATTTCGCGGCCGACTGCTGACTCGACTGGGGCAGCTCAACAGGACGAAAGCCTCAAATCATCACAGGGTGGGTGGGTGACTGCATCTCGCACCCGGAGGTAGATGTGCCGCGTCAGCACAGAACCGCGGGAGTGGAGAGGCCGAGCCTGCGAGGTGTGGTCGCGGCTGCGACCTCCCTGCTGGCGCTCGCTGCCACCTCCCTCGTTGCCGGGCCCGCCGTGGCGGCCACCGGCGAAGCGGGTCCGTGCGCGCTGCCCCGGACCGAGGCGCACCACTCGCTCGGCGTGGGGGACTGGAACGACGCCTACCCGCGCCCCGACCACTCCCTCGACGCGGTCATGGTCTTTCTCTCCTTCCCGGACCACCGCCCCGCCCACACCCTCAAGGAACTCACCGCCGACCACTTCCCCGCCACCACCCAGTTCTTCCAGCGCGCCTCGTACGGGAAGTTCACCCTGCGCCCGCACCCGCTCCAGCGGTGGATCCAGATGCCCAAGGCGTCCGACTGGTACGGCATACAGCGGGACTGGAGCAACGAGCGGCGCAGCGCCTATCTGCGCGACGCCATCGCCGTGGCGGACCCGAAGGTCGACTTCTCCCGGTTCGACATCGTCTACCTGGTCGCCGACCCGGATGCCCCGGGCGTCGACTCCGACGCCACCAAGGTCGTCAACTTCGACCAGCCGCTGCACGCCGACGGTACGGACATCCGGCGTGTCGTCACCGTCTTCGAACAGCACCCGCCGGACCACAATGTGCTGGCTCACGAGACCGGGCACGTCTTCGACCTGCCGGACCTCTACCACCGGCCGTCCGACGGCAAGGGCGACTGGGACACCTATGTCGGCGACTGGGACGTGATGGGCAGTCAGTTCGGGCTCGCGCCGGACCTCTTCGGCTGGCACAAGTGGAAGCTGGGCTGGCTGGACCGCAGACAGGTGGTGTGCGTCCAGCACAGTCAGGACATCACCCTGGAGTCGATCGATGCCGTGCCCGCGCGCGGGGCCTCCATCGGCACCCGGCTCGCGGTGATCAGGACCGGTGAGGGCAGCGCCGTGGCCATCGAGGCCCGCAGCGCCACCGGCAACGACCGGACGACCTGCACCGAAGGCGTTCTGCTCTACCGGGTGCGCAGCGCAACCCCGTCCGGCGGCGGCCCGGTCGAGGTCATCGACACCCACCCCCGCACCGACGCCTGCTGGGACCTGTCCGTCTACGCGCCGCTCGCGGACGCCCCGCTGCGGGTCGGCGAGACGTACAGCATCCCCGGCGCGCACGCCAGGGTCGAGGTCGCCGACCGGACACCGTCGGGCGCCTGGACGGTCCGGATCACCACGGGAACGTAGGTCCCGCAACCACGAAGAAGCCCCCTCGCTCTCGCGAGGGGGCTTCTTCCGTCTGTGCGCCGCCAGGGACTCGAACCCCGGACCCGCTGATTAAGAGTCAGCTGCTCTAACCAACTGAGCTAGCGGCGCCTGCTGACGTCGTAGACATTAGCATCCTGATCGGCGGGAGGAAAAATCGAATTCCTGGCCGCCGACGAGGGCGTCGACCTGGCCACCCGTACGCAGGCCCAGAGCAGTACGTCCGGCCCCGGCAGCCAGGGGCTGCGGGTGTCGGGGGCGACCACCCAGCGGGGCCCGGGGGTGGAGGAGGCGCAGGTCAGGGGCGGTACGGTCACCGCGTCCCCGATGCCGTGGCAGAGCAGGGGCGGGACCTTGCCGTCGACGCCGCCCCGCCCCTGCGCGCCCCTGCCGGTCCGCGGTCCGTGGCCGCCGCCCCACTCCTCCCAGTCGAGCAGCGACGGCAGCCGCTGGGCGGTGCCGGGGGAGGCGAAGAGCAGCATCCGTCCGCGGTGAGTGGCGACGGGGCCGGAGCCCGGGCCGTCCGCCCACAGGTGTTCCAGCATCCGGCGCCCGAAGAGGGTGGGCACATTCACCACGTCGAAGGCCGAACCGCACGGCAGCACCCCGGGCGAGGAGGGGTGGGCCTCCCACTGGGTCAGCGTGCTGCGCGGATAGGCCGCGGCGCCGGCGAGCCAGGCGGCGCCGGCCGCCGTGACCTGAGCCGTCTGATTCGCGGCCCGGTCCCGCAGGAGGGCGAAGATGTCGGCGCCGTGGTGGGGGCCGTCGCCGTGATGCAGGGGCGTTTCGTCTGGCAGCCATGCGCTCATGGGCCCATGTCTACCGGGAGTGATCAAGTGGATTCCGAGAGTTGCCGGAAACCGGGACAGCTTGGGGTGGGGAGGAGTATCTTGCGCTCGGGCATATGCCACTGGTTGTACCCGCTGTCAGGACCTGGCGTGGACGGGCGGTCCGGACGGATCGATGCGATGGCGGGCCGGGGCCCGTGGCAGGCCCGGTGGGACCGGTGCGACGGTCGCGTCGGGGCCGGTACGGCAGTCAGGGCGCGGAGCCGCCCAGCAGGCTCCGGCCGAACTCGACCATCTTCTTGGCATAGTCCTCGGTCCACTCCGCACGCTGCGCGATGTCCGCGGTCGTCAGCCGGTCGAACCGGCGCGGATCGGCGAGCTGAGCGGCGGCGATCGCCTGGAACTCGACCGCACGGTCGGCCGCGGCACGGAATGCCAGGGTCAGCTCGGTGGCGCGGGACAGCATCTCCTTCGGATCGTCCATCGACTCCAGGTCGAAGAAGTGCTCAGGATCGGCGACTGCCGCCGACGGCTCGAAGAGCAGGGGCGCGGGGCGCAGCCGCTGCTGCTCGTTCCGCTCGGGTTGTGCCATGTGGTGTTTCCTCCTTCGGTGGGCCCGACGGCCACCCTCCATTGTCCAACGCCGCGCAAGTGGGCTCCGCGGACAGCCGGAAGCGGGGCTGCGGCCTGCCGGGACCGGGTGCCCTCACGCCTCCCACCGCACCCGGTGCTCGCCCAGATGTGCCAGCACCGCGTGGTTCGCCTCCCAGCCGTCCGGGAACTTCACCGTGACCCCCAGCTGCACCGGCTCCGTCGACGGGTGCTCGTCCAGCAGCTCCGCGACGCCCGCCCGGCACACCACGATGCACGCATGCCGGTGGCGCGAGGCCAGTACGCACAGCCGGCCCGTCTCCAGATGGAACGCCGTGGCGTCCGGGCGGCCGGACAGCGGGTGCAGGACCACCGTCACATCGAACTCGCGGCCCTGGAGCCGGTTCGCCGTGTCCACCGCCACGCCCGTCACACCCAGCTCCGCGAGCGCCGCCCGTACCGCCGCCGCCTGGTCGCGATGGGCGGTGCCGACCGCGACCCGGTCCGCCGTCACCGGGACCGGATCCGGGGAGCGCTCGCTCGTCGCCGCGCCACCCCGGTCGAGGAGCCGGCGGACGACCAGGGCCACCGCTCGTACCGCCTCCGGATCGGTGCGCGGGGTGTGCCGGGCCGGGAGTTCGAGCAGGCCCCAGCCGGACTCCGCGGCCTCGTCCAGCACCCGGTCCGGCGCCGAACCGTCGGACCGGACGCCGAACGACAGCCGCCGGTCCCCGTGGCCCGTACCGCTGCGGAACGGGGTGTACGGGTAGAACGCGTCCGAGACGAGCGGCGCGGCGGAGGCGGGCAGCCGCCACGACACCGGCAGCCGGTGCTGCGGCAGCCCGGGATTGTGCGCGAGCAACGTGGAGACCGCGCTCGCGGACGGGTCGTACGACAGCCCCGCCCACTGGTCCGCGCCGACGATCGAGAACGGGTCCAACTGGCCCGGATCGCCGACGAACAGCGCCCGTTCGAAGAGGCCCGCGACGGCCAGCAGCGCATCCGAACGCATCTGGTACGCCTCGTCTACGATCGCATGCCCCCACGGCTCGACGTTCTTCACATGCGCCCACTTGGCGGCCGTCGAGATGACGACATCGAGTCCGGCGAGATCCGACGCCTTGGCCGACTTCCGTACATTGGCCAGACCGTCCAGCACCTTGTCGTACGGGTCGGAGTCATTGCTGTGCAACCGCCCGACCGGTAGCCCCGGGTCCTTCTCGGCCAGCCGCACCACCAGGTCGTCGACCTGGGCATTGGTCTGCGCGATCACCATCAACGGGTGCCCGGCCGCCGCGAGTTCGAGTGCGGCACGCACCACGAGCGTCGACTTGCCCGCGCCCGGCGGGGAGTCCACCACGATGCCGCGCGAGGTACCGCTCAGGGTGTCGGCGAGGATCGCGTCGGTCGCCCGCGCGGCCTGGGCGCCCGGGTCGAATACGGCCGTCACAGGAGGTCCTCCGCGGTCATGGGATCGGGGCTCTCGGCCTGGCCGGCAGTTGCGCCCGGCGGGCCGCCGTGCGTCCAGGGCGTCTCCTCGGGGTCCGGCAGCTTCGGGCCGCCGCGCTGATCGTGCTCGAACAGCGTCCAGGCGATCCGGTCGCCCGGCTCGGGCACCGAACCCGGGGCCGGCTCCTTGCTCCGGCCCATCCGGTCGGTGATCCGCAGCACCAGCAGGGGCGCGCTCCCGTCCTCCGGCTCCGCGGCGTACTCCACGAACTCGGCGGTCTGCGGCTTGCCGTCCAGCGAGCGGTACACCTTGGTGCGCTCCCCGAGATGCGGGTGCTCGTCCGTGCGGACCGTGACCAGCGGGCGCGGGGACGGGCGCTTCGACTCGCTGTATGCCATCACCACCTCCGTCACGTCGCCGACGAACGCCTCACCGGCCAGCCGCCGCCCGGCCAGCACCAGCGGATCGTCCAGCGCCTCCTGCGCCTCCAGCTGGGCCTGTGCCGTCTCGCGCGAGGCCAGCTTCTGCGCGGCCGTCACCGCGTCGTCCCGGCGAGGCTGCGGCGGTTCACCGGACCGCACCCGGTCCCGGTGGCCGGTGAACGACCAGCGGTCCCTTGTCCAGCGGTCCTCGGCCCGAGACCCCGCGGGCAGTTCCTTCAGCAGATCGAGCCCCCGCCACACCGCGTCCCAGGTCGGCCGCATCACCCCTGCCAGCAACGCCCTGATGTCCCGCTCGGCGGCGGTCAGTTCGGCGAGCCGGGCATCGGCCGCCAGACCGTCCTCGGCCGCGGCGAGGGAGGTGCGCACCCGGTCGTACTTCTCGATGGCGGGCGCCAGCAGCCGATTGTCGAATGCCGGGTCCGTGGCCGGACCGGCCGGCGGGCACAGCAACTGCCCTTCGCCGTCCCGCTCCAGCTCCGCACGGAGCGCGGCCCGCGCCCCGGACTCGCCCGCCGGGGCGGCGATCCAGGCCAGCAGCGCACCCAGATGCTGATCCTCCAGGCTGCTCTGCCCGGTCGCCCAGTGCCGGTTCAACAGATCGGTCGTGGCCAGCAGCAGCGAGGAGCCCGGCACTCTGGCCCGCTCCCCGTAGTGCGTCAGCCAGCGGCCCAGCAGCGGGACACGGGCAGGGGCGGGGTACGGGGTGTCGGGATCGTCCTCAGCCGTGCGCCTGAACCGCATGGAGCGGCCGAGCAGCCGTAGGAAATCGATGCCCGCCCGGCTCGGCACGATCAACTGCGGTGCGTCCGCGCACAGCTCGACCTCGACCTTGACCTTCTTCCCGGTCTCCGGCTCGGTCTCATTGCGCTCGGCGGGCTCGACGACATCCTCGTACGCCTCGATGTACGGCAGCACCGCCTCGGCCAGCTCGGCGAGGAACGCGAACCGCAGATCCCGGTCGCGCGGCTGCGAAACCGCCAGCAGCCGGGGCGCCTCCCGGTCGGTCCCGACGAGCGCGCCCAGCGGGGCGCCCGCCTCACCGGCGGTGGTCAGCGGCACCAGAACGAGCGGCCGGTCGGTGAGATGGCGGTGCAGGACCGTCGTCATCGGCTGCGCCCGGCCGCTCTCCACGGCCTCCAGCCGGGCCAGGGTGCTGATCAGCGACATGCCGCACTGCCCTCCAGCGCCTCGGCACGCAGCGCCGCCGCACGCCGCAGGGCCACGACCGTCGGATCCGCCGGGTCGCCCTCCTTGCCCGCGGCGGCGGCCAGCACCGCACCCACCGTCGTCAGCCCGCCGAGCTCACCCCGCACGCTCCGCCCCAACGCCTCCACGGCACCGGCCGCGCGGGCCTTCGCCCGGCAGTGGAAGGCCAGTTCACAAGCGGCCAGGCACTCCGGGGCATACGCCGCGCCGACGGACTCGACCGCAGCGTCGAGCTGCTGCGGGGAGCACTCCGGATCGAAGGTGGTGCCCTCGGGCAGGGCCGCCGCGATGTCCTCGATCCGGGTCAGCCTGGCCAGCTGGCGCCGGGTGACCGCACGCTGCTTGCGTACGTCGACGACCGAGGCGGTGGGCAGATTGGAGAAGTCCTTCGGGCAGACCAGCAGCACCCGGTGGTCGACCTCCGCGCCCTCGGTCAGCTCCGCGATCCGCTCCAGCGCCAGTACGTAGACGGCGGACTGCCGGGCTGCCGCACCGACCTTCGCCGCGTCGGCAGAACCGTCGATCATGGGGAAGGACTTGATCTCGACGACCGTCCAGGTGCCGTCGGGGTGCACCGCGACCGCGTCCGGCTCCAGATAGGTGGGGGAGCCCGCCACATCCAGGGCCAGCATCGGGTGGTCCAGCAGCGCCCAGCCGCCTGCCTCGGTCGCCTCCCGCAGCGCCAGCGCCGTACGCGCCGTGCGGCCCTCGGGACCGGCCGCGGTCAGATCGGGCACCAGGACCTCGCGCGGCGCCTCGGCGCCGCCGCCGAGGCGCTCGTGGAGCAGCCGCATCAGCTCCGTGCCGCCGTCGGCCTTGACCTTGGCCTCGAAGGCGTTGCCCCGGACGAAAGCGAACTGCGACTGGCCGAAGGGGGCCGGTGAACCGAGCGCCGTGGCCAGCGCGGCCTTGTCCACTCCGGCGCCGTCCAGCAGGGCGCGGCGCCGGCAGCCGGGGTTGGCGGCGAGGGCGGCCAGCGCGCGGGCATCCAGCGGGCGCGGTGCGACAGCCGGGCCCCGCAGCTCAGCGAGCCGCTGCCGGAGTGTCGTCCCCCGCTGTTCCCGCGCCTGCGGGGGCAGCGGCGTCGGCCCGGGGTGCGCGACCGGCCGAGGCGTCTGCGTCGGCCGATGCTGCGGCATCGGTGGAATCTGCGGAGGTGGTCCGCTGGACAGGGATTCGCTCACCCGCCGAAGTCTTGCATCCGGCACTGACAATCGGGGACTTCGTGGTCCGGGCGAACCGAGGGAAGCGGGCTGCGAGCCGGTCCCCGACCCGGTCGGCGACACGCATCACAGGTCCGGCCAGCAGGGCTCCGACGCCCATCACGGCAGCGCCCGCGACCGCGTCGAGGAAGTAATGGTTGGCCGTGCCCATCACCACGAACGTGGTGACCAGGGGGTACGCGATGCCCGCCGCCCGTACGAGCGGGTGCCGGCCGTGACGCCACAGCAGGATTCCGCACCAGAGCGCCCAGCCGACGTGCAGGCTCGGCATCGCCGCGTACTGGTTCGTCATTCCGCCCATGCCGCGCGGAGCACTCGCCTCGGTGCCCCACCAGCCGTACGAGCTGAACTGAGCCATCGTGTCGACGAAGCCGTGAGTGGCGTGGAGCAGCCGGGGCGGGCAGGTCGGCATCAGCGTGAAGCCGATCAGGCCGAGCAGCGTGGAGGTCATCAGCCAGGTGCGGGCCCTGCGGTAGAGGGCCTGGCGGCGGCGGAAGAGCCAGATCAGAACGGCCGGGGTGACCAGATAGTGCAGGGACGCGTACGCGAAGTCGGAGGGTATGCCTATCGAGGGGTGGGCGGTCAGCAGCCGGTTGAGCGGATGCTCGAAGTTGATGTGGAGCGTCTTCTCCAGGTGCAGGATGCGCAGACCGTGGTCGACGGCCGTGGACACGTCGCCGCGCGCCACCAGCCGGCCCGCCGAGTAGGCTCCGTACACCAGGGCCAGCAACGGCAGCTCGGTCCACCAACGGGGCCGCGGGCGCGGCACGTACGCGGTGCTGGCATGCTGCATCCGGAAGCTCTCCATCATGTGTTCATGCGACCGACGGCGGGCGTTCAACCGTACGGTGCGCATCGGCCGCGATTCCCCCGGGGGTCCTTGTCGGGTGCCCCGTGTGTGCACAGATTTCTCCGCGCAGGGAGTGACGTCGATTCGGCCCCGGAGGTTGCCTCCCGAAGACGTGCGCGATGATGGGAAAACCGGACGATCCGTTCTGTCTGGATCTCCGGCATCAGATCTCAGTCTCAGGGAGAGCCGTCATGGCACCGCGTATCCTGCTCGCCCGGCACGGCCAGACGGAATGGTCCGTCAAGGGCAATCACACAGGCAGGACGGACATCCCACTGCTCGACACCGGCCGTGCGGGCGCCAAGCTCCTCGGTGAGCGGCTGCACCGCAAGCCGTGGGCGGACCTGCCGGGCCTGGAAGTCCGTACCAGTCCGCTGCTGCGGGCCAAGGAGACCTGCGACATCGCGGGTTTCGCGGACCGGGCCGAGCCGTGGGACGCGCTGCTGGAGTGGGACTACGGGGCGTACGAGGGGATGACCCCGGCACAGATCAAGGCGATCCGTCCCGACTGGTTCATCTGGCGCGACGGGGTGCCGGAGGGGGAGACCCTGGCCGAGCTGTCCGCCCGCGCCGACGAGATCGTCGACTGGGCCCGCTCGGCCGACCGCGACGTCCTGGTCTTCGCCCACGGTCACATCCTGCGGGCGCTGGGGGCGCGGTGGCTGGGCGAGGACGTGTCGTTCGCGGCGCGCATCCGGCTCGATCCGACGTCGCTGTCGGTGCTGGGGTGGGCGTACGGTGCGCCCGCGATAGAGCGCTGGAACGACACGGGCCACCTGGACCGGTAGTCCTGCCGCCCCCGGCAACGGGGGTCCTCGATCGCCGGACGGGCCCGATCTCGCCGGCGCGCGGTGGAAACCGGCCCGGCCGACGATCGAGGACGCAACCGGTCACCGGCGCGGCGCGCGTGGAATCCGGGCCGTTCGGCAGGCCCCTACGCCCCCGCCTCGGACACCTCCGCGTGCCGCTCCAGGAACCCCCGTACCTCTGCCGCACCCCGCTGCGGCGCCAGTACCCCCGCCGCCCCCGCCAGCATCGCCCGGATGCGGGACGACTGGACGCGGTCCAGCAGGTCCAGCACCTGGTGGCCGGCCGTCGCCGCCTCCGCGGCCCGGCCCGCCCGGGCCAGGTCCCAGGTCAGCTCGGCCCGGTACAGCGCCAGGTTCCGGGTGAAGTGCGGGTCCTGGAGCCGCGTCGCCCGCAGCGCATGGCGGGCCGCCCGCGACCAGTCGCCCAGCGCCGACCAGCACTGCGCCTCCAGCATCTCCAGCTCCGCCTCCCGGAAGAAGGTCATCCACTCCGGATCGGCGTCGCACGGACCGCGCTCGAACGCGGTGTGCGCCCGGCCGATCGCCCGTTCGCAGCCCGTACGGTCCCCGAGCCCCGCCCGGCCCCCGGCCTCCCGCAGCGCGAGCAGCGCCAGTAGCCGCGGCGAGCCCAGCGGCTGCGCCGCCCGTTGCCCGGCCTCGGCGGCGCGTACGGACTCGCGGGGCCGCCCCGTGTCCCTGGCCAGGAACGACGCATTGCAGAACGCATGCGCCTCCAGCGCCGCGTCACCCGCCACCCGCGCCGTGGCCAGTGCCTCCGCATAGTGCGAGCGGGCGTCCTCGAACCGACCCGAGTCATGGGCCAGCCAGCCCACCGAGATGGCCAGTTCGCCCGCCCCGGCATGCAGCCGGTCGGCCGTGGAGCGCGTGGTGGCGGTTTGGGAGTCGAGCAGCGCGTACGCCGCCCGCAGCGGCTGGGACGCCCTGCGGTACAGGCCGTCACCGCCGTGCCGGTCGTCGAGCAGCCGGATCCGCCGTACTGCCTTCTCGACGGCGCTCACCTCGGCCTCTCCGACCCGGTGCCGGTCGGGCAGGGCGGCGGCGGACGTGCCGCCGAGGCCGAGGCCCAGGGATGCGGCCGCCATCGTGGTGGTGCCGCTCGTCATGAATACGCGACGCAGCACGTCGCTCTCCTCGTCGGTGTCGCTGTACAGCGTGGGGGGCGGTGGGGTATCGGCAGTGGTCCGCGCCCCCCGGCCGCGTACCGATTCGCGCGGTGAGAAGCCCAGATCCGCCAGGGTGGCGCCGGGGAACATGTGCAGGAAGACCCGCTCGTACGCGTAGTTGGGGCAGCGGATCTCGCCGGACTCCACGCGTCCGATGTACCGGGCGTCGCACGCGACCTGCTCGCCGATCTCGCGGGCGGACCTGCGTACCGCGGCAGCGAACTCCCCGGCGGAGCGCGGTCCGCGCAGCCGCCGGAAGGCGAGGTTGGGAACTGCCCCTGTCGACACCATGGCTGAGCCCTCTCTGGTGCAGCCGGGCTCCTGCTTCCGGTGTCCCGGCGGAGCAAGAACGTACCTGTTGTGACGGACCGCACACACAGCGTTTGCCTACAAAAGGGATATCTCGCCCGCGATCCGCCATGAACTGCCACCCTTTGCGGCGGCGTGGCACCGTAGCCCTTGACGCCGTCGGCGCGTTGGTCCACGTGGAGACGGAATCCGGCTCCGCCCGGCGATGAGAGGAGAGGTCCCTTGTTGCACATCGGCACGGAGACCGGCTCGCGGACGACTGCGACGACCACGGCCGCAACGGGTGCCACGGTGCCCACCGCGCCCACGGAGGACCACGGCGCCGTACCCTGCGACCTGGTGACCGTCCCGGCACGCCAGGGACTGGAGGCCGTGGACATCCTGCGCCGGGGCTCCGACCAGGAAGCCGTCGGCCCGGTCCTGCACGACGGCGCCTGCGACACCCTCGGCTTCCTGGTTCCCCCGGGGACCGCCGAGGCATGGGACGTACCGGGCAGCGCCTGTACGCGGACCGACGGCCGCGGGCTGCGCATCCCCGCCGAGCCGCCCGTCACCGGCAGCGGCTGGCTGCTGCCGCCCGGGGAGGACGCCCCGGTCACCGACCCGGCCGTGCTGCGGGCCGCTCTCGACCAGGCGGCCCGGCTGATCGAGGCGGCCGACAACTGCAGCTGACCGCGGGCTCCCCGCCCGCGCGCCCATAATGGGCCCGTGGCCGGGTTTCCCCGGCGCGGCCGGTTCCGTACCGGCCCGGAGCGATGAGCAGTGAGCAGGCACGAGCAGCAGTGGCACGTCGAGGCGCGTCGAGCGCAGGCGCGGGCGCCCGTAAGCGGTCCGACCGCAAGGCCGACGGCAGGACCGAACGCGGGACCGGGCGCAGGACTGAACCCCTCGCCGAACCGGTGGACGGCGGTCTCGCCGAGCTGGTGCCCGACCGGGAGCGTCCGCACGCCTGGACGCTGACGCTCGACGGAGCCCCCCAGTCCCATGTGGACCTCGACGACCCCACGTATCTGTCCTTCGAGTACCAGCGCAGGATCGGCCACATCGCCGACCTCGTCGCACCCCCTGGGCAGCCCCTGCACGTGGTCCACCTGGGCGGCGGCGCCTTCACGCTCGCCCGCTACATCGCCGCGACCCGGCCCCGCTCCACCCAGCAGATCGTCGAGGTGGACGCCGCGCTCGTCCAACTGGTCCGCCGGGAGCTGCCGCTGGACCCACAGGCCAGGATCCGGGTCCGGGCCACCGATGCCCGCGCCGGGCTCGGGAAGATCCAGGACGGCTGGGCGGATCTCGTCATCGCCGATGTCTTCAGCGGGGCCCGTACCCCCGCCCACCTCACCAGCACGGAGTTTCTCGCCGAGGTACGCCGGGTCCTGAAGCCCGGCGGGAGTTACGTGGCCAACCTCGCGGACGGCCCGCCGCTGACCCATCTGCGCGGCCAGATCGCCACCGCGGCCACGGTCTTCCCCGAACTGGCGCTCGCCGCCGACCCGACCGTGTGGCGCGGCCGCCGCTTCGGCAACGCCGTGCTGCTCGCCTCGGATCTGCCGCTGAAGGTCGCGGAGCTGACCCGCCGGGTCGCGACCGACCCGCACCCCGGACGCGTCGAACACGGGCGGGCGCTCGCCGACTTCACCGGTGGCGCGGCGGCGGTGAGCGATGCGGACGCCAGACCTTCACCGGCGCCGCCGCCGTCGGCCTTCGGGTAGGAGGGTGCCGAAGGTCTCGGCCGGGATGCCAAGGACCGACAACACCGTTCCGGGCCGATGGAGTTCGGCATCCCGTGGGTCATGAGTTTCTTCCACCGGGACTGGACGCTGGACGCCTCCACGGAAGCGGAGGCCGTGGCCGATCAGTTCGTGGAGGAGCTTGAGCGAGAGGCGGTGCTGCTGAGGGTGCGGGCCGCTGTCATCGCGCGGGATTGCGTGGAGTACGCGGCGGTCGGCCCCGTGGTGTCGGCACGCACGGGCCTACACGATCTCGACCTGCGGCGGATGATCGTTCCAGGTGCAGAAGACCGACACCACCCGGCCGCCGTCCTGGCCGAAGTCCACCCGGATCCAGGTCGAGTTCGTCCAGACCTGCATCGACCAGCCCTGCGCCGGTGTCGCCGAGACCAGCTTCGCCCAGTCCTTGCCGAGCTCGAAGACGACCCGGCCACCATCCGTCCCGTAACTCTTCACCGTGGTCTGACGAGGCGCGGAGCGGGCGGGCGAGGGGCTGTTGTCCGCCGGGGTGCGGGACGGCCGGCGGGACGGGGGCGCGGACGGTTTCGGGGCGGTACGGGCGGGGGCGGTGGCCGAAGGCGACGGTGTCGGCGACGGTTCAGGGCGCCGGGTCGAGGAAGACAGCCCGTCCGTGGGGTCCTGGCCGCCCCGGGCGCTCGCCGAGATCGGCACCGCGCGCGGCGGGTCGTACGCCGTGCCCGCCATCACCGTGTGCACACCCCACCACGACAGCGTGACCGCCGCCCCCGTGGCGAGCGACCACGCGAGCGCGTGTACGAGTCCTCGTCGCATCCGGCACATCCTGCACCACCGGACCCCGCGCTGTCCCCATACCTCCATGGGCGGGACCGCGGGCCTCGGGATGGCGTACGGTGCCGCCCATGCCAAGTGTGCTCGTGGTCGAGGACGACCAGTTCGTACGATCCGCCCTCATCCGGCACCTGACCGAGGCCTCCCATACGGTACGGAGTGTCGGCACCGCGCTCGAAGCGCTGCGCGAAGTCGCCCATTTCCGCTTCGACGTGGTCATCCTCGATCTCGGCCTGCCCGATCTCGACGGTGGCGAGGCGCTGAAGATGCTCCGCGGCATCACCGACGTACCCGTGATCATCGCGACGGCACGGGACGACGAGAGCGAGATCGTCCGGCTCCTCAACGACGGCGCCGACGACTATCTGACCAAGCCGTTCTCGGTGGAGCATCTGTCCGCGCGGATGGCCGCCGTGCTGCGCCGCTCGCGCGCAGCCGGTGGCGAGGCGACGCCGCCGCGCATCATCCGGGTCGGCGGGCTCTCCATCGACCCGCTGCGCCGCCAGGCCGAACTCGACGGCACCGCACTCGACCTCACCCGCCGCGAGTTCGACCTGCTGACCTTCCTCGCCGGCCGGCCCGGGGTCGTCGTCCCGCGCAAGGAACTCCTGGCCGAGGTCTGGCAGCAGTCCTACGGCGACGACCAGACCATCGACGTCCATCTCTCCTGGCTGCGCAGGAAGCTGGGCGAGACGGCCGCCAGGCCGCGCTATCTGCACACCCTGCGCGGCGTCGGCGTGAAGCTCCAGCCGCCCGCTCCGGCGCCCCCGGCCCCGGAGCGACCCGCATGAGATGGGCCCTGGTCAAGGTCTGTCTGGCCGTCACCGCGATGGTCGTGGTCGCCTTCGCCGTACCGCTCGGTCTCGTCATCAAGGAGATGGCCCGCGACCGCGCCTTCTCCGACGCCGAGCGGCAGGCAGCCACCATCGGTCCGACCCTCTCCATCACCACCGACCGCACCGAACTCGAAACGGCCGTGCTCACCACCGAGCCGGGCGGCGCGGGCCGGATGGCCGTGCACATCCCCGCCGCCGAGGAGCCGGACAGCCTGCCGCTGGAGATCGGCATCCGGCGCGCCACCCGCAAGGACCTGGAGACCGTACGGAAGTCGGGGCGCGCCTCGATCAGCGAGGTGACGGGTGGCTCCGCGCTGCTCCAGCCGACCGCGCTCGGCTCCGGGGACATCGCCGTCGTGGAGGTGTTCGTGCCCGAGGACGAGGTCTCCAACGGTGTGACCACCGCCTGGCTGATGCTGGCGGGCGTCGGCATCGCCCTGATCGTCGGATCCGTCGCGGTCGCCGACCGGCTCGGCGTACGGATGGTGCAGCCTGCCAGGCGGCTCGCGGGCGCCGCCCACGACCTGGGCGAGGGAAGGCTGGGCACCAGGGTTCCGGAGGAGGGGCCGACCGAACTGCGCTCGGCCGCCGCCGCGTTCAACTCCATGGCCGACCAGGTCGTCCAACTCCTCGCCAGCGAACGCGAACTGGCCGCCGACCTCTCGCACCGGCTGCGCACCCCGCTCACCGTGCTCCGGCTCAACGCCGCCTCGCTCGGCGAGGGTCCGGCCGCCGAGCAGACCCGCGCCGCGGTCGAGCAGCTGGAGCACGAGGTCGACATCATCATCAGGACCGCCCGCGAACAGCGCCCGCAGACCCAGGGTCTGAACGGCGGGCCCGGAGCCGGCTGCGACGTCTCCGAAGTGATCCGGGAACGGATGGGCTTCTGGTCGGCGCTCGCCGAGGACGAGGGCCGTGAGGTGCGCCTGGCGGGAGTGGACCGTACGGTACGCATTCCGGTCGCCCGGCCCGAACTGGCCGCCGCACTCGACGCGTTGCTCGGCAATGTCTTCCGGCACACCCCCGAGGGCACCGCCTTCGCCGTCGACGTTCACCACAGCGGTGACGCAGTGATCGTGCTGGTCTCGGACGCGGGCGGCGGAATCGCCGACCCGAAGGCGGCCCTGGCCCGCGGCGGCAGTGGCCGGAGCGGTGCGAGAGGCACGAAGGGCGCGGTGGGCTCGACCGGGCTCGGCCTCGACATCGTGCGCCGGGTCGCGGAGTCCACCGGCGGCGATGTGCGGATCGGCCGCTCCGTGCTCGGCGGTACGGAGGTACGCATCTGGATCGGCCTCGACGGGCAGCGGCCGGAGCGGGGCCGGCGCGGCCACCGCGTGGGGCGGCAGCGACGCGGAGTGATGCGTCGGAACGCAGCGCTCCGATTCCGGTCCGGGGCAGGCCCGAACCTTTAACCAGCACCGATGCACCCCTTAAGGCAATCCTAAGAACGTCAACTCGGGTCCGAAGGGCGTCATTTGTCGGATTGGCTGCCGCTAGCGTGCTCCGCGCATCCCCACTCCCGTAGGACAGAGGCAGGCACGCGATGGGCACCAGTACGCACCGGCGCACGGCGAGCACCAGGACCAAGGCGATCGGCGCGGTCGTCGCCGCGGCCGTGATCGGCGGGGCGGTCTTCGCCCTCACCGGGACGGCCCAGGCCGCCTCGGTGGGTGCCGCGTACACCAGGACCAGCGGCTGGACCGGTGGCTACACCGGGCAGTACGTCGTCACCAACGACACCGACCAGGCGCAGTCGGACTGGACGCTCGAATTCGATCTGCCCGCGGGCACGAAGCTCAGCTCCCTCTGGAACGGTGAACACACCGTCAGCGGCAGCCATGTCACCGTGAAGCCCGCGAGCTGGGACAAGGAGCTGGCGCCCGGCAAGTCCGTCACCGTCGGATTCGTCACCACCTCGGACGGCGCGGCGGCCGACCCGACCGGCTGCCTCATCAACGACGCCAAGTGCTCCGCCGACACCGGTGCCACGCCGGAACCCAGCGGCCGCCCCACCGAAACCGCGACCCCCATACCCACCCCCACCTCCACGGCCACCGCCTCCCCGACGCCGCAGCCGACCGGAACCGCCACGGCCACCCCCACGCCCGGCCCCACGGAGACCAGCGGCGGCGGCTCGGCGAGCGGTGCGGGCTTCGCCCCGTACGTCGACACCTCGCTCTACCCGGCCTACGACCTTCTCGACACCGTCACCAAGACCGGTGTGAAGGAGTTCAACCTCGCCTTCATCACCGCCGGCGGCGGCTGCACCCCGCTCTGGGGCGGCGTCACCGCACTCGGCGACGACCATGTCGCCTCCCAGATCGGCGCACTGCGCGCCAAGGGCGGCGACGTCCGGGTCTCGTTCGGCGGCGCGGCCGGTGCCGAACTGGCACTGCAGTGCTCCTCCGCGTCCGACCTCGCCGCGGCGTACGGCAAGGTCATCGACACGTACAAGCTCACCAAGGCCGACTTCGACATCGAAGGCGGCGCACTGCCCGACACGGCGGCCAACTCCCGTCGCGCCCAGGCCATCGCACAGCTCCAGAAGTCCCACCCCGGCCTGGATGTCTCCTTCACCCTGCCGGTCATGCCCGAGGGGCTGACCCAGCCGGGCGTCGACCTGATCGCCGACGCCGAGAAGAACGGCGTCGAGGTCGGCGCGGTCAACATCATGGCGATGGACTACGGCTCCTCGTACAGCGGTGACATGGGTACGTACGCGATCCAGGCGGCCACCGCCACGCAGGCCCAGATCAAGGGCGTGCTCGGACTCTCGGACGCCGCCGCGTGGAAGGCCGTCGCCGTCACACCGATGATCGGCGTCAACGACGTGAGCACCGAGATCTTCAAGGTCGAGGACGCCACACAGCTGGTGGAGTTCGCCGGGCAGAAGGGGCTCGGCCGGCTGGCGATGTGGTCCGGCACCCGCGACAAGGAGTGCGCGGGCGGGCCGAGGCCGAGCGCCGACGCGTCGTGCAGCTCCATCGCCCAGGAGCCGCTGGCGTTCACGAAGGCGTTCGGCGCGTACAAGTAACCGCCCGACGCCCGCAGACCACCCTCCCCCGCGCATCCCGGCCGGCCCCCACACCCCCACATCCGGCCGGGGTGCGCCCCCATGTGCTGTGCGGGCGGTCCCGTTACCCCGCCCGGTTCACCGCCGACAGCACGGCCAGGATGGACGCCGTGAGGACCGACGTGTCCTGGCCCGCCCCCCAGCGCCGCCCCCCGCCGGCGCCGACCCGGCACTCCGCGTACGCCATCGCCGGACTGCCCTGCCCCGTCGCCGTCGCATGCTCGGAGAAGTCGACGATGTCCACCTCGATCCCCGCCGCCGCCAGCGCATGGGTGAACGCCGACACCGGACCATTGCCGGTGCCCTCGTAGTCGCCCTCCCGTTCACCCACCCGCAGCGTGCAGATGAACCGGTGCTCACCGGCCGGGTTCCGGTCGGTGGACCAGGAGGTCAGGGTCACGGAACCGTCCCGTCCGGGGACCAGATACGTCGCCTCGAACAGCTCCCACAGATCCTTCGGCGTGGCCTCCCGACCGCTGTCGTCGGTCGCCGTCTGCACCGTACGGGAGAAGTCCGCACGCAGTCCGGCCGGCAGGTCCACCCCGTAGTTGCTCTGCAGCAGATGGGCGATACCGCCCTTCCCCGACTGGCTGTTGACCCGGATGACCGCCTCGTACGTACGCCCCACGTCCGCCGGGTCGATCGGCAGATACGGCACCGACCACAGATCGCAACCACTGCTCGCGCGATGGGCGAACCCCTTGCTGATGGCGTCCTGGTGGGTGCCGGAGAAGGCGGTGTGGACGAGATCGCCGCCGTACGGGTGGCGGGGCGGCACCGGCAGCCTGTTGCAGTGCTCGACCGTACGGCGGATCTCGTCGATGTCGGAGAAGTCGATCATCGGGTCGACGCCCTGGGCGTGCAGATTGAGGGCCAGGTTGACCAGGTCCACATTGCCGGTGCGCTCCCCGTTGCCGAACAGGCAGCCCTCCACGCGCTGCGCACCCGCCAGAACGGCGAGCTCGGCGCACGCGGTGCCGGTGCCGCGGTCGTTGTGCGGATGGACGGAGAGGATCACCGAGTCCCGCCGGTCCAGATGCCGGTGCATGTACTCGATCTGGTCCGCGTACACATTCGGCGTCGCGATCTCCACCGTGGCGGGCAGATTGTGGATGACCGGCCGGTCCGGGGAGGCGTCCCACAGCTCGGTGAGGCTGTTGCAGAGTTCCAGGACGAAGTCCGGCTCGGTCAGGACGAAGACCTCGGGGGAGAACTCGAACCGGATGTCCGCCCCGGGCCGCGACCGCGCCAGCCGCTCCATCTGTGCAGCCGCCTCCAGCACCACACCGTGCACCTCGGCGCGGCTGCGGCCGAGTACGACATCGCGCCAGACGGGGGCGGTCGGGATGTACAGATGCACGACCGCGCGGTCCATCCCCTCGATGGACTCGAAGGTCCGCTCGATCAGATCCTGCTTGGCCGGGGTGAAGACGACCACGGTGACGTCGTCCGGCACGGCGCCGCTCGTGGCCAGATGCCGGACGAAGTCGAAGTCGGTGCGGCTCGCGGACGGATAGCCGACCTCGATCTCCTTGAACCCCATGGCGACGAGCAGATCGAACATCCGGCGCTTGCGCGGTGTGTCCATCGGCTCGGCCAGCGCCTGGTTGCCGTCCCGCAGATCCACGGGTACCCAGAGCGGAGCCTGTTCGATACGGGCCTGCGGCCAGGTGCGGCCGGTCAACGGGATCTCGACGCGGTCGAAGGCGGAGCGGTAGCGGTGGGACGGCATGGAGCTGGCGCGCTGCGGATTCCAGCGGGGCGCGTCGGCGGGCACGGGCCCACGCGGGGTGCAGATCGTGGGGAAGCTGTGCATCGGTGACAGACGGTCGGACATGAAGACGGACTCTTCTCGCATCGCCGGATGCGACCGGCACAGCACGGCACCCCGCGGCGGGGTGCCGGTCGCTTCAGGCCCCGCCGCGGCAGCCGAGAAGAAGGAGACCGCTGAGCGTCATGCCCGGTAGAGTAGCCAGAAAGCAAGTCCTCAGACAACCTGACAGGTGAAACCCGTGTCCTCGCTCGGTCCGCTCCGCCCCAGCCCCCTGGTCGAACAGGCCACGAACCATCTGCGCGCGCAGATCACCGAAGGGCACTGGCCGGTCGGCACGAAGATTCCCGGCGAGACCACCCTGGCCAAGGCGCTCGGCGTGGGTCGCTCCACGGTCCGCGAGGCGGTGCGCACCCTGGCCACCCTCGGGCTGCTCCAGTCCCGTCAGGGCTCGGGCGTCTTCGTCATCGCCGACCATGCGACGGAGGACTGGCCGGCCCGACTGCGCCGGGCCTCGGTCACCGATGTCTACGAAGTGCGCATGCTGATCGAGGTCCAGGCCGCCCGGCTGGCCGCGCAGCGCCGTACGGACGAGGACCTGGCCGCCCTCGATGCGGCGCTCACCGCGCGGCGGGCGGCGGGGGCCGGGGGAGACGCCGGGTTCGTCGACGCGGACATCGCCCTGCACCGGGCCGTGGTGGTCGCGGCCCACAACCCCGTACTCACCGATCTCTTCGGCGAGTTCGCCCCGGCGCTGCGACAGGGACTCATCGACCTCGTGGAGCTGTTCGGGCTGCGCCGCGAGGACCCGCACCACGGCGACGCGACCCATGACGCGCTGGTGCGGGCCGTCGTGGCCGGCGACGTGGAGTCGGCGGGCCGGGCCGCGCAGACCGAACTGGAGTCCACACTGGCCCGGCTGCGGGCGGCGTAGTTCTGGCAGTCCCGGTCCGCCCGTCCCGGCGTCCCCGGCGCCCCGTGATGGTGCGTCGGGTTCGGAGAAAGAACGCGGATACGCACCCGACCGCCCTCACCGCGAGACACCCCGTTCACCTTCCGGCGGGCGGTCGGGCGTGAATCGGGGATGGCCAAGGCCGCTCCCGGGGGCAGGCGGAAATGCGGTGCGGGCGTGGCGGCTCGGCGTGACCGGCGCGGCGATCCTTCCCCAATATCCCCTTGGCCTGCGCCTTTTCGGAACGGCGCGAGCCCTCGGTCGGTGCCCGCGGGATATGGCAAGACTTGGGTGGGACACGGTCCCGTGACTTGAAGGACACACTCGGGCAACGGAAGCGTCTTCAACTCTTGACACCCACCCCCTCAAGGCAGGAACCTTCCGACATCGACGCATGGGAGCGCTCCCACATCGTGCGGGGATTTCCCGCTCGAACGGCACTGCCCGTGTCCTCCCCCCTGAACCAGTCGGCACCCGCACTCACCAGCGCGTATGCCACGCAGTCAGAACGCCAGTCCCACCCTGGAACAAGGAGTAGTGGAATGCGTATCACCCGCACCGTCGCCGGCCGAAGCCGCAGAGCCGCGGTTCTGGTCACCACGGGCCTGACAGCCTCGGCCCTGTTGCTGACCGGCTGCAGCAGCGATTCGGATTCATCGGACAACACGGGCTCCGATGCGAACGGGAAGATCACGCTGACCGTCGCCGACTTCGGGCAGTTCGGCTACAAGGAAGCCGGTCTCTTCGCCAAGTACCACGAGCTGCACCCGAACATCACGGTCAAGGAAAGCGCCACGGCCGACGAGAAGGTCTACTACCCCAAGTTCCTCCAGCAGCTCAACACGGGCAGCGGCCTGGCCGATGTGCAGGGCATCGAGGTCGGCCGCGTCAAGGAGCTCGTCGAAACCAAGGCGGACGCGTTCGCCGACCTCAGCGGCGTTGTTTCAGCCGACCAGTGGGTCGGCTGGAAGGCCCTTCAGGCCACCACCGACGACGGCAAGGTCATCGGCGCCGGCACCGACATCGGCCCGATGTCGCTCTGCTACCGGCGCGACCTGTTCGAGCAGGCCGGCCTGTCGGCCGACCGCGCCGACGTCGCCAAGAAGGTCGCCGGCGGCTGGGCGGACTACCTCAAGCTCGGCGAGGAGTACAAGAAGAAGGCCCCCAAGGGCACCTTCTTCATGGACTCCGCCAGCGCCATGTACAACGGGGTGGTCTCCTCCAGCGAGGAGCAGTACTACGCCAAGGACGGCAAGGCGATCTACAAGGACAGCGCCGGCGTCAAGGCGGGCTGGGACCTCGCGGCCGAAGCCGCCCAGAAGCAGCTGAGCCAGGGCCTGCCCCAGTTCAGCAACCAGTGGCAGGCGGCCCTGCGCAAGGGCACCGTCGCCACCGTGGCCTGCCCCGCCTGGATGGCTGCCCAGATCTCCACGTACGCCGGTGACGAGTTCAAGGGCAAGTGGGACATCGCCCATGCCCCGGGTTCGACCGCGGCCAACTGGGGCGGCTCGTTCCTGTCCGTGCCCGCGAAGGGCAAGCACGTCAAGGAGGCCGGTGAGCTCGTCAAGTGGCTGACCGCGCCGGAGCAGCAGGCCGCCGTGTTCAAGGCGGCCGGTCTCTTCCCGTCCAACAAGGGTGCCTACGAACTGCCCGACGTGAAGAACGCCAAGCTCGAGTACTTCAACAACGCCCCGATCGGTGAGATCTACGCCGCCGAGGCGACCGTCATCCCCGCAGCCGTGCTCGGCCCGAAGGACGGCGTCATCAAGGACACCATCTCCACCCAGATCAACAACATGGAGCAGCGGGGCACCAGCCCGGACGACGCCTGGGACGCCGCCACCAAGGCGATCGACAAGGTGATCGGCTGATCCTCGCCGATGCGGGCGGCCGGGGGGCGTACTCCGAGCCCCGGGCCGCCCGCACCGGTGCCGGCTCCCAGGCCGGCCCCGTGCACGGATTTCGACACCTCCGCCGGACCTGACCAAAGGTCCGGCCTGCTCCTGCGGTGCCGGCACACCCCAGGGAAGGACTCCCACCTGTGGCAACCTCGACCCCCGTCCGGGACGCGCATGGCTCCCGGCCCAGCCGCCGCGCTCCGAAGCCCGTGTCCTCCAGCCGTCAGGCATGGCGCAGCCGACTGTGGCGATTCGACGACAAGGCGTCGCCGTACGCGTACATCGCTCCCTTCTTCCTCGTCTTCGGCGCCTTCGGGCTCTACCCGCTCCTGTACACCGGCTGGATCGCCCTGCACCGGGTGGATATGACCGGGCTCGACCAGATGGAGTGGGTCGGCTGGGAGAACTTCAGCAGGATCCTGCAGGACTCCGAATTCTGGACGGCCGTCAGCAACACCTTCCTCATCGGTGTCATGTCGACGGTCCCGCAGCTGATGGTCGCGCTGGGCCTGGCCCACCTGCTGAACTACAGGCTGCGCGCCAGCACCTTCTGGCGAACGGTGATTCTCACTCCGTACGCCACCTCCGTGGCCTCCGCCGCCCTTGTCTTCGCTCTTGTCTTCCGCGCCGACGGCGGCCTGCTGAACTGGGCCCTGGACTTCATCGGTCTCGGCGACACCAATTGGGCCAACGGCCACTGGTCGTCGAAGATCGCCATTTCGATCATCGTGATCTGGCGTTGGACGGGCTACAACACCCTGATCTACCTGGCCGCGATGCAGGCCGTCCCGTCCGATCTGTACGAGGCCGCCTCGCTCGACGGAGCCTCGCGCTGGCAGCAGTTCCGCAATGTGACGATTCCCGCGCTGCGGCCGACGATCCTCTTCACGATCGTGATCTCGACCATCGGCTCCATGCAGCTGTTCGGTGAACCTCTGCTGCTGGAAGGCGGCACCCTCGGAGCGCAGGGCGGCAGCGAGAACCAGTACGAGACGCTCAGCATCTACCTCTACAACTACGGCTGGAATCTCGGGCATCTCGGTCCGGCCGCCGCAGTCGCCTGGGCCATGCTCGCCCTGCTGCTGCTCATTGCCGCGATCAACTGGCTCATCGGCCGCTTCATGCGCAAGACCGCGGCCTGACCGGGAGCGATACCCATGACCACAACCAGCCCCATCACCGCTCCGGATCGCCGCGTCCCCAAGGCCGCCGCCCGCAGCGAAGCCCCGGGCCGCCGCCGCTTCAAGCCCGGCGCGGGCCGCCAGCACCACGCCGGCCCCTTCGCCTACTTCGCCCTCGCCGTCGTCGGCATCGGCTCCCTCTTCCCGCTGTACTGGACACTCGTCGCCGCGTCCCGTACTCAGAATGAGGTGCTGGACACCACCCCGCCGTTCATCCCCGGCGGCAACCTGTTCAACAACCTCGAAGCGGCCTGGGAACAGGCCCACCTCGGCAAGGCCATCTGGAACACGCTCATCGTGTCCGCCAGTATCACCGCGGCGACGCTCTTCTTCTGCACGCTGGCCGGCTACGCCTTCGCCAAGATGCGCTTCAGGGGCCGCGGAGCGCTGATGACAGCGGTCATCGCCACGCTCACGATCCCGCCGCAACTCAGCGTCGTACCGCTGTTCATGATGATGTCCGACATCGGCTGGGGCGGAAAGCTGGAGTCGGTGATCTTCCCGACGCTGGTGAGCGCGTTCGGGGTGTTCTTCATGCGGCAGTACCTGAGCGAGGCGCTGCCCTACGAACTCATCGAGGCCGCCAGGGTCGACGGCGCGAACAACATCCGCATCGTGCGGAGCATCGTGCTCCCCGTGGCCCGCCCGGCCATGATGGTGCTCGGCATGCTCACCTTCGTCCAGGCGTGGAACGACTTCTTCTGGCCGTACCTCGCCCTGAACCAGGAGAACCCCACGCTCCAGGTGGCCCTCGGCCAGCTGAGCGCCTCCTACGTCCCCGACCAGAGCATCGTGATGGCGGGCGCGCTGATCAGCACGCTGCCGCTGCTCGTGGTCTTCGTGATCTTCGGCAAGCAGATCGTCGGAGGGATCATGTCCGGCGCCGTCAAGGGGTGACACCGCGTCACCCGCTCCTCCCGGACTCCCCGTACCGCCTGTTCCCTGACCGCAGGCTGTACGGGCCCCCGCAGCTACACCCCTTACCTGCCCCTGTTCGTCCACCCCTGGGAGCGCTCCCGCATGACTGCTGTACGACCCGACATCGCCCCGAAGCAGGCGCCCGAGGCAGCGGACTTTCCGACCGGTTTCGTCTGGGGTGCGGCCACCGCCGCCTACCAGGTCGAGGGCGGCGCCGCCGAGGACGGCCGCACCCCTTCCATCTGGGACACCTTCAGCCGCACTCCGGGCAAGGTCCGCAACGGTGACACCGGAGACATCGCCGCCGACCACTACCACCGCTACCGCGACGACGTGGCGCTGATGAAGCAGCTCGGCCTGAAGGCCTACCGATTCTCCGTCTCCTGGTCCCGGGTGCAGCCCACCGGCCGCGGCCCCGCCGTCGAACGCGGGCTGGACTTCTACCGCAAGCTCGTCGACGAGCTCCTCGAAGCGGGCATCGCACCCGTCGCCACCCTCTACCACTGGGACCTGCCCCAGGATCTGGAGGACGCCGGCGGCTGGCCCCAGCGGGTGACCGCCGAGCGCTTCGCCGACTACGCCGCCATCGTGGCCGGCGCCCTCGGCGACCGCGTCGGCACCTGGACCACCTTCAACGAGCCGTGGTGCTCGGCCTTCCTCGGTTACGGCTCCGGCGTGCACGCCCCCGGCCGCACCGAGCCGGCCTCAGCCCTGCGCGCGGCCCACCATCTCAACCTCGCCCACGGCCGGGCGATCGAGGTCCTGCGCAACCAACTCCCCGCTACCGCGCAGACCTCGGTCACCCTCAACCTCCACCAGGTCCGCGCGCTGACCGACAGCGCGGCCGACGCGGACGCCGCCCGCCGGATCGACGCGGTGGGCAACCGGGTCTTCACCGGTCCGATGCTGCACGGCGCGTACCCCGAGGACCTGATCGCAGACACCTCGCGCCTGGTGGACTGGTCGAAGCTGGTCCACGACGGCGACCTGGCCGCCATCTCCCGCCCGATCGACGTCCTGGGCGTCAACTACTACACACCGACGCTGGTCTCCACGCCCGCCAGCGGCTCCGGCGACTCGCGCAACGACGGTCACGGCAACAGCGACCACTCCCCGTGGCCCGGCTCAGAGCACGTCGCCTTCCACCTCTCCGAGGGCAAGAAGCGCACCGCGATGAACTGGGCGATCGACCCCGACGGGCTGTACAACCTGCTCATGGACGTCGCCCGGGACCACCCCGGCCTGCCGCTGATGGTCACCGAGAACGGCGCGGCCTTCGACGACTACGTCTCGCCCGAGGGCCTGGTGGAGGACCCCGAGCGGATCGAGTACCTGCGCGGCCACCTCGACGCCGTACAGCGGGCCGTGGCGGACGGCGCGGACGTACGCGGCTACTTCCTCTGGTCCCTGATGGACAACTTCGAGTGGGCATACGGGTACTCCAAGCGCTTCGGTGCCGTCTACGTCGACTACGCCACCCAGCGCCGCATCCCCAAGGCGAGCGCCCGCTGGTACGCCGACGTCATCCGCCGTCACGCACTGCCCCCGGTCACCGACCTCGCCTGACCCCGACCGGCCGACCGACCCGCACACCCCTCCCGAGACCCGGCAGCCCGTGCCGGGTCTCCGTCATTTCCGCCCGCTTTCGGGGGCCGGGGAACCCGGCTCGGTACCCCCGTATTATGGGAGCGCTCCCATTTCTGATGGTGCGGAGAGGCCGCCGGGCCCGGACGAGTGTCAAGGGATCCGGCACCAGGACTTGGTTCGGATATCCGACTGTGAGAAATTGACCGCGAACGGGAGGCAGCCATGACGGCAGCGCGAGTACGGAGCGGCGGGCGGCCCACGCTCGAAGAGGTCGCGGCACGGGCGGGGGTGGGGCGCGGCACGGCCTCGCGGGTCATCAACGGCTCCCCACGGGTCAGCGCGCACACCCGCGAGGCGGTGGAGGCGGCCGTCGCCGAACTGGGGTACGTGCCCAATCGCGCGGCCCGCGCGCTCGCCGGGAACCGTACCGACGCCATCGCCCTCGTCGTGCCGGAGCCGGAGACGCGCTTCTTCGCCGAGCCGTACTTCTCCGACATCGTCCGCGGTGTCGGCGCGGCGCTCGCAGACACCGACATGCAGCTGCTGCTCACCCTCGTCGGCAGCGACCGCGAGCGCCGGAGGCTGGCCCAGTATCTGACCGCGCACCGCGTCGACGGCGTGCTGCTGGTCTCCGTCCACGCCGACGACCCGCTCCCGGACCTGTTGGAGCAGCTCGGTATGCCGGCCGTGATGAGCGGCCGCAGATCCGCCTCGGAACCGCTCGCCTCGGTCGACTCCGACAATTTCGAGGGCGCCCGCGCAGCCGTCGATCATCTGATCTCCCGGGGCCGCCGTTCCATCGCCACGATCACCGGGCGCCTCGATGTCTACGGTGCCAGGCGCCGCCTCGACGGCTACCGCAAGGCGGTCTCCGCGGCCGGTCTCGGACCGGACGAGCAGCTGATCGCCCCCGCCGACTTCACCGAGGAAGGCGGCGCACAGGCCATGCGCGACCTGCTTGCCCGCCGCCCCGACGTCGACGCGGTCTTCGCCGCCTCCGACGTCATGGCCGCAGGGGCCCGCCAGGTGCTGCGCGAGGCCGGCCGGCGCATCCCGGACGATGTGGCTCTCATCGGCTTCGACGACTCGGCCGTGGCCCGTCACATGGACCCGGCGCTCACCAGCGTGCGCCAGCCGATCGAGGAGATGGGCCGCACGATGGCCCGCGTACTGCTCCAGGAGATCGCGGGCGAGAACCAGGAGCGTCCGCAGATCGTGCTCCCCACGGAACTGATCGTCCGCGACTCATCGTGACGACCGTCACACAGCCGCCGGTGAGGGTGGCTCAGGCATGAGAAGGGCCCCGGTCATTGACCGGGGCCCTTCCCTTCAGGGTGAGTAACGGGACTCGAACCCGCGACATCCTGGACCACAACCAGGTGCTCTACCATCTGAGCTATACCCACCATGCCCGGTCTTTTTTCCGACCGGCCGAGAAAAAGTGTACAGGGTCCGAGAGGGTGCTCGCGCCCCAGTTGTTCCGCCGCTGATCCCGGCCCCCGAAAGGCCCATGACCAGCGGCTTCGCAACGTCCTACGGCGTGGGCGGCGCGACACGTGCCGCGATGGCCTTGGCGCGCTCCGAGTCCGGTCCGGGCTGCGGCACGAAGACCGCCTCGCGGTAGTAGCGCAGCTCCGTGATGGAGTCACGGATATCCGCGAGCGCCCGGTGGTTGCCGTTCTTTTCCGGACTGTTGAAGTACGCCCTCGGGTACCAGCGGCGCGCCAGCTCCTTGATCGAGGACACATCGACGATCCGGTAGTGGAGGTAGCCCTCCAGGGCCGACATGTCCCGCGCCAGGAAGCCGCGGTCGGTGGAGACCGAGTTCCCGCAGAGCGGGGCCTTGCCGGGCTCCTTCACATGCTCGCGGACGTACGCCAGCACCTGGGCCTCGGCGTCGGCCAGGGTGGTGCCCTGGGCCAGCTCGTCGAGGAGACCCGAGGCGGTGTGCATCTGGCGCACCACCTCGGGCATCGTCTCCAGGGCCGCGTCCGGCGGGCGGATCACGATGTCCACCCCTTCGCCGAGCACGTTCAGCTCCGAGTCGGTGACCAGTGCGGCCACCTCGATGAGTGCGTCTTCCGTCAACGAGAGCCCGGTCATCTCGCAGTCGATCCACACCATGCGATCGTTCATGGCCCCACCCTACGGGGCACTCCGTTGACCCGGCAGGGTCGGGCGTCCGGTGGAGTACGCGTCGGGGCCCGGTTTCCCGTGCTCCGGCTGCCCCGCCCCGACCGTCGCCGACGTGACGGCATGCGGACCCGGTGGGGTGGCCGCAGCCGTGGCACGCCGGCCCGCCGAGGTGCCCTGTGCGGGCACGATCGGCTCGATCGCCGGGGTGAGGGCCTCCGCGCCACCGCTCTGCGGGCGGCGGGCCCGGTATGCGGCCCGGTATGCGGCGGGGGAGGAGCCCAGCTGGCGCCGGAAGTGTCCGCGCAGCGCGACCGGCGAGCGGAAGCCGCAGCGGCCCGCGACCTCGTCGACCGAGTACTCGGACGTCTCCAGCAGCCGCTGCGCCTGCAGCACTCGCTGGGTGATCAGCCACTGGAGCGGTGCGCTGCCGGTGAGCGAGCGGAATCTCCGGTCAAAGGTCCGCCTGCTCATGTAGGCGCGCGCGGCCAGCGTCTCCACGTCGAACTGCTCGTGGAGATGCTCCAGCGCCCAGGCCACGACCTCGGCGAGCGGGTCGGAGCCGATCTCCTCAGGTAAAGACCTGTCGAGGTAGCGCTCCTGACCGCCGCTGCGCCGCGGCGGCACGACGAGCCGGCGGGCCAGTGCCCCGGCGGCTTCCGTGCCGTGGTCCGTGCGGACGATGTGCAGACAGAGATCGATCCCGGCCGCTGTCCCGGCGGAGGTGAGCACATCGCCGTCGTCGACGAAGAGCTCACGCGGATCGACATGCACCGACGGATAGCGCTTGGCCAGCGTCGGTGCGTACATCCAGTGCGTGGTCGCCGGGCGGCCGTCCAGCAGACCGGCGGCGGCGAGCACGAACGCGCCGGTGCACAGCCCGACGATGCGGGCTCCTTCCTCGTGGGCGCGGCGCAGCGCGTCCAGCGCCTCCGCGGGCGGCGGCGAGGTGATCGAACGCCAGGCGGGCACCACGACGGTGCCTGCCCTGCTGATCGCCTCCAGCCCGTAGGGCGCGGTCAGTTCGAGTCCCCCGGTGGTCCGCAGCGGCCCCTCTTCCCCGCCGCAGACGAGGAGTCGGTAGCGCGGAACTCCCGCGTCCTGGCGGTCGATTCCGAACACTGAGAGCGGGATCGAGCTCTCGAAGATGGGGCCGCCGCTGAACAGCAGTACGGCGACGACTTCCCGTCGTCGTCGTCCACTGAGCTTCCGTACAGCCTCCGTTGCGGCGGCGGAGTCCTGGCTCATGACGCTAAGCCCCCCTCGGTGTTCGCGTCTTCCTGGTCCTTACGGGCCTGTCGCTCCTGCACTTTTCCCCTCGGTCCTGCATGAGTCCCCGTCTTCGATACTCAAGATCGAATCTACTGCGTCCCGTGGTGCCGGCGTGACAAGTTCACCAACCGGCGTTATGTCGACAAGGCAACTTGGCGGGAAGCATTCGATCACGAAGGGTTTCATCCAGCGGCCGTGCAGGGAAGTGCGCCTCGCGTTGATGGCCCGTCCCCATCGGGTGGAAGCGTACCGCGCGGTCTCTTCCTGCCTGGTGGCAAGGGGGTTGATCGGCCAATTCGGCAAGGAAGTGACAGGGGTGTGAAGTTGGCTGAAAATAGACGGTTGTGCATACGTGATTCGGTCAGTCGACCGGCGCACAACCCTGATGGGCGGCCGCTTCCTTGCGCCCCGTCGGCAGGTCGGGCGGCCGATCGTACGGAATGAGCGGCGGCGCCGGCGGGCAGCGGGATCCCGACCGGCGGGCCGATATCGGTCCGCGGCCGGGCGGAGAGCTCCGCACGGGGCGGACGTGCCGGGGCCGGCACGGTGTGACTCCTGGGAGTGGACCGCCGGCCCGGCGCTCGGCGACGGAGTGGTGATCCGCACCGGGGGCGCGGTGGTCCCGGTGCGCCGTGGAGTCGGTGACGGACAGGGTCCCGCCCCGTCACCGAGGGGAGTCGTTCCGGCCCGCCGACGTCGATGTACAGCGCAACCGGCATTGCCATACGGGTCCGCCTCGGGCATGCTCCGTGAAACGTCGCACGCGCTTTGCGCGGGTCTGGGCAGTGGAGGAGTGGCGCCGTACCCTTGGGGGTAAGGGGTTGGGAAGATGATTCCCGGACACCGCAACACCGCCCGTTGACGCACCTTCCCCAAGTCGCTCTCCTCACGAGGACTCTCTTCGCCGAGACACCGATGGCCGGTCACGAAATCCCCGAACCCGCCGACCGCAAGCAGGTAGCCGACCCCATGTCGGACCCGCAGGCGGTCGAAGAAACACGTCATTCCTGCGACCCCGCCTTCCGGCATGGGGTCGTGGTCGGCTTCGACGGCTCGACTTCCAGTGAGCGCGCCCTCGCATACGCCATCGGCATGGCCCGAAGATCAGGTTCCGGCCTGATCATCGTCCATGTCGCCAATCGGCTGCCGACCACGGTCTGGGCAGGCTGCGAGCCGCCCGTCTTCGTCGATGTGCCCGACCACCGCACCGAGGTGCTCGGCCTGGAGCTCGCCTGCGCGGACTACCTCTCCGAGGTTCCCTGGGTGCTCGTCGAGCGCGGCGGGGACATCTGCCACGAGCTGGAGGAGGTCGGCCGGGAGTACTCGGCCGACGCCATCGTCGTCGGCTCCACGCACGGCATCGTCGGCCGCATCTTCGGCTCGGTGGCGGGGCGCCTCGCGCGGCGCGCACAGCGCCCGGTCGTCGTCATTCCCTGAGCGTCCCCCGTCCCGGACGCCCCTGCCGTCACCCCCGTCACCGGTTCCGGACCTCGCAGTCGACATGGCGTCAACTCGCCTGTGGAAACCGGCAATCTACCGATGCGTAGAGGTGGATTGTGTGCTTGTGAAGGGTACATAAGGGTCACTGGGAAGCAGGACCACTGCATGTGAAGGGAGCCCGCCGTGGACAATGACGTCTCTGCGGGAAGCACCAGCACCTCTACCCTCGGCCATCTCGCCCTGGGACTCACCCTGTTGGCGTTCGGTATCGGTCACACCGGAGTTGTGGACGGTGTGACGGCGGCCGACGCCGTCTCGCTCGCGCTGTATGTCGGCGGTATCGCCCTGTTCGTCGCCGGGCTCCTGGAGTTCCGCGCGGGAAGCGGCTTCACCGGCACGGCCTTCGCCGGGCTCGGTGCCTTCTGGTTCACCTGGGGCACCGGCGCCGGCGCGCATGTCTCCAGCCATGCGGCAGGGCTGTTCCTGCTGCTCTGGGCCCTGTTCGCGCTCAGCCTGACCTTCGGCGCGGCCGGTGGCGGTCTGCTCGCCCAGGGGACATACGCACTGCTGTTCCTGGCGCTTCTGCTCCTGGGCGTCGGGCAGTTCGCGGACAGCGGGAGTCTGGCCAAGGCGGGCGGCTGGCTCGCCGCGGTGTCCGGTCTCGCCGCCTGGTACGGGGCGACGGCGGCGCTGGCCAACTGGCCCACGGCGCTGCCGGGGCGTGCTGCCGGCCGAGGGGTGACGGCCACCGGCTGAGGCAGCGACCGGGCCGGTGCGGCAAGGGGAAGAGGCACCGGCCCCGATGGGAGCGGCCCCGTACCCGCGGTGGCGGTGGGTACGGGGCCGCTCTGCTCCGGGCACAGCCCGTGCAGGGATGCCTACTCGACGGTGACGGACTTCGCCAGGTTGCGCGGCTTGTCGATGTCACGGCCCATGGCCAGCGCCGTGTGGTACGCGAAGAGCTGGAGCGGGATGCCCATCAGGATCGGGTCCAGCTCGTTCTCGTTCTTCGGTACGACGATGGTGTGGTCGGCCTTCTCCTGCACCTGGTGCGCGACGGCGAGGATGCGGCCGCTGCGGGCCTTGATCTCCTCCATCGCGGCGCGGTTCTTCTCCAGCAGATCGTCGTCCGGCACGATCGCGACCGTCGGCATCGAGGGCTCGATCAGCGCCAGCGGCCCGTGCTTCAGCTCGGAGGCGGGGTACGCCTCCGCGTGGATGTACGAGACCTCCTTGAGCTTCAGCGAGGCCTCACGGGCGACGGGGTAGCCGCGCACCCGGCCGATGAACATCATCGACTTGGCGTCCGCATACTCCGCGGCCAGCTTCTTGATCTCGTCCTCGTTCTCGAGGATCTCGGTGATCTGGGCGGGCAGCCTGCGCAGGCCCTCGATGATCCGCTTGCCGTCGGCGACCGACAGGTCGCGGATCCGGCCGAGGTGCAGGGCGAGCAGTGCGAATGCGACGACCGTGTTCGTGAAGCACTTGGTGGAGACGACACAGACCTCGGGGCCGGCGTGGACGTACGTACCGCCGTCGGCCTCCCGGGCGATTGCCGAACCCACCACGTTGACCACGCCGAGCACCCGGGCGCCCTTGCGCTTGAGCTCCTGGACGGCGGCCAGCACGTCGTACGTCTCACCGGACTGGGAGACCGCGACGTACAGGGTGTCCGGGTCGACGACCGGGTTGCGGTAGCGGAACTCGGAGGCGGGCTCGGCGTCCGCGGGGATACGGGCCAGCTCCTCGATCAGCTGCGCGCCGATCTGGCCCGCGTGGTACGAGGTCCCGCAGCCCAGGATCTTGATCCGGCGGACCCCGCGCGCCTCGCGGGCGTCCAGGTTGAGGCCGCCGAGGTGCACGGTGGAGAAACGGTCGTCGATCCGGCCGCGGAGCACCCGGTCGACGGCGTCCGCCTGCTCGGAGATCTCCTTGTGCATGTACGTGTCGTGGCCGCCCATGTCGTACGACTCGGCTTCCCACTCCACGGTGGTCGGCGTGGCCGTCGTGGACGAGCCCTCCGTCGTGTACGTACGGAAGTCGTCGGCCTTGAGGGTGGCCATCTCGCCGTCGTCGAGGGTGACGACCTGGCGGGTGTGGGCCACCAGCGCGGCGACGTCGGAGGCGACGAACATCTCCTTCTCGCCGATGCCGAGCACGACCGGGGAGCCGTTGCGGGCGACCACGATGCGGTCGTTGAAGTCGGCGTGCATGACGGCGATGCCGTACGTGCCCTCGACCGACCGCAGCGCCTCGCGGACCTTCTCCTCCAGGGTGTCCGCCTGGGCGCGGGCGATCAGGTGGACCAGCACCTCGGTGTCGGTCTCGGAGAGGAAGACGACACCGTCGGCGACGAGCTTCGCACGGAGCTCGGAGGCGTTGTCGATGATGCCGTTGTGGACGACGGCGACCTTGTTGTCGGCGTCCAGGTGGGGGTGCGCGTTCTCGTCGCTCGGGGCGCCGTGGGTGGCCCAGCGGGTGTGGGCGATACCGGTCGTGCCGGTGAAGCGCTTGGGAACGCGGGCCTCGAGCTCGCGGACCCGGCCCTTCGCCTTGACCATCCTCAGGGCGGCGGGCTTCCCGGCCGACGCCTTGCCGGTGATGACGATGCCCGCGGAGTCGTAACCCCGGTACTCCAGCCGCTGCAGCCCTTCCAGCAGCAGCGGAGCCACATCACGCTTACCGATATATCCGACGATTCCGCACATAAAGTCTCTGCCCCTCCATCGACGTACCTGTGGTGCCCGTTGCTCAGCCGTAGACGATGCGGCGCAGCTGGCGGAGCGAGAGCTCCGGCGGCGCGACCGCCCGATGCGGCAGCTCGGCCGCGATCCGCTCGAAGATCTCCGTGTTCACCAGGCCGCCGGACTGCAGTTCGCGGTGGCGGCGGCGGACGAAGTCGTCGGTCGTCTCGTCGAAGTACGCCAGCACGTCGAGAACCACCCGGGCGGCTTCACCGCGCTGGAGCGCGGTGCTGCGCACCAGGTGATCAATGAGGTCGTCATGCGACGAGCGGCGTTCGAGCACTCGTTGATATTGCGGTGGACGGAGCGCTTACGCAACAATTCTGCCCGATATCGGGCAGGAGTGAGTGTGATCACGCTCTCGGGCGGGCCTGGAGGTGGTCAGGGAGGGCATGGGGACGCACTCAGAGACGCTTCAGGACGGCCTGCTTTGCGGCGGTGAACTCGTCGTCGGTGAGAATCCCTGCCCGATGCAGCTCGCCGAGCTCGCGCAGCCGGCGCAGCAGCACATCGTGATCGTCGGCGGGCGGTGCGGGGACGGGCGCCGCGGGTGCGGCCGGGGCGGGGATCTGTGCGGGCCGAGCGATTTCGGCGGCGGCCGCTGTCTCTGCCCCCGCCGCACCCGGCAGCCGGACCAGTACCGCCGCCGCGACCAGTACCGCCGTGTACTCCTTCTTGGACAGCCCCCACAGATCCAGCGAGTACGGATCGAACTCGGCCGCCGGAGCCGGAGCCGTGCCCATGTCCCCGCCCCTGCCCCGTACGAAGCGCAGGTGCCCGTTCTCCAGACCGATGGCGGGCAACCAGTGCACCCCGGTCACCTCCGACACCGGGAATGCGACCGGGCCGCCCGAGCTCTTGACCTCCTTGGCCTTCCAGTTCCAGGTGAGGCGGATGACCTCTCCGTCGAACGAGGCCGTGCCGTCCCCGCCGCCCCCGGCGACCGGCACCGCGGGCCCCGGCAACAGGAAGCCGTCCACCGGCCCGGCGGGCACCTGCTCGATCAGCAGGGCGCTGCGCACCTCGCCGACGAAGTACTCCGCTACTCCACTCCGGTCCTTCTCCACCGTCAGCTGGTACGGATCCGAGGCGTCCTTGAGCCTGCCGTCCGCAGCGCGCAGGACCGGACAGGCGCCGTCGCGCAGCCTCAGCCGAAGCCGGCCGCCCTTGCGATCCGGTTCGAAGGCGATGCCCGCCAGTGCCCGGAGCGGGACCACACACTCACCCAGCTCCTGCCGGAGCGGATGAATACCCTTCCCCCGGCCGGGCACGATCCGCACCGACTCGCCGTCGAAAGTCCACGTTCCGTCGCGCTGGATTATTTCCGCCATGGGGCAGATTCTCTCAGCCCCATAAGGGGGAAGTGGTCTACACCTTGACCATGCGTGGGACAGGCGATACGCATGGTGATGGTTGGTTGCTCAGGAGATCCACAGGTGTGAACCCGTCGAAAGGGACCCGGCTTGTGAGACTGCACAGGACACAGCGCACCGCCCTTCCCCGTCTTCTCGGCTCGTTGCTGCTCGTCACAGCGGCCGGTATCTCCAGTGTCGGCGCCGCGCCGGAAGGACAGGAGGCCGGCAGCGGCCCGGCCACTGCCGCCGCGCCCCGTCCGCTCGGGCAGATAGTGCCCGCCCCTGCCGAGGCGAAGCCCGGCGGCTCTCCGTACACCATCACCGCGGACACCAGGATCCGCGTCGAGAACGGCTCCCGCGAGGCCCGGAAGATCGGCGACTATCTGGCGGGCGTGCTGCGCCCGTCCACCGGCTACGCCCTGCCGGTCACCGGTCGCGGCGGCGACGGTATCCGGCTCCGGCTCGATTCCCACGACGGCGCGTCCGGTGCCGAGGGATACACCCTGAGGTCGAGCCGCGGCTCCGTCACGATCACTGCGCGCGGCCCGGCCGGGCTCTTCCACGGCGTCCAGACGCTTCGTCAGCTGCTCCCGGCCGACGTGGAGAAGAACAGCCGCCAGAAGGGCCCGTGGAAGGTCGCGGGAGGCACGGTCAAGGACGCGCCGCGCTATGCGTACCGGAGCGCGATGCTGGACGTCTCCCGGCACTTCTTCTCCGTCGCCGAGGTCAAGCGTTACATCGACCAGCTCGCCCTCTACAAGATGAACAAGCTCCATCTGCATCTCTCCGACGACCAGGGCTGGCGGATCGCCATCGACTCCTGGCCGCGGCTCGCCACGTACGGCGGGCAGACGGAGGTGGGCGGGGGAGTCGGCGGCTACTACACGAAGAGCGACTACAAGGAGATCGTGCGCTACGCCTCCTCCCGCTATCTGGAGGTCGTGCCGGAGATCGACCTGCCCGGCCACACCAACGCGGCACTCGCCTCGTACGCGGAGCTGAACTGCAACGGCGTCGCGCCGCCGCTCTACACCGGCACCAGTGTCGGCTTCAGCTCGCTCTGCGTCCCGAAGGCCATCACGTACGACTTCGTGGACGACGTGGTCCGTGAGCTGGCCGCGCTCACACCCGGCAAGTACCTCCACATCGGCGGTGACGAGGCGCACTCCACCAGCCACGAGGACTATGTGGCCTTCATGGACAAGGCACAGGCCATCGTCGGCAAGTACGGCAAGACCGTGGTCGGCTGGCACCAGCTGACCGGGGGCACGCCGGTGAAGGGCGCGGTCGCCCAGTACTGGGGTTACGACCAGACGGGCGCGGCCGAGCGCAAGCAGGTGGCGGACGCCGCCGTGAACGGCACGAAGCTGGTGCTGTCCCCGGCCGACCGGAGCTACCTCGACATGAAGTACGACAAGGACACCAAGCTGGGCCTGGCCTGGGCCGGTTACGTCTCCGTCCAGCGCTCGTACGACTGGAACCCGGCGACGTACCTGGACGGTGCACCGGAGGGTTCGATCCTCGGCGTCGAGGCGCCGCTCTGGTCGGAGACCCTGACCAACAGCGACGAGATCGAACAGATGGCGTTCCCCAGGCTGCCCGGGGTGGCGGAGCTGGGATGGTCGCCCGCGTCCACGCACGACTGGGACGCGTACAAGGTGCGGCTGGGCGCGCAGGGGCCGAGGCTCTCGGCGCTCGGCGTCAACTACTACCGGGCGCCGCAGGTTCCCTGGGCCGACCGGTGAGGTGACCGGGGCCGTCCGGCGACCGTTGTGTTCCCGGTCGCCGGACGGGCTCGGCAGATGTCCTCAGTCGCCGGACGGGCCCGGTTTCACGCCTGTCCGGCGATCGGGTTCTTCAACGTGCCGATCAGCTGCAGTGCCCCCGACGGATCGGTCAGATCGACCATCTGCTTGTTGTTCCGCAGCTGCAGCCGGTTCAGGCAGGACAGCGCGAACTCGTCCGTGAACATGTCGTACTGCTCGAACTTCTCGGCGAGATACGGCACCGACTCCTGGTAGCCGGTCACGCATCGGGCGACCGTCCGCCAGAACGTCTCCTCGTCGAGTACGCCCTCGCTCGCCAGCCCCGCGCCCAGGAAGCGCAGGAAGCAGTCGAAGACATCGGTGAGGACCGAGAGCAGTTTCATGTCCTCGGGAACCTCGGCGCGGATCCGCTCGACCTTCGGCGGCAGCACCGCGTCCGGGTCCATGACCGCGATCTCCTCGGCGATGTCCTTGAACACCGTGCGCCGTACGACCCCGTCCTCGACGACCAGGATGACGTTCTCGCCGTGCGGCATGAACACCAGGTCGTACGCGTAGAAGCTGTGCAGCACCGGCACCAGGTACGCGTCCAGGTAGTGGCGCAGCCACACCGCGGGGTCCAGCCCCGACTCGGCGATCAGCGCACCGGCGACGGAGTTGCCCTCGTGGTCGGTGTGGAGCAGCGAGGCCATGGTCGCGACCTGCTCGCCGGGGGCCAGGCCGGGGACCGGGCTCTCCCGCCACAGCGCGGCGAGCATTTTCAGGTACGGGGAGCCCTTGGCGGTGGCCGCCTCGTACGTCCGGTGGTGGTAGCCGATGGCCGCCCGTTCCCGGATGATCGAGAAACGGGCCTCGCACAGCAGCTCGTCGCGCTCGATCAGCTCGGCCAGCCAGTCGTTGATCGCGGGAGTGGCCTCCATGTACGCGGCGGAGAGCCCGCGCATGAAGCCCATGTTGAGGACGGACAGCGCCGTTTTGACGTAGTGGCGGTCCGGGTTGCTGGTGTTGAAGAAGGTGCGGATGGACTGCTGTGCCAGGTACGCGTCGTCGCCTTCGCCCAGGCAGACCAGATACTGCTGTGCGAGCTCCCCGGCGAAGGTGACGGCCAGCTTGTTCCACCACTGCCAGGGGTGGACGGGGATCAGCAGGTAGTCGTCGAGTTCGAGCCCGAGGCCGGTCATCGTGGCCCGGAACCGGGTGAGGGTCTCCTCGCCCAGCTCGCCCGCGATCAGCGTCCCGTAGTCGAGGCCGGTGCCCGCGGTGAAGGTGGCGCGGTCGCGGCGGGCGGCGAGCCACACCAGACGGATCTCTGCTGCCGCCTCGGGGGCGTACACCCGGTACTCGTCCACGCCGAAGCCGAGCCGCCCGTTGTTGGCGACGAAGCAGGGGTGGCCCTCGGTCATGCCGGTCTCGATCGCCTGGAACCCGGCACGGACCAGCTCGGCGGAGGTGACGGGCGGCTTGGTCAGCTTGTACGCGGTGCCGGCCAGGGTGGAGGAGATCTCCTCCAGGTAGACCGGGAGGATCTCCGCCGAGAGGCCGAGCGTGGAGCGCAGCTCGACGAAGAACTCGGCCGCGTCCAGTGCCAGTTCGGAGCCGTGTCGGTGGCGGGTGATCGAGTCGGCCTCGACCTGCCAGTGGTCGAGGGCGTAGATCCGTGCGGTGAAGCGGTACTCGGTCGCCGCGTCGTCGCTGCGCACCGAGTAGCGGTTGTCGCCGAGTGGCGCTGGGGTCAGCAGCCGCTCGTGGCTGAACTCGGCGAGCGCCTTGCGGATCAGCAGCCGGTTGGCGGTGGCCCAGCGCTCAGGGGTGAGATGGGCGACGCTGCCGATGACGGGGGACATCAGACGCCACCCCCGGTCGCTGCGGCGAACTGTTCCCGTGTGCAGGCGCTGAGCAGGGCGTCCTTCTCCGGCTTGGCTATCTCGCCCAGCACTTCGAAGCCGACCGCCTTGTTGAGGGCGTGCACCGCGCTGTTGCGTACGTCGGGTTCGACGACGACCCGGTGTACGGACGGGTCGGCGAACATCGCCTCCATCACGGCCGTTATCACGCCGAGCGTGAAGCCGTGCAGCGGGGTGCCGGTCGGGGCGACCAGGAAGTGCATCCCGATGTCGCCGGGCTCGGCGTCGTACAGCCCCTTGAGCTCGACCTCGGTGGGGTCGTACCGCTCCATCAGGAAGGCGGGCTCCCCGTTGTGCAGTCCTATGAACGCGTCGTGGTGCGGGTGGGCGGCGATCGCCATGTACTCCCGCTCGACGTCCTGGAGTTTCGCGTCGCCCATCAGCCAGAAGGAGGCCTTGGGGTGGGTGATCCAGCCGTGCACCAGTTGGGCGTCGGCGAGAGGGTCGAGGGCGCGGACGGTGAACGTACCGAGGGCAGTGCTCATACGGCGAACTCCTGGAAGGCTACGGACTTCTCGACCGGGTAGTACTCACGGCCGAGCAGTTCGCCGATGATGTACGCGTTGCGGTAGGCACCCATGCCCAGGTCGGGTGAGGTGATCGAGTGGGTGTGCGTGCCCGCGTTCTGCAGGAAGACGCCGTGCCCGGTGGTGTCGATGGAGTAGTTGCGGGCCACGTCGAAGCGGCCGTGGCCGTCCCGGCGCAGCCGGTCGTGGATGTCATCGAGGAACGCGGGCGGGCGGTAGCGGTAGCCGGTGGCGAGGATCAGGCCCTCGGTGGTGAGGGTGTAGTCCTTGCCCTGCTCCTCCTGGTGCAGCCCCAGCGTGTACATGCCGCTGCTCTCCTCATAACTCGCCCTGTCCAGGGAGGAGTTGGTGAGGAGTCGGGTCGGGACGGGGCCGGGCAGGTTCTTCTGGTAGAGCAGATCGAAGATCGCGTCGATCAGCTCTCCGTCGATGCCCTTGAAGAGGCCCTTCTGCCCGGACTCCAGCCGGTAGCGGGTCTCCTCGGGCAGTGCGTGGAAGTAGTCGACGTACTCCGGGGAGGTCATCTCCAGCGTCAGCTTGGTGTACTCCAGCGGGAAGAACCGCGGCGAGCGCGTCACCCAGTTCAGCCGGTAGCCGTGCACATCGATCTCGGAGAGCAGGTCGTAGTAGATCTCGGCCGCGCTCTGCCCACTGCCGACGAGGGTGATGGACTTCTTCGCCTGGAGTGCCGCTTTCCCTTCCAGGTAGCGGGAGTTGTGCAGATAGTCGCCGCCCAGGTCCTGGCAGGCGTCCGGGATGTACGGGGGAGTGCCGGTGCCGAGCACGAGCCGTGGGGCCCGGAAGGCGCTGCCGGTGGCGGTGCGGACGGTGTAGAGCGCGGTGCCCTCGTCGTACGTGAGCGACTCGACGGTCTCGTTGAACCGGATGCTGTTCAGTTTGGCGGCGGCCCAGCGGCAGTAGTCGTTGTACTCGGTCCGCAGGGGGTAGAAGTTCTCCCGGATGTAGAAGGAGTACAGCCGCCCGCGTTCCTTCAGATAGTTCAGGAAGGAGTACGGCGAGGTCGGGTCGGCCATCGTGACCAGGTCCGACATGAACGGTGTCTGGAGGTGGGCCCCTTCGAGGAACATCCCGGCGTGCCATTCGAAGTCCGGCTTGGACTCCAGGAACACCCCGTTCAGTTCGTCGATCGGCTCGGTCAGACAGGCGAGCCCGAGGTTGAACGGGCCGAGCCCGATGCCGATGAAGTCATGGGGTTCAGGAAGCGCGGTCAAGGGAGTCTCCCAGGTACTGCTCGGCGTGGCCGGAGATCAGGTCGAGTACCGCGGAGATGTCCTGCGCGGTCGTTTCGGGGTTGAGCAGGGTGAACTTCAGGTACTGGCGGCCGCCGACCTTCGTGCCGGCGACGACGGCCTCGCCGGAGGCGAAGAGTGCCCTGCGGGCGTGGAGATTGGCCCGGTCGATCTCGGCGGGCGCGGTGATGCCGGCCGGGATGTAGCGGAACACCAGCGTGGACAGCTGGGGCTCGACGACGACGTCGAAGCGCGGGTCGGCGGCGAGCAGCCGCCAGCCCTCGGCGGCCAGGTCGCAGACCTCGTCGAAGAGTTCACCGATGCCGTCGGCACCCATGACGCGCAGCGTCATCCACAGTTTCAGGGCGTCGAACCTGCGGGTGGTCTGCAGCGACTTGTCCACCTGGTTGGGGATGCGTTCGGCGGCCATTCGCTGCGGGTTGAGGTATTCGGCGTGGTAAGTGGCATGGCGCAGCGTGGCCCGGTCGCGGAGCAGCAGGGCGGACGAACTCACCGGTTGGAAGAAGGACTTGTGGTAGTCCACGGTGACCGAGTCGGCGCGCTCGATCCCGTCGAGGAGATGGCGGCGCTCACGGGAGGCCAGCAGCCCGCAGCCGTAGGCGGCGTCGACATGCATCCAGGTGGAGAACTGCTCGCAGAGCGCGGCGATTTCGGGCAGCGGGTCGATGGAGCCGAAGTCGGTGGTGCCCGCGGTGGCGACGACGGCCATCGGGACGGCACCTTCGGCGACGCACTGCTCCAGCGCGTGGGCCAGCGCCACGGTCTGCATGCGCTTGTTGTTGTCGACGGGGACGGGGATGACCGAGTCCGGGCCGAGACCGAGGAGTTTCGCCGACTTCTGCACGCTGAAGTGGCTGCATTCGGAGGTGAAGATGCGCAGCCGGGTGAAGTGGTGCGGCGACGTCTTGGCCTCCTCCCGGGCGAGCAGCAGGGCCTGCAGATTGGACTGCGTACCGCCGCTGGTGAAGACGCCGTCCGCGGCCGGTCCCAGGCCGATCCGGGCCGCGGTCCAGTCGATCAGCCGACGCTCGATGAGGGTGCCGCCCGCGCTCTGGTCCCAGGTGTCCAGGGAGGAGTTGACGGCCGAGAGAACGGCTTCGCCGAGGACGGCGGGGATGACGACCGGGCAGTTGAGGTGGCCCAGGTAGCGGGGGTGGTGGAAGTAGACGGCGTCACGGAGGTAGACGCGGTCGAGCTCGTCGAGGGCGGCGGACGCGTCGCCCAGTGGCCGGTCCAGATCGATCGCGTCGACGACGGGAGTGAGCTCGTCGACGGAGACTCCGGTGAACGGCCGGTCTGTGGCGGCGAGTTTGGCTGCGACCCGTTCGACTCCTGCGGTCACGGAGCGCCGGTAATGCTCCGCGGTCGTGTCGTTGAGCAGGTGCGAACGCATGAAAGGGGTCCTCCCGGATGCGGGGAAACTTCATCGGCCCTCAGGGCAGAAAGAGGGGGGCGAGGGCCCGATGTTGAAGTGAGGTTAGCCTAACCTAACTTCAACATCGGGTTGTTCCTCGCCCCCGGGGGACGTAGAGATTGACCGATTTGCGCGTACGGGGTGGCTGCTTTTGGCCTGTGGGCGGGAGTTCCGGGTGTGCGGCGCGCGGCTCGCACCCGCCGCCTTCCGGCTACGCGTCCTCGGCGGTCGCCGCCTCGCGCAGCTGCTCCTCGCTCATCCCGCGACGCCAGTACCCGACGAACGTCACGCGCCTGCGGTCGAATCGGCGTTCCTGCACGAGGTGGCGGCGCAGTGCCCGCACCTGTGACGACTCGCCCGCGATCCAGACGTACGGCGTCCCCTCGGGCAACTCGGCCGCCTGGACGGCCTCCAGGCCGGCGGGTGCGCCTTCGTCCCGTACGAGCCAGGTGATCCGGGCCTTGGCCGCGGTGTTGAGGGCCTGGCGGTCCTCGGTGTGCTGGACCTCCAGCCAGACCTGGGCCTCCATGCCGGCCGGCAGCCACTCCAGGGCGGCGGATGCGGCGGGCAGCGCGGTCTCGTCGGCCCAGATCAGTACCCAGTCGGTGTCCTGCGGAGGGCGGAAGCGGACGGCGGTGTTGTCCTCGACGGCCGGGCCCAGCGCCTTGAGTGGATCGCCGGGGGAGGCGGCGGCGGCCCAGCGACAGGCAGGCCCGCCGTCCTCGTGGAGCGCGAAGTCGATGTCGATCTCGGTCGCCCCGTCGGGTGTGCGGCGCTGGGTGCGCACGGTGTACGAGCGCATGACGGCCCGTACGTCGTCCGGAAGGGCGCGCCAGGCGGCGAACCAATTCCCGTCCTCATCGACCGGAACGACTGGTTCCGGCTGGCCGGGGTGCGGCAGGAACAGCGACAGGCTCTGGTCTCGTCCTCCGGCGGCGAAGCCGTCGAGTCCCGGGCCGCCGAAGGTGACCCGGAGCATGGAGGGTCCGAGTCGCCGGGTCCGCAGGACGGTCAGGCCGAAGAACCGGAAAGGGGTGATGGGGGGTGCGACGGACGTCGTCATGCGGGGGCTCCTCCCAGGAACCGGAAGCGAAGCCGGGAACCGGCCGCCGGTATATCCGAAGGAAGGTGAGCCTAACCTAATCGAATATTCGAGGGTGCCCCGGGGCCGCTCACCAGACGAGGACCCCGCCGCCCACGGCTCGGGCCCGCAGGGCGGCTGCGGTGATGTTGGCCAGCCGGGCCACCACGTAGTCCCGCCGGTCGTCGCCGCCTCCGGCGAGCGTTGCGGCGTTGCGGTGCAGCAGCTCGCACTCTTCGAGGAAGTCGTCGATGTCCTCCGGCTCCACGTGCAGATTGCCGGTGGCCAGCTCGGGGAAGAACCGGGCGCCGAGCGCCCGTGCGGCCTGTGACCCCCACAGCGTGGTCCGGCAGACCTCGGTCCCGGCCATGTTGCTGCCGTCCTCGGGGTCGTCGAGGAGATGCGACTGACAGTCCTCGTCGTATATGAACGTATGCACCGTCAAAGTCACGACCCGAACTCCTCACGGCAGCCGTCGAGCCCCTCGACCGTCACCTCGACGGCCCGGTACTCCTCCCAGCGGGCACGGTCCAGCCGCAGCCGCTGCAGAGTGACGGGCGCACCCCGCACCGCGGCGACCTCCAGTCCGTCCGGCAGATAGCCGAGCCGGCGTGAGACACCCAGCGAGCGCGGGTTGTCGGTCATGGCGGCCGAGACCGCGGTCCGGGCCCCGAGTCCGGCGAAGGCGAGGTGCAGGGCGGCGGCCCGCATCTCGGTGCCGATGCCCCGGCCCTGATGGGCCAGACCCAGCCACGAACCGGTGCTGACCTCACCGGTCACGGCGAAGTCCTTCGCCATCACGTCCTGCCGCCCGACCACCTTGCCCTCGTGCAGCACGGCGAGGCTCAGTGCCCAGTCCCGTACGGACCAGTTGGCGACGGTGGCCAGCACATGCTGGAACACGGCCTTGCCGCACTCGGCGGGCGACGCGTCGGTCCAGGGAACCGTGAACGGCATGTCGGCCGGCGGGTGTACCCCGTCCGCGGCGACCGATGCGAGATCGCCCAGCAACTCCAGGTCCGGAAGGCGCAGTTCCAGGCGCGGCGTGCGGAGGCGGAGCCCGTACAGGGGCCAGTGCTGCAGCTTCATGTACGGACTCTGCCGCTCGGGCCCGCGGCCTGTCGAACGAATTGCGCAACCGGCTCCGGGATCACTGCCGTCGGGGTCTTCGGGCTGCACCGGATCGAGCTGGACACCTGGAGCGGCAACGAGCGGGCCGTTCGCGCCTTCACCGGGGCGGGCTTCCGCGAGGAGGCCGGCGCCGGGCCGCCGTGCCGGTGGCGGGCAAGCGGTACGACACCGTGCTGTCCGGAATGCTCCGCGAGGAGTGGCCGGGCGCGACGAGCTGATCGCCCGCCCGGCCTCCGCCCGGTGGCCGTCAGGCCGGCAGCCCCAGCTCCCTCGCGATCAGCATCCGCTGCACCTCGCTCGTGCCCTCGCCGATCTCCAGGATCTTGGAGTCGCGCCACATCCTGGCCACCGGGTACTCGTTCATGAAGCCGTAGCCGCCGTGGATCTGGGTCGCCTCGCGGGCGTTGTCCACCGCGACCGTCGACGAGTACAGCTTCGCGATCGCGGCCTCCTTCTTGAACGGTTCGCCGGCCACCAGGCGCGACGCCGCGTCACGCCAGCCGATGCGGGCCATGTGGGCCCGCATCTCCATGTCCGCGATCTTGAACTGGATGGCCTGGTTGGCACCGATCGGCCTGCCGAAGGCCTGGCGCTCCTTGGCGTACTTCACCGACTCGTCCACGCAGCCCTGCGCCAGGCCCGTGGACAGGGCGGCGATGGCGATCCGGCCCTCGTCCAGGATGCGCAGGAACTGGGCGTAGCCGCGGCCCTCCTCGCCCAGCAGGTTCGCCAGGGGCACGCGGACGTCGGCGAAGGACAGTTCGCGGGTGTCCGAGGCGTTCCAGCCGACCTTGGAGTACGGGGCGGCGACCGTGAAGCCGGGGGTGCCGGACGGCACGATGATCGAGGAGATGAGCGGCGCGCCGTTCTCCTTGTGGCCGGTCACCGCCGTGACCGTGACCAGCTCCGTGATGTCCGTACCGGAGTTGGTGATGAAGCACTTGGAGCCGTTGATCACCCACTCGCCCGTGGCCTCGTCGCGCACCGCCGTCGTGCGGGTGCCGCCCGCGTCCGAGCCGGCGTCCGGCTCGGTCAGGCCGAACGCGCCGAGCGCCTCGCCCGAGCAGAGCTTCGGCAGCCACTGCCGCTTCTGCTCCTCCGTGCCGAAGTGGTGGACCGGCATCGCGCCGAGCGAGACCCCGGCCTCCAGCGTGATCGCCACGGACGAGTCGACCCGGGCCAGCTCCTCCAGGGCGATCCCGAGGGCGAGATAGTCGCCGCCCATGCCGCCGTACTCCTCCGGGAACGGCAGCCCGAACAGGCCCATCCGTCCCATCTCCCGCACGATCTCGTACGGGAACTCATGGCGCTCGTAGAAGTCGCCGATCTTCGGCGCGATCACATCGTGCGCGAACTCCTCGACGGTGCGACGCAGTTCCTCGTGCTCGGCGGTCAGCCGGTGGTCCAGGGGCATGGCAGGGGTCACTCCTTGTGGGAGAGGGCGCGGACGGTACGGGACGGGCTGGGTCGGCCCAGTTGTTCGGCGAGCCACACGCTGGTGGCGGTGAGCGCGTCGAGGTCGACCCCGGTTTCGATGCCGAGGCCGTCGAGCATCCACACGAGGTCTTCGGTGGCGAGATTTCCGGTCGCGCTCTTCGCGTACGGGCAGCCGCCGAGGCCGCCCGCGGAGGCGTCCACGGTGGTGACACCGTGCTGGAGCGCGGCGAGGGTGTTGGAGAGGGCCTGGCCGTATGTGTCGTGGAAGTGCACGCCGATGGTGTCGGTGTGCACGCCCTCCTCGTTCAGCCCGGAGAGCAGATCCTGCACATGGCCGGGCGTGGCAACGCCGATGGTGTCGCCGAGGGAGAGTTCGTCGCAGCCGAGGTCCATCAGTGCCTTGGCCACGCGGACGACCTGGTGGACGGGGACGGGCCCCTCCCACGGGTCGCCGAAGCACATCGACAGATAGCCGCGGACATGCACCTTGTCGGCCTTGGCCCGCGCGACGACCGGCTCGAACATGGCGAGCGACTCGTCGACGGTGCGGTTGAGATTGCGGGCGGCGAACGTCTCGGTCGCCGAGCCGAACACGGCGATGCGGCGGGCGCCGAGCGCCAGGGCCCGGTCCAGGCCGCGTTCGTTCGGTACGAGTACGGGCAGGGCGGCGCCCTCGATGTCGTCGAGTCGGGGGAACAGGTCCTCCGCGTCGGCCAGTTGGGGCACCCACTTCGGGTGCACGAAGCTGGTCGCCTCGATGGTGGTCAGGCCCGACGCGGCCAGACGGTGGATGAACTCCGCCTTCACCTCGGTCGGTACGACGGCCTTCTCGTTCTGCAGCCCGTCGCGGGCGCCGACCTCGTGGATGCGTACTCGTGGGGGCAGATCCCGGGCGGGCACGGTCATGGGCAGGGGGCGGGGTGTCATGCGTCCTCCCCGGGAGCTTCGGCGGGGGTCACCACGGCCAGGATCTGGTCCATGGTGACCGTGGCGCCGGCGGTGACATCCAGCTCGGTCACGGTCCCGGCGTGCGGGGCGGAGATGACGTGCTCCATCTTCATCGCCTCGACGACGAGCAGGCTCTGACCGGCCACGACCTCGTCCCCGACCATCACCTTCACGACGGTGACGGTCCCGGGCATGGGTGCGGCGAGCGTGTCCGCCCCGGTACGGGCGGCGCCGGCCAGCGACGCCTCCACGGGATCGTGATCCTGTACGTGCCAGGTGTCGCCGTCGCGGCCCAGCCAGGTCCCCTCCGGGGACGCGGCATGGGTGAACGTGTGGGTGACACCGGCGAGTTCGAGCGTGAGGTGATGCGGGGACAGCTCGATCAGCCCGGCCGTCTCCTTGCCGCCGGGCATCGGGGCCAGCGGGCCGCAGGCGCCCGTCGCGGGCTCCGGCGGCTGTGCGCCCTCCCCGACATGGCCGAACGTCAGCTCGGTGCCCGCCGGGCAGGAACGCAGTGACACCTGCACCGGGTCGTGGCCCGGCAGCCGGAAGTGGCGCACCGTCCGGGCGGGGGTGCCGCCCAGCCGCCAGCCGCTCGCCACGGAGAACGGGTCCACCCAGCCGGAACCGTCCCCCGGGGAGACGCTCGCCGGGGAGGGCTGCCGCAGCAGCGCCGCCGCCGCGTACACCTCCTCCGGCACCCCCTCCGGCACCAGCCCGGCCACCTCGCGCTCCACCAGACCGGTGTCCAGATCGCCCGCCACCACCGCCGGGTGGGCAAGCAGCCGGCGCAGGAAGCCGGCGTTCGTCGGGACGCCGAGGATCACCGTGTCCGCGAGCGCCGCACGCAGCCGGCGCAGGGCGGCGGCGCGGTCGGGGCCGTACGCGATGACCTTCGACAGCATCGGGTCGTACAGGCTGCCGACCTCGCCGCCCGTGCCGAGCCCGGAGTCCGTCCGTACGCCGTTGCCCTGCGGCTCGTGCAGCGCGAGCACCGTGCCACCGGACGGCAGGAAGCCGCGGAACGGGTCCTCCGCACAGATCCGCGCCTCGATCGCATGGCCGGTGAGCTTTATGTCCTGCTGTTCGTAAGGGAGTTGCTCGCCCGCCGCGACCCTCAGCTGCCACTCCACCAGGTCCAGGCCGGTGATCAGCTCGGTGACCGGGTGTTCGACCTGGAGGCGGGTGTTCATCTCCATGAAGTAGTACGAGGCGGGGTCGTTGCCCGGGACGATGAACTCCACCGTGCCCGCGCCGACATATCCGCAACTGCGGGCCGCCTGGACGGCCGCCTCGCCCATCGCCGCCCGGGTCTCCTCGTCGAGCAGGACGGACGGCGCCTCCTCGATGATCTTCTGGTGGCGGCGCTGGAGCGAGCACTCGCGCTCACCGAGGTGGACCACGTTGCCGTGGGCGTCCGCCAGCACCTGGATCTCGATGTGCCGGGGCCGGTCGATCCACCGCTCCACGAGCAGCGTGTCGTCGCCGAAGGAGGCCCGTGCCTCGCGCCGGGCGGCCGCGATCTCGTCCGCGAGCAGCGCCTCGTCGCGCACCAGCCGCATGCCCTTGCCGCCGCCGCCCGCCGAGGGCTTCAGCAGTACGGGCGTACCGATCTCGCGGGCCGCGGTGGCCAGCTGGGCATCGGAGAGCCCGCTCCCGGACGAGCCCGGCACCACCGGGACCCCGGCCGCCGCGACCGTCTCCTTGGCCCGGATCTTGTCGCCCATCAGCGAGATGGCCTGGGCCGGCGGACCGATGAAGGCCAGCCCCGCCTCCGCGCACGCCCGCGCGAAGCCCGCGTTCTCGGCGAGGAATCCGTACCCGGGGTGGACGGCCTGCGCGCCGGTGCGGCGGGCCGCGTCCAGCAGCGCGGGCACGCTCAGATAGCTCATCGAGGCGGGCGCGGGCCCGATCCGTACCGCCGTGTCGGCCTCGCGTACATGCCGGGCCTCCGCGTCCGCGTCGCTGAAGACGGCGACCGAGCGGACGCCGAGCTCGCGCAGCGTACGGATGACACGTACCGCGATCTCGCCGCGGTTGGCGACAAGAACGGTGTCGAACATCGTCATCTGTTCCTCACATCCGGAAGACGCCGAAGCCGGGCTCACCCAGCGGGGCGTTCGCACACGCGGTCAGAGCGAGCCCCAGCACCTGCCGGGTCTCCATCGGGTCGATCACACCGTCGTCCCAGAGCCGGGCCGTGGCGTAGTACGCATTGCCCTGGGTCTCGTACTGCTCGCGGATCGGGGCCTTGAAGGCTTCCTCGTCCTCGGCGCTCCAGTCGTCGCCCAGCTGGTCGCGCTTGACCGTCGCGAGGACGGATGCGGCCTGCTCGCCGCCCATGACGGAGATCTTCGCGTTGGGCCACATCCACAGGAAGCGCGGTGAGTAGGCCCGCCCGCACATCGAGTAGTTGCCCGCCCCGTACGACCCGCCGACCACGACGGTCAGCTTCGGCACACGGGTGCAGGCGACGGCCGTGACCATCTTCGCGCCGTGCTTGGCGATGCCGCCGGCCTCGTAGTCCCGCCCCACCATGAAGCCCGAGATGTTCTGCAGAAAGACCAGCGGGATACCGCGCTGGTCGCACAGCTCGATGAAGTGGGCGCCCTTCTGGGCGGACTCGGAGAACAGGATGCCGTTGTTGGCGACGATTCCGACCGGGTGGCCGTGGATACGGGCGAAACCGGTGATCAGCGTCGTCCCGTACTCCGCCTTGAACTCGGCGAACCGGGAGGCGTCCACCACCCGGGCGATCACCTCCCGTACGTCGTACGGCGTCCGGGAATCGACCGGGACGGCCCCGTACAACCCGGCGGGATCGACCTTCGGCTCCTCGACCGGCTGCACCGACCACGGAAGCGCGCCGCGCTCCGGCAGCGTGGCGACGATGTTCCGCACGATCCGCAGCGCGTGCGCGTCGTCCTCGGCGAGATGGTCGGTCACCCCCGACGTACGGGAGTGCACCTCGCCGCCGCCCAGCTCCTCGGCCGTCACGACCTCGCCGGTGGCGGCCTTCACCAGCGGCGGACCGCCCAGGAAGATCGTGCCCTGATTGCGGACGATCACGGCCTCGTCGCTCATCGCGGGGACGTACGCCCCGCCCGCCGTGCACGAGCCCAGCACCGCCGCGATCTGCGGAATCCCGGCCCCCGACATCCGGGCCTGGTTGAAGAAGATCCGCCCGAAGTGCTCCCGGTCCGGGAAGACCTCGTCCTGCATCGGCAGGAACGCCCCGCCCGAGTCGACGAGATACAGGCAAGGGAGCCGGTTCTCCAGCGCCACTTCCTGGGCGCGGAGGTGCTTCTTCACGGTCATCGGGTAGTACGTGCCGCCCTTGACGGTCGCGTCATTGGCGACGATCACGCACTCCCGGCCGCTGACCCGGCCGATTCCGGCGATCACCCCGGCCGCCGGGGCGGCGCCCCCGTACAGCCCCTCGGCCGCCAGCGGAGCCAGCTCCAGGAAGGGCGACCCGGGGTCCAGCAAGGTGTCCACCCGGTCCCGGGGCAGCAGCTTGCCGCGCGCCACATGCCGGGCGCGGGCCTTCTCACCTCCGCCGAGCCTGGCCGTGGCGAGCCGCTTGCGCAGCTCGTCGGCGAGCGCGTGATGCGCCGCCTCGTTGGCCTGCCAGGCCTCGGAGGCGGGATCGGCCGCGCTCGCCAGCACCGGTGCCTGCTGCATCGTGTCGAGCCCCCTTGCCCGTACCGCAGTGGTTAATGAGCGTTAACGTATGGCTTCAGGTTAACGAGCGCTAACAGCCTTGTCCAGGCCGTTCGTCCGGTGCCCGCAGTGGTTACGGCAGGTATCGGTCACTGACGTCCCGCAGAGGGCAGGGCGCGCGGCGGGCCCGGAATAATGACCCGCGCCGCTCCCCGACCCGGAGCGGCAACGGTCGCGGTCCGACGAGGGCCATGACCGAGCGAGTTGCCTGGCGTGTGTGGGGGCTCCGGTCGTCATGGCCGGGGGCGTGTAACGGCCGACGGCCGATCGGGTGGGGGAAACCAGCAGATGACGCAGCAGTTTCAGTCGCAGTCGGTGCAAGGGGTGGGCGGGGGAACGGCCAGGGGAGTGACCGAGAGGCCACGCATCCTCGAAGTGGATGCCCTGCGCGGGTTCGCGCTCGCCGGGATCCTGGTCGTGAACGTCCTGACGACGGCCGGGCCTCCGGGCATCAGGGGCGGGCTCGCGGATGTGCACGCGGCGGACGGGGCCGTGGAATGGCTGGTCGTTCTCCTCGCGCAGTCGAAGTTCTACCTGCTCTTCTCCTTCCTCTTCGGCTACAGCTTCACCCTTCAGATGGACTCGGCCGCCCGCGCCGGGGCACGCTTCGTACCCCGGATGTCACGGCGGCTGGCCGGACTGTCCGTGCTCGGGCTCGCGCACGCGGTGCTGCTCTACAGCGGCGACATCCTCATGATGTACGCCCTGTGCGGACTGGTCCTGCTGGCCGCCCGGAACGCCGGGCCCGCGAAGGCCCGGCGGGCGGCGCTCGGGGTGTACGGCGTCGCCGGCGGGTTCCTGCTGCTGGTCGGCCTGGGCGCCGCGCTGTTCGATCCCGGTGATCTGAGCGAATCCGCCGCAGTGAAGGCCGAGCTGACCGCCGCCTACAGGGGTGGCTTCACCGAGGTCGTCGGCGCCAACATCAGGGCGCTGACCGACATCGTGGCAGCCCTTCCGCTGATGGGCGGTTATGTGGTCGCCGCCTTCCTCATAGGGTTCGTGGCCGGCCGGCGGCAGTGGCTCGGCGCAGCCGCGCTCGCCGACCGGGCGCGGCTGCGCCGCATCTTTCTGAGAGGTCTCGCCATCGGAGTCCCCGGGGCGGTCTTCTCCGCGGCGGGGATCGCGGGGCCGCTGCCGGAGCGCTGGGAACTGTTCGCAACGGCGGTCGGTCTGGCCGCGGCCCCGGCGCTCTCGGCCGCGTACGCCACCGGGCTGCTGCTGTGGTTCGCCGCACCGAGCGGCGCCGCGACGGCCCGGCTCTTCGCGCCCGCCGGGCGGATGGCGCTGACCAACTACCTGACCCAGTCCCTCGTCATGGCCCTCGTCTTCTCCGGGTACGGCCTGGGGCTGTACGGCCGCACGGGCGCGGCGGCGGCGGTCGGCGGGGCGCTCGTGCTGTACGCCTGTCAGCTCGCACTCAGCGGGTGGCTGATGAGGCGCCACCGGCTCGGGCCCGTGGAATGGCTGCTGCGCGCGGTGACGCTGTGGGCGCGGCCCGGGAAGGCGACGGCCGGGAGGGTTTCGTAGTCAGGCGGACCGCGACCGCTGACGCGGGCGGCGGACGTGCGACGCGGCCGTGCCGGCTCGCGCGGCGTCGCGTTTACCGAGAAGCGCGGCCACCCCTCGACTCGACTCGGTCAATGAGTGTTGACACATTGCACTCAGGTTAACGTTCGCTAACCCGACTGTCTAGAATCGAATCCATGACCACCAGGACGGACGCCCCCACCCGCCGCGAGCAGATCCTCAAGGAGGCTGCCCGCCTCTTTGCCGAGCGCGGCTTCCACGGTGTCGGCGTCGACGAGATAGGTGCCGCCGTCGGTATCAGTGGCCCCGGTCTCTACCGGCACTTCCCCGGCAAGGACGCGATGCTCGCCGAGCTGCTGGTCGGTATCAGTGAGCGACTGCTGGCGGGCGGGCAACTGCGCGTGTCGGAGGACGCGGCCTGCCAGGACGGCTCCCCGCAAGCCCTGCTCGACGCGCTCATCGAGGGCCATATCGACTTCGCCCTCGACGACCGCCCCCTGATCACCCTCCACGACCGTGAGCTGGACCGTCTCCGGGACGCCGACCGCAAGCGGGTCCGGCAGCTCCAGCGGCAGTACGTCGAGGTGTGGGTGGAGGTGGTCCGCGAGCTGTACCCGGACCTGCCCGAGCATGAGGCCCGCGCCGCCGTTCATGCCGTCTTCGGCCTCCTGAACTCGACCCCGCACCTGGGCCGCCCCGACGCGCAGCCGGACCGTGCGGACACGGCGGCGCTGCTGCACCGGCTGGCGCGCGGGGCGTTCGAGGCGGCGGCCCGCGCATAGGGCCCGACCGTGGTCCCGTCGATGGGAGCGGCGTGTTTTCTTCCCGGCCTTCGTGTTTTCTGACCGGCCTTTGAACATATGAATTGATGCGAGAGGGAAGAGGAGATCCCTCAATTTCCCTTCCTTTTCCTCGGCGAGCTCCATCGGTCGGAGTGTCGCGGTGACCACAGGCATATGGTTTGAGCTGTCTCGCCCACGCCTGATGGGGAAATTAAATGAAAACATGTCAGGTCTCGATCGTCGTCCCCTGTTTCAATGAGGACGAGGTGATCGAGGCATTTCACCGTGCGTTGATCTCCGCCCTCGAATCGACTCGGCGGACCTTCGAGATCTGTTATGTCGACGACGGCAGCAGCGACCGGACCAGGGCCCGGATCGGCTCGCTCGCCACTGCGGACGGACGGGTCCGCTACACCTCCTTCAGCCGCAATTTCGGCAAGGAGGCCGCCATGCTCGCGGGGCTGCGCATGTCCCGCGGTGAAGCCGTCGTGCTCATGGACGCCGACCTCCAGCATCCGCCCGAACTTCTCCCCCGCATGCTGGAGTTGCGGCAGCGAGGGTACGACCAGGTCGTCGCGAGGCGGGACCGGACGGGTGAAGGTGCCCTGCGTACCTTTCTCAGCGCCGCCTACTACCGGGCCATGGGCCGGTGCATGGACGTCGAGGTCGTCGACGGCGAGGGCGACTTCAGACTGCTGTCGCGCACCGCCGTGGACGCCGTACTCGCGCTGCCCGAGACCAACCGGTTCTCCAAGGGGATCTTCTCCTGGGTCGGCTTCGACACCGTCAGCTTCACCTACCGGAACATCCAGCGTGCGGCCGGGAGTTCGAAGTGGGGCAGCAGGCATCTGCTCAACTACGGGATCGACGGACTGATCTCCTTCAACAGCCGTCCACTGCGCCTGGCGATCCACGCCGGCCTCGCCCTCGCACTGGCGGCACTGGGATACGCCCTGTGGATCATCACCGGCGTTGTTCTGCACGGTGTCGCCGTACCCGGCTACACCACACTGCTGACCGCCATCGTGGCGCTCGGCGGCATCCAGCTCGCCACGCTCGGCGTCATCGGCGAATACGTGGGACGCATCTACAGCGAGTCGAAACGCCGTCCGCACTATGTGGTGCGCGAAACGAACGAATCCCCGAACGTTCTCCCGGTCGATATTCCAACCAATACGCCGGACGAGGTCCATGCCGCTTCGCCCGTACCCGTGGTCGAGAGACCGATGGCGGGGCACGCCGGGGCGACCGCGCTCGGGGCCGCCCGGTCCCGCACCGTACGCCAGTTCGTCATTTTCGCGATGCTCGGAACCATCAACACGGCCGTGTATCTGGCGGTGTACGCCTCGCTGAACACCTGGATTCCCTATCTGGCCGCGCATGTCGTCGGATATGCGGTCAGCATCGTGGGATCGTTCCTTCTCAACTCGTACATCACCTGCCGTACGAAGCCGACCTGGCACGCCTTCGTCCGGTATCCCCTGTCGAGCATCGTCAATCTCGTCCTCACCGGCGCCCTGCTCTACCTCGGCGTCAGCAGGCTGGGCATGGACAAGAACATCGCCGCCGTGGCCGCGGGAATCCTCGCCACCCCCTTCTCGTTCCTGCTCGCCCGCTGGGCCATCGACTCCGGTGCCGCCCCGGCCCGGCAGCGTGCCGGCCTGACCGGCAGCCGTGCCGGGCACACCACCACACCTTGAACCCACACCGCCTGAACCTCTCGGCACGCAAGACGCGAGCAACGTACGAAGGGCACCAGTGCACATGAGCACGGACACCGTGAAGACTGCTGACGTACAGCAGGAGAGCGAGGAATCCCTCCACCCCGAGGTCCGGCCGGGCCGCACACGGTGGTGGGCGACGATCTGGACGGCGGCCCTCACCCTGCTGCCGCTCGTCCTGCTCGGCGCGGCCTTCTGGATCGGCCGTCTGGTCCGCCCGGGAGGGGACGACTGGTGCTTCCTCCCGGTCGTACGCGACGAGGGCGCCTCCGGAATGATCGCGAAGTTCTTCTTCCACGACAACGGACGTGTGGCCAACGCGCTGCTGGTCGTCGCGTACGGGTCCTTCGGCGTCGCGGGCCACCGGTGGTTCGCCCTGGTCAGCGGGGTGCTCATGCTGGGCATCCTCTGGCTGCTGACCGCCTCGGCGCTCAAGAGGGCTGGACTGACCGGGCCGCGCGGGCTCGCGCTGCTGGTGGCGGCGATGATGGCGGCGGTCTTCTTTCTCGCGACGTCCAACACGTACAAGACGTTCTACTGGCCCGCCTCCTCCGTGTCGCACACCGTCGCACCGGTACTGGCCTGCGCCGCCGTGATCCCTCTGCTGCGCGCACGGACCGGGTGGGGACGCGCCTTCGCGCTGGGCATCGCATACGTGGGCGGGGTCTTCATCGGCACCCTGTCGGAGGAGACGTCGGTCGTCGCACTCGTCGTGCTCACCGCTCTCCTGCTGATCAGCTGCTGGGCCCTTCCCGGTGCCGGCCGCACCCATGCGCGTATCTGGTGCGTGGTCGCCTTCGCCGGGGTCGCGGTCGGGGCGGTCATCCTGTACGTGTCGCCCGGCGCACGCGCCCGGCGTGAGCGGTTCGGCGCCGACACCTCCTCCGTGTTCGGCCCGGAGGCGCTGACGGCGGCACTGCGGGCGTTCGAAGAAATCCTGGGGACGATCTTCACGACCTGGCAGTACCTGGGAGCGGTCGGCGTCGGCGTACTGCTGGGATTGATGGTGCGCGGTGGTGAGCAGGGACCGGGCGGGCCCCTGCGGCGCAGGCCCCTCCTCGCGGTCCTCGTCGGATTCCTCGCCTTCCTGGTCTCCGGGTATCTCTGCATCGTCATCACCTACCCGGCCTTCGGAGCGAGCGTGGTGAGAGCGCCCCGCGTCTGGGGCGACTTCCTCCTGCTGTACGTGATGCTCCTGGTCGCCGTCGGCGCCCTGCTGGGACGGGTGCTGCGCGATTGCCGGTGGGGGATCAGTGCGCTGATGTCGGTGGCCGCCGGAGCCGTGTGCGTTGCGGCCTGCGTCGGTCTTGCCGTCCCGCTGTACCAGCTGGAACCGAAGATGGACGTGCGCGCCCAGCGCTGGGACCGCCAGGACCGGTGGCTGAAGGCTCAGGCGGCGCACGGCGCCCAAGTGCTTCCGTACACACCGGTGTCGGTCGGCGGGATGGGGGAACCGTTCGGCGACAAGGGCCGGAAGGTGTGGCCGGGACAGTGTGTCGCCAAGTACTACCACCTCAAGAAGGTCACGTACTCGACCCGGCTTCCCTGAGCGGTCGGCGGGCCGGTCCGTGCGTTTCGCCGGGCAGCCGGCCCGTCCGTCGTGCAAGACACCCGGCACACTGCGCACACCTGACGGCACAATGGGTTCATGCCGATACCCAGCCGTGCCGCCCTCGTCGAACACCTCGTCCGTACGCGTATCGCCGGAGACGTCGCCACACCCCGCGACAACAACCTCTCCCACTATCGCAAGCTCGCCAACGGCGACCGCCACTACTGGCTGGGCCTGGAGCTCGGGGACCGGTGGCGCGACGAGCAGGACGTGCTGGCCGTGATGGCCGAGCGCTGCGGGGTCAGCGACGACCCGGAGCACCGGTTCGGGCAGGACACCATCGACCCGGAGCTGACGGTCGACGCCCTGGAGCGGATGGCGGCACGGCTGCGGAAGGCGGCGGCGGGGGCGGAGCGGGTGCTGTTCGCGACCGGGCATCCGGGCGGGCTCCTCGATGTGCACCGGCAGACCGCTCAGGCGCTGCGGGCGGCCGGATGCGAGATCGTACGGATTCCCTCGGGGCTGGTGGCCGACGAGGGCATGGTGTTCCAGTTCGCGGATGTCGCGGTGCAGGAGCGCGGCGCGACGCTCTGGCACACGCACTCGCCCGCCCCGATGGCCGCGATCCTGGACGGTCTGGAGCGGGAGGGCCGGCCGCTGCCGGACCTGGTGGTCGCCGACCACGGGTGGGCGGGGTGCGCGGCGCAGCGCGGGCTGGACGCGGTGGGGTACGCGGACTGCAACGATCCGGCGCTGTTCCTCGGCGAGGCGGAGGGGACGCTCCAGGTGGCCGTACCGCTGGACGACCATGTGCTGGACCCGCGTTTCTACGACCCGCTGACGGACTATCTGCTGGACGCGGCGGGGCTGATCTGAGGCCGACTCGTCCGACGCCGATCGATCCGGCGCCCGATGCTCATTCGCCGGGCGGAAGCGAACCGGCTGTCCGGCGCTGCCGGCCCAGCCCCGGCGTCGGATCCAGATAGACCCGGCGGATCGACGGATACCGCTCCCGCAGCTGCTCCTCCGCCTCGTCGCAGGCCCACTCGATCTGCTCCGCGCTCGACACGTCCCGGAAGTCGATCTTCGCTGCGACAAGGATCTCGGTCGGGCCCTGGATCAGCGTGGTGAGTTCCAGTACGTCGATGATGTGCGGGACGGTGAGCAGTTCCTCACGGATGCCGGCACGCATCGCCTGCGGCACCGGCCGGCCGATCAGCAGCTGGGCGTTGGACCGGCCCAGCACCCAGGCGACGTACACCAGCAGCACACCGATCAGGATCGACGCGATGCCGTCCCAGACCCCGGAGCCGGTCAGCTGGCCGCCGAGCAGCCCGCCCGCGGCGAGCAGCAGACCCGCCAGCGCCGCCGAGTCCTCCATCACCACGGCCTTCACCGCGGTGTCGGGGGTGAAGCGGAAGTAGTGGGCGGTGGGCGCACCCAGCCGCGCGGCCTCGCCGCGTACCTGCCGGAGCCCGGTACGCAACGAGTAGCCCTCCAGCAGGAAGGCCACGCCGAGCACGATGTACGAGATGAGCGGATCGCCGAGCTCCTCACCCGTCACGAGGGTGTGGATGCCGTCGTAGACGGAGAAGACCGCACCACCGACGAACGTGGCGACGGAGGCGAGCATCGCCCAGATGTAGCGCTCGGGGCCGTAGCCCAGCGGGTGTTCCTCGTCGGCGGGTTTCTCACTGCGTTTCAGGGCGGTGAGCAGCATCAGCTCGGTGACCGTGTCGGCGACCGAGTGCGCCGCCTCGGAGAGCATCGCGCTCGATCCGCTGATCAGTCCGGCGACGGCCTTCGCCACGGCGATGCCGAGATTTGCGGCCGCCGCGACGACGACCGTGAACATGGACTCCCCACCACCGGCTTTCTCGTCACTCATGGTGGGGAGTATGTCCGAATTGGCGGGCTGTGGCCTGTTCAGTCCCGGGGACGTGTCAGTCCCGGGGGACGCGGACCACGCCCTCCTGGATGACGGTGATCGCCAGCCGGCCGTCCTGCGTGTAGATACGGGCCTGACCGAGCCCGCGCCCACCGGACGCGGACGGCGACTCCTGGTCGTACAGCAGCCATTCGTCGGCCCGGAAGGGACGGTGGAACCACATCGCGTGGTCCAGGCTCGCGCCGACCACATCGCCGACCGCCCAGCCCCCTCGTCCATGGGCGAGGAGCACCGAGTCGAGCAACGTCATGTCGGAGACGTACGTCGCCATGCAGACATGCAGCAGCGGGTCGTCCGCGAGCTTGCCGTTGGTGCGGAACCACACCTGGGAGCGGGGTTCGCGCGGTTCGCCGACCGTGCCGAAGGGCGGCGCGTCCACGTACCGCAGGTCGACCGCGGCCCGCGCCTCGATCAGCCGGTCCACGACACCCGGATCGCTGAAGCGGTCCGCGTACCGGGGCAGCATCTGCGCGGCCGTGGGCAGCGTCTCCGGGTCCGGGGCGGGCGGCATGTCCGCCTGGTGCTCCAGGCCCTCCTCGTACGTCTGGAAGGACGCCGAGAGATGGAAGATCGGCTGGCCGTGCTGGACGGCGACGACCCGGCGGGTGGTGAAGGAGCGGCCGTCCCGGATGCGGTCGACGCTGTAGACGATCGGCGCGCCCGGGTCGCCCATCCGCAGGAAGTAGGAGTGCAGGGAGTGGGCGGTGCGGGCGGCCGGGACGGTACGGCCTGCGGCGACCAGGGCCTGGGCCGCGACCTGGCCACCGAAGACGCGGGGCACGACCGCCGAACGGCTCATACCCCGGAAGATGTCCCGCTCGATCTGCTCCAGGTCGAGCAGATCGAGCAGGGAGTCAAGTGCTGAGCTCATGGAGAGAACGTAACCGCTCTTACAGGCCCATGGACTTGGCGATGATCGACTTCATGACCTCGCTGGTGCCGCCGTAGATGCGGTTGACCCGGTTGTCCGCGTACAGGCGGGCGATCGGGTACTCGTTCATGTAGCCGTAGCCGCCGTGCAACTGGAGGCAGCGGTCGATGACGCGGTGCGCGACCTCGGTGCAGAAGAGCTTCGCGGAGGCGGCTTCGGCGGCGGTGAGCTCACCGGCGTCGTGGGCCTCGATGGCGCGGTCGCAGACGGCCTCGGCGGCGTCCACCTCGGCCTGGCAGGCGGCCAGCTCGAACTTGGTGTTCTGGAAGGACGCGACGGTCTTGCCGAAGACGGTGCGCTCCGAAACGTAACTCTGGGCGAACCGGACGGCGGCCTTGGCCTGGGAGTACGCGCCGACGGCGATACCGAGGCGCTCCTGCGGCAGGTTCTGACCGAGGTAGGAGAAGCCCTTGTTCTCCTCGCCGAGCAGGTCCTCGACCGGCACCTTGACGTCGACGAACGCCAGCTCGGCGGTGTCGGAGGTGCGCAGGCCCAGCTTGTCGAGCTTGCGGCCGACCGAGTAGCCCTCGGCCTTGGTGTCGACGACGAGGAGGGAGATACCGAAGCGGCGGTCGTCCTCCTTCGGGGCGGCGGTACGGGCGCAGACGATCACACGGTCGGCGTGGACGCCACCGGTGATGAACGTCTTGGCGCCGTTGAGGATGTAGTGCGTGCCGTCCTCGGAGAGCTTGGCGGTGGTCTTCATACCGGCCAGGTCGGAACCGGTGCCCGGCTCGGTCATGGCGATGGCGTACATCGTCTTGCCGGTGACGAAGTCCGGCAGCCAGCGCTTCTTCTGCTCCTCGGTGGCGTACGCCTTGATGTACGGCAGGCAGAGCAGGACGTGCACGCCGGAGCCGCCGAAGTTGACGGCCGCGCGGGCGCACTCCTCGGAGATGATCGCCTCGAACTTGAAGGACTCGACCCCGGCGCCGCCGAACTCCTCCGGCACCTCGATGCCGAATATGCCCAGCTCGGCAAGCTTGTAGTAGAAGTCGCGGGGCACCTGGCCGGCCGCGAACCACTCGTCGTAGACGGGGGCGACCTCGGCCTCGATGAAGGCGCGGATGGTCTCCCGGAACGCCTCGTGGTCCTCGTTGAATACCGTACGGCGCACGGGGTGCCTCCTTGGTCAGCTTCGGGCGGGTTTCGGCCAGAGTGGCTAAGCGCTTGCTCAGTTCTGGTCAAAAGTTACCCGGCAGTCATCGAGGCTGTCCAGGGTGATGCTCAGCACGCCCGCGCCGATCGTCCGGCCGCGGACGCGCAAGAGCCCTTCCCGGCCCCGGGCCGGGATGGGCTCTTGCGCTGTCTCCGTTGCCTACTGGGGCTTGAAGGAGCGGATCTGGTAGCTCCCCTGGAGGTTGCCGCCGTTTCCCGCAGGGGTGGATCCGACCCGGGCGTTGTAGTTGGTCTGGGTGTAGTACTGAACGCGGTGCCCGGTCGCGTTCCACACGGAGCGGACGTTCTGGCCCCGCTGGATGAAGGAGCAGTCGTCGGCGGTATTCGCCCGCTTCTTGTCCGACCACTGGCAGCGGGTGCCACCTCCGTTCCAGTCGCTGTAGATACAGAAGTACCCGGGGCTGCAGCTGTAGGAAGCCCTGGCGCCCTCGACGGCGGCCTTCGCGCTGGTGCTCTTCACGGCGGCGGCGTTCTCGGCTGCTGTGGCTGCGACGGGTCCGGCGCCGAGCCCCAGGGTCAAGGCGATCGAGGTGACGGCGAGCGCGGTGATGCGGTTCATGGCGAAGTCCCTCCATTCCCATGTGTGATGAAGCGGGCACTCTCGGTGTTCACCACCGTGTCACGGCTGTTGCCGCAGAAGCCAGGGCGGAGGGAGGGGCGCCCGAAGCGTGCGTCACGGCTCGGGGCACCCCTGTGTACACCGGCGCGCGCGTCCGCCGTTCGCCTGCCCGGACCACGGCGTCATGGGGGCAGGCTTTACGGGATCACCGAGTGCGGTAGGCGTCGATGACGGTCTGGGTGAGGGTGTTCCCATCGGTGTCGGTCAGTGCGGCGCGCAAAGAGACACCGGTGCCCGCGCGCGGGTTGTGGATCTCGACGGCGCCCCGCTCGACCGAGACCCGGGTCCACGAAGTGCCGCCGTCCACGGATACCGAGACCGCCACCGAACGTGCGCGTCCGTTCGCGGCGGCGCCCAGCACGGTGACCGGGACACGGAGCGTCTCGTTCGCCGGCGCGGTGCCGGTCGGGCTGAGTTCGGGCGAGAACCGCACGGCGCTCACCGGCACCGGGACCGGACCCCTCGTCGTGTCCGAGGTGAAGGTCCACGACGTGGTCACCCGCGTGGCGACGCCGGGCGCGCCGCCGCGCTTCACCGTGCTGGTGAGCCGGTACGCCGCGCGCCCCGGCTCCACGGTGAACCCGGCCTTTCCGGGGGTGCCGGCCTTCGTCCCGACGCGCACGCCGTTGCGGTGCAGAGTGGTCGACGCCGTGTCGTACGACGGTGACGACGGCACGTGGCCGTCGCCGTCGGCGAGCAGCGGGACATCGACGGCGAGCCGGTCGCCGTTGCGCACGATGCCGGGGCGGTCGGTGAGGTCGGGGCCGAAGACGGCGTTGTCGAAGGTGTGGGTGGTCGTACTTCCGGCGCGTACGGCGATGCCGTTGGCGCTGTAGCGGTTCGATGCCGCGCCGGGCGCGGTGGGGGCCCAGTAAGTGATGTCCCAGGTGCCGCGTTCAGGCGTCACGAAGTAGGTGGCGGTCGCGGGGGTCGGCAGGGCCTGGGTGACGCCGAGGGTCGGTCCGGCAGTGGGCTGCAGGTCGACAGTCGCCCGCCCCTCGGTGCCCGGCCGCGCCGCGCCGCGGATCTGCACAGTGGCCAGGTCCTTCGCGGCGGGGTGCCGGACGAGTCCGGTCAGGGCGCGGCTGCCGGTGAAGGTGTGGCCGAGCGCGTAGCCGGCGGTCTCGGTGCTCCAGTAGGAGTCGAACCACTGCTTCACCGATCCGGGTTCGCTGTCGGGGCCCAGGTGCGCGACGCGCAGGTTCGGTGTGCCGTTGACGAGGTTGGCGGTCCGGACCGCGCCGTCGTGCTTGACCTGGACGAACATCACGCTGTGCTGGAAACCTGCGGAGCGGTCGGGCGGAGTCACGTCGACAGGGGCGGTGGTCCGCGCGTCGACGGTGATGGTGGTGTCGTGGTCGAGGTCGAGGCGCGGCTGGACGACCCAGTCCGTGCCGTTTGCCGCCGTGCCGGTGGTCAGGGCGCTGTCCAGGAGGTACCGGCCCTTGGGCAGACGCACGGTGGTCGTACCGGAGGCGTCGTACGGCTGGACGGCCTCGTCGGCACCCGGCCCGGAGACTCCGGTGACGTGGGTGGTGTAGTCCGCCGTCTTGTGGCCGGTGCGGTCGAGGTGATTGATCGTGAGGGTGTACGTCGCCGGCTCCGCGGCAAAGGCGGCGGTGTTCCACGCGGGCGTCGTGCTGCCGACCAGGGCGACGGCGAGAGCGAGTGTCCGGAGCGCGCTCCGGCGGGATACGGAAGAACTGTTCATGACTTGCACTGCGCTGCCGGGAGTCGGCGTTCCCGTGAGCTGAGTCACACGGATGCGGGGCGTGTCACCGGGGCGGGCATGCGTGTGGCGCACGTCACCGGAACCGGCGCAACGTGCGCGGCAGAGCAGAGTGTGAATCACTCATGAGGAATCGCTTCCGCCGCGGAGACCGCGACGCCCTGGGGGAGCTGTACGACGAGCACGCCCAAGCGGTGTACCGCTATGCCCTGCGGGTGACGGGCAACTGGGCGGAGGCCGAGGACGTCGTCTCGTCGACCTTCCTGGAAGCGTGGCGCAGCCGCGAGAAGCTGAACCCCGACGGGGACGGTCTGCGCCCGTGGCTGCTGGGCATCGCCACCAACATCATGCGCCGCAACGCACGCACATGCCGAAGCCGCGAGACCGCGCTCGCCCGCGTCCCGGAACGTGGCTCGATCCCGGACTTCGCCGACGACCTCGTCACACACCTCGCGGACACCGAACAACTGCGTGCCGCACACGCCGCACTCGCCCGCCTGCGGCGCCGGGACCGGGAGGTCTTCACCCTCGTGGTGTGGGCCGGCCTGGACTACGCGGCAGTGGCCGAGGCGCTCGGCGTGGCAATCGGCACCGTCCGGTCGCGCCTGTCCCGCGCCCGTACCCGACTGCGCGAGCTCACCGAGGCCGAAACCCGCGCCACACGTGCGCGGGACACACGGGCCGAAACCCGAGCCACACGCACGCGGGACACGCGGGCCGGAACCGAACGGCCACCCGCGGCGGGAAACAGAGCCCCCGCCGCGACCACCGCCACCACCCCCGACAAGCCACTGCCGGGCCGCACCCCCGTGGCCCCATTGCTGACCCAGGAGAACCACGGATGAACTTCACCTCGCGGCGCCGTACGCACCACCGGTCCGAGGAGACCGAAGGTCCCGGCCTCACCGCACTGCTGCCCCCGCCGTCGGTCCCCGGCCTGGACCCCGACCGTGAACTGCTGCTGAAGGAAGCGCTGCTGCGCGAGGCCGCCGTCACCGAACCGCGTGGCGGCCTCGCCCCTCGGGCCTCGCGCCCGCGCCGACGTCTAGTCCGGGTCATGGTGCCCACTGTCGCCTGCGCCCTGGCGGTCGGCGGCGTCGTGGTGTTGAACCTCGCGAACGCGCCGGGGCGCGGCGGCATCACCGCGGCCCCGGGCGGCCGCACCCCCGGCACGTCCGAAGCGGCACAGCTCCTCGACCGCATCGCACTCGCCGCCGCCGGGCAGGAGCAACCGACGGTCCGCGCCGACCAGTTCGTGTACATCGAGAGCAAGGTCGCCTTCGCCGGGCAGAGCGCCGGGGGCGGCGAGGTGACCATGCCTCCCGCGCACACGCGGCAGGTGTGGCTGTCCGCCGACGGCAGCCGCCCCGGCCTGCTGCGCGAGGAGGGCGAGTCCGACTCCTCGCTCGGCGGCGACGCACCGGTCTACGACCTCGACGGCCGAGGGGCGGCACCCCGGCCCCGCACCGCACACAAGAAGGCCGCGTCGATCAGCGACCCGACGCACGAGTACGTCGCGTCGCTGCCCACCGACCCGGACGCCCTGCTGAAGCTGATCCGGGACGAGACCCACGGGCAGGGCCAGGACCCGGACCAGCGGGCATTCACCGCGATCGGCGACCTGCTGGCCGAGACCTGGGCGCCCCCGCAGGTCGGCGCCGCGCTCTACAGGGCCGCCGCGAAGATCCCCGGAGTCATGGTGATCGATGCGGCCACCGACGTCGCAGGACGCGAGGGCGTCGCCGTCGCCCGTACGGCACGCGGGCAGCAGACGCAGTGGATCTTCGACCGGACCACGTACGCGTTCCTCGGCGAGCGCACGGTCCTCACCGAATCCGGCGACGCCGGCCCGGCCGGAACCGTTGTCGGCACCTCCGCGGTCCTCACCCGAGCCGCGGTCGACCGTACCGGTGAGACTCCCGCTCCGACGACGGCGTAACACGGCAGCCCCGCACACTCGCGCGGCCCGAACAGCCCCGTCCCCGGTACGCCTTTGCTGTGGGCCGGGGACGGGACGTTCAGGCGGGGAAGTTGTCGTCCTTGACCGCGTCGACGAAGGCTGACCAGCCGGCTGCCGGGAAGACGAGGGCGGGGCCGTGCGGAGCCTTGGAGTCGCGTACGGGGACGCCGGAGGGGTGACCGTCCAACACCTCGACACAGCTGCCGGATTCGCTTCCGCTGTGCGACGACTTGCGCCAGCCGCTGAGCGTCGATGCGTCCAGGACGGTGCGGTCAGTCATGGTGTGCGTATTCCTTCACTGTCGCCCTTAGCAGGGCTTGTGACTCCTTCAGCGGCAGGGCGTCGCTCAAAGCGAGATCGTAGCGGCTCTGCAACTGCCTCACCACGGACGGAGAGTCATGCACCTTCCCCATGCGTAGGGCCTCGCTGTACGCCACGGGCGGTTGGTCCTCGAACCACATCAGGGTGAGCATGCTCTCCATGAGCGGGTGAAAGCCCAGCGCGAAGGGCAGCACGTGCACACGGATTCGCTCGGTCTCGGCCAGCCGGACGATGTACATGAGCTGCTCCGCCATGACGTCCGGCCCGCCTACGGGGCGATGCAGCACCGCCTCGTCAAGCAACGCCCAAACTACGGGCGTCACCGGATCATTCAGGATCTTGGCTCGTTCCAGGCGTGTGACGACGTGCTTGTCACGCTCTTCGTCGCTCTTGGGCGGGAACGCCGGGCCGAGCACCGCGCGAGCGTACCTCTCCGTCTGAAGGATGCCGGGCACGAAGTTCAGAGCGAACTCCCTGATCATCGCGGCCTGCTGTTCGAGCTGGCGCGCGGGCTCGAAGAAGTCGGCGATCGTGCCGTCATTCTTGCCCGGCAGGAAACTGCTCAGTACGTTCCCTGTATTGAGGGCTTTGTCCAGGCGTCGGGCGTCCTCCTCCGACGGGATGCGGCGCCCCGCCTCGATGTGTGAGATGTGCGAGCGCGTCATGATCGCCGCGTCGGCCAGCTCCTGCTGCGTCAGTCCGGCCGCTTCCCGCTGTGCCTTCAACCAATCGCCATAGGTATTACTCATGGTCAACTCCCGTGCGCCAAAGGGCCTGTCACCTGGAACCCCCTGGCGAGCCTAGTCCGGACCGTCTCACTCTGTGAGTGGATCGCTGCGTACCGTCACGCGATCCTCGCTCAAGACAACGGAGTTGGCGACATGATGCGATGCGTGACCCGGTGGCGGGTGTTGTGGTCGGCGGTGCCGGCATGAACGGCGGCCGGTACGGCACTCCGCGACTGCTGCCGTGGGTCAGTCCGGAGGGCAAGCCCTGTTACGTCGACTCGGACGGGACCGGGTACATCTCCCGGCTCGCCGACGACATGGAGGCGGTGCAGCTCTCCATGTCCGTGGAGCTTCTCGACCACGCCGCCGACATGCTGGCGGATCAGCGGGTCACCAACGCGCAACTCCGGTTCCTCGCGGCCCGGATGGCCGAGGCGTTGCGCGACGTCCACCGGATCGCGGAGAGCCGAGGGGCCAGGATCCCCGTGCCCTCGTGCGGGAACGTTGCGACGGAGGCCTGAGCCGGCGGCCTCAACAGTGCCGAAAGCGAACCTTGTGACACCGTCCGCACGTCCCTGTTCGGTCTCAGGTGGGGAATTCGCCCAGCCATGAGTGCTGGAGGAGGTGTTTGGGCAGGTATTCGGACTCGACGTCGATGGGGAGTTTGCCGTCGTAGGCGAGGCAGGCGATGGCCAGTGGGCCGAGGGCGATGCTGCCGTCGATGTCGGTCTTCCGTTCTTCGTTCAAGGTCCAGTACGCCTGGTGCAACTTCAACGCTTCCACCAGGGCTGGGCTGAAACCCTGCTCATCTTTGGTGACGAAGTGATAGAAGAGGTTGATCGGCGGATAGAGCTGGCCTTGGAGCATGTCCAGTGGCGTGATCCGTGCCACTGAGGGGTCCGACATCTGGAGCGCGGCGGTGAGTTTTTCCACCAGCCCAGGCCGTCGCAGCCAGTACGTCTGCAGGGTGTCGACCCAGTGGTAGATGTACTCGTCGTACTGCCCTTCCGGAGAACGCAGGCGCTCCAGCGGGATCTCACACAGTTGGGTCATGCGCTGCTGCTCACGGCAGATGACCGCCAGCCAGAAGGCCGTCAACCAGTTCCCCGCGTCGGCGGACGACCGCGGACCCACGGCTGCCGGAACGGTCCGCAACTTCCGATTGATACGGCACTCGACGGACCCTTCGCTCGCACCGGTCGCGGCGAAAAATGCCGAGCCCAGTTGCATCGCGTTGACCGTCGCCTCCCACGTCTCTGCGTTCGCCGCTCGCGGATCGATGACACAGTGAGCGTGCAACGCCAAGACGGCAGCGTCGAATGTGGAGTTGATCACCTCTGTCGACTCTTCAAGACGGTCGATGCCCTTGGCCAGGTGCTCATCCAGCCGCTCCGCGAACCGCTCGGCATCGGGTCCTCCCGGCATGTCATGTCGGGCAATAACTGCGGTCACGGAAGAGTCCCCTTGCTGATGTCGAACCGTCGGTACTGGAGTCCAGTGTATGTCCCTGCGTTCTTCTCGCCCTTGACGAGGACATATTCCAATTTACCGTCTGTCAGCGCCTTCTCCAGGGCTTCCACGACCTCGAATTCTCCTCGCTTTCTCATGACTCGAATGATGTCGACGAAGTATTCCTGGCTTCCCTGAGACACTTGCCTACCACCCCGCAGGGTACGCCTTCCGAGTTCCGTTCCCGGACTGCTCTTGGCCTCGATGACGACAACTCGGCCGTCCTCGTGCGTCCACACCTGATCAAATTGGTCATTGCCGCTCTTCGGGCCGAGGAGGGTCTCCTTTGTGAAGCCCGGATGATGCTCGGCGACGTAGTGGTACTCGGCCGCTTTTTCGCCGAGCGCTTCTGCGGCGTCTCCCATCTGAGTGTGGGACTCCTTGTACGCCCCTCTTGCCTCTGCCCAGAGCCCGCCGGATTCGAGCGTGTCCTGGGCTTCGTGGACCCTGCCTGTCTCCGCCTTCCATTTCTCGACCAGGTTGTCCCACTGGATGGCGAAAAAGCGTTTCTTTGCGGCCTCGTTAAGGATCTCGCCCCTGGCGGGGTTTGTGAGTGTATCCGTGCCCACTCGGATGTATTCCGCGTCGAGGAAATGGGGCTCAGGAGGTGCGGGTGCATCCTTGGCGCGAATCCACGGGTCGTTCTCCGACAGCCGGGTGAGCTGGGGCGGAGTGAACCCGCTTGCGTCGTGCCTCTCCACTCGTATACGCGTGCCGTTGCCTTTGTAATAGCGCTCGAAGTAGCCCGGTTCTTCATTGGCGCGGTAGACCTGGATGTCCTCGATCTGCTCCAGCGTGAGCGAGCCACGAGGGCCGTAGGGGTTGGCGCCTTCGTGCATGAAACTGGGGCGTGGCACGCGCGGTCGCTGCGGCGGGATCGTACCGTCACCGACGCCGCCGGTGCTCGGGGGCTCGGAGCGGCCGGGGCCGCCAGGCAGGCTGTTGTCAGCTGTGGAGCCGGCGGGCAGGTCGTGGCCGGGTGCGGCGCCTGTGCCCGGCGTCTCGGTGTGACTGGCGGGCACGTTGTCGCCCAAGTTGTGGCTGGGCGCGCTGTTGTGCAGGTTGTTGCTGGGCATGTTGTCGCCGACACCGCCGCCGGGAATGTGGTTGGCTCCGCTGCCCGGTAGCCGGTTGCCTGCATTTCCAGCGGGTCCGCCGCCCGGGACGTCGTCCCCCGCCCGGCCGATGTTGCCCAGATCGTTGCCGAGCCTGTCGCCGTTGCGGATGGCATTGTCTGCGTTTTCGCCCGCGTGGACGCCCGCGCCGACCAGGGCCGGTTCGCGCACCGGAGCCGGGGTTTCCACGCGGGGGTTTTTGCCCGCCTGGTCGGCGTGCTGGGCGATGCTGCCGTCGTCGTTGTAGAGGTTGCCGTCGCGGTCCATGTACGGGGCGCCCTCGTCGAAGGGTGACTTGATCGTGCCTTCCGGCAGTGCCACAGCTCCGTCCGGGAGTTTGACGGTGCCGTTGGGGAGTGTGACTGCTCCGTCCGGGATCGTCGCGCCCTGGGGGAGGTTGATCGTGCCGTCGGGGAGTCTGATCGTGCCCTCGGGCAGGGTGATGACGTTGTCGGGGAGTGGTGGGAACTCGACGCGGCCCATGCCCTTGAGTCCGGCCATCACGTCGCTGATCTTCGACAGTCCCGCGCCCGCACCCTTGAAGACGTAGGTCATGGGGTCGACGATCCGGCCTGCCTTGCCTGCGAGGGACAGGGCCTTGGCTGCCATGCCGGCCTTGCCCGCGCCTGCTGCCGCGCCGCCGGTGCCACCGGTGAAGACGGTGGTCAGGACGTTGAAGGTGACCGCGCCTGCGGCTCTGGAGGGGTTGTTGCCCCATTGGTCCCAGGCCACCAGCGCTTTGCC
>NZ_JBHVWS010000013.1:0-169506 GCF_042882185.1 Streptomyces sp. NPDC058239
TGGGGTTTTTCTACAACGGTTCTCCCGTTGGGGGTGTTATCTCTTTACACTGTTGGGGGGGGGGCACACCGTGTGGGTTTGTCCGCCCCACAGACGTTGTTGTGCGTACGGGGTCACCAGGCGGCGGACGGCGTCTTCTCGGACGGGAACAGCACCCACAGCGCCAGGTAGAGCAGGAACTGCGGCCCCGGCAGCAGGCAGGAGACCAGGAAGATGATGCGCATGGTCCCCGCGGAGGTGCCGAAGCGCCTTGCCAGCGCTGCGCACACTCCGCCGATCATGCGTCCGTCACGGGGGCGGGCAAGTGCGGCCATGGTGGGCTCCTTCGTGAACCGTTGCTGAGGGAGCAGTTCCTTCGTGCTCCCGATGCATCCATGGTCGCCCGGCGAACAGGGGCAAAGCGTCGCTCTACGGTGCGATACCGACCCTGGGAATCGTCGGGGTCGACCCCTGAGCCGCCTCGTCCCTGGGGTGGGGCAGCACCCTGACCCGCTGCTGGTTCCTGCGGCGCAGCCGCGCCCGGCACATGGGCACGACCAGCAGATGGGCGAGCGCCACACCGGTGGTGTTCAGCAGCAGCGAGTCGACGTCGACGACCTGCCCCGGCACCCCGGTCTGCGCCAGTTCGATGGCCAGCGAGATCAGCGCCCCCGCCGCGACGGTACGGGCCAGCGAGGCCCATGGGGAGACGAGCAGCCGGCCCCCGGCCACCGGCAGCAGCACGCCCAGTGGGGCGAGCAGCAGCAGCCCCTCACCGATCCGGCGGGCGGCCTCGACCGGGCCCAGCGACAGGTCCGCTCTGATACCGGCGAACGGTTGAAGATTCGAGGCGGTCGTCCACGGCACATCGAGCGGGCGCAGCGTCAGCCACCCGACAAGCAGCAGATGCGCGAGGAGGAGAGATACCCCGGCCGCGCGGAAGCGGATGACAGTTTGACTGCCCGAACCTTGACGCACGCCCCCCAAGACGCGCCGGGCGGCAGGATCGGTTCCGTCCGGCCCGACGAACCCGGATCCCAGCCGCGACGACGCAGAACCCAGCCCGTCCGGAGCTTGAGGACGGAAGAACCGGCCGCCGGACGCCCCCGGCCCCCGCTCAGAGCCCCGTCCCCGCCCCCAGCGTCGGTGCCGCCTTCGGCCTGGCCTTCGTCTCGGAGGTGCACAGGTACCCACGCGGGGCATAGTTCCCCGGCCCGCCCAGCACCACCGTGCCGTCCGGGGCGAGCGACTCGCTCTCCGCGTACGTACACACGATCTGCGCCAGAGCCTCGGACGGCAGGTCCTCCGGCTGCTCGCTGAGCCGCAGCGTGCCCTGCCGGTCGCCGCGGCGGGCCGCGCTGATCTGCAGGGTCGCCGGGACGGCCGTGGAGAACCCGGCCTGCCGCTCGTCGGCGGGCGGCTTCTGCTCCAGCTCGTCCAGGAGCGCCTGCGCGATCCGGAGCCGGTCCGACTTCGTATCGCCGACCTGCACCGTGCGGTCCACCGTGACCAGCTGCGAGGAGCAGACCAGATAGATCTGTACGGGGATGCCCTGGAGAGCCTGGGTGGCGACGTCCTCCGCGGACATCGAGCACGGCACCTGGGACGGTGCGGCCCCGGCGTCCACCGGCACGGAGGTGGTCCTGATCCCGCAGCCCGCGGCCAGCACGGCCGTGATCGCGGCACCGGCCAGCGCCACTGCCGAACGGTGTGCCCGGCGGTTGCTGCCCATCACGTCGCGTCGCCTTCCTCGTCCTGAACCCCCGCGTCATGATCCCCGGCGGAACGGGTGAGCGGCTCGGCATCCCGCGGCAGCCGCAGTACGAACACCGCGCCGTCGCCGTCCGGCGAGTTCGAGGCCGTGATGTCACCGCCGTGGATGTGCGCGTTCTCCATGGCGATCGACAGGCCGAGACCACTGCCATCGGAGCGCGGCCGGGAGGCGCTGGCCTTGTAGAACCGGTCGAAGACATGCGGCAGGACGTCCTCGGGGATACCGGGGCCGTGGTCGCGGACCTCGATGACGAGTTCGTCGCCCTCGGTCCGTACCGAAACCCGTACCGGCGAACCGCCGTGCTTGAGCGCGTTGCCGATCAGATTCGCCAGGATCACATCGAGCCGGCGCGGGTCGAGGCGGACCATCATGCCGCGCTCGGCGTCCAGATCCACCGCGTCCAGCCAGGCGCGGGCGTCGATGCAGGCGGTGACCTGGTCGGCGACATCGACCGTGTCGAGGACGAGCCGGGCCGTACCCGCGTCGAAGCGGGTGACCTCCATCAGGTTCTCGACCAGGTCGTTGAGGCGCCGGGTCTCGCTCACCACCAGATGCACGGCGGGCGCGATCATCGGGTCGAGACTGTCGGCCTCGTCCTCCAGCACCTCGGCGACCGCGGTGATCGCGGTGAGCGGGGTGCGCAGTTCGTGCGACATGTCGGCGACGAACCGTCGGCTGGACTCCTCCCGCGCGCTCATGTCCGCGACCTTCTTCTCCAGTGAACTCGCGGTCCTGTTGAACGTGCGGGAGAGATCGGCGAGTTCATCGGTGCCGGACACCACGAGCCGGGTGTCGAGCTTGCCCTCGCCGAGCTTGCGCGCGGCGTCACCGAGCCGTTGCACGGGCCGCAGCACGGTCGTCGCGGCGGCCTGCGCGAGCAGCGCCGAGCCGACCAGGGCAAGCCCGGTGGCGATCCCCAGCGACCAGGCGAGGGAGTTCAGATCCTGCCGCTCCTGGTCGAGCGACTTCAGCATGTAGCCGGTCGGGCCACCGCCGATGATCTTCGTACCGCCCACCAGATACGGCGTACCGCGGATACTGACCCGCTGCCAGAACAGGTGGTACTCGTACTTGTTGCCGGCCTCCACCGGCTGCTTCTTGTTGACCGCCTTCTGCAGCGACAGCGGCACGTTGTCGAGCGTGAAGGTGTCCAGGTCGGAGTTGCCGACGATCGGCTTGCCGGTGTCGCGCTCGTCGACCAGCAGCACGCTGTAGCCGGGCGAGCTGCTCGCCATCTGCACGGCGGCGTTCTGCAGATCGTCCTTGGTGGGACGCAGCGGCAGCGAGGCCGCTCGGTTCTGCATCTCCTGGCGGAAGTCCCCGAGTGCGGAGTCCTGGGTACGCGTCAGTACGGCCTCGCGGTTCAGCCAGTACGCGATCCCCGAGGCGGACACTGCGGCGGTCAGCGCCACCAGCGCGAACACGACGACGAGACGCAGTCGCAGACTGGTCCAGCGAAGCCCGGCGAGCAGGCTCCGTTTGGCGGCGTCGCTCACTGAGGCGAATCCAGCCGGTAGCCCACACCCCGAACGGTACGGATCAGGGTCGGCGAGGACGGTACGTCCTCCACCTTGGCGCGCAGTCGCTGCACACAGGCGTCCACGAGCCGGGAGTCACCGAGGTAGTCGTGCTCCCAGACCAGCCGCAGCAGCTGCTGCCGCGACAGGGCCTGGCCCGGCCGGCGGCTCAGTTCCAGCAGGAGTCGCAGCTCGGTCGGCGTGAGCTGCAGATCCTCGCCGTTCTTGGTCACGGTCATCGCGGAGCGGTCGATCACCACGTTCCCGAAGGACGCGGAGTCGGTGGACTCGCGCTCACCGCGGCGCAGCACCGCCCGGATCCGGGCGTCGAGCACCCGGCCCTGGACGGGTTTCACCACATAGTCGTCGGCACCGGACTCAAGCCCGACCACGACGTCGATGTCGTCGTTGCGCGCGGTCAGCAGAATGATCGGCAGCTGGTCGGTGCGCCGGATACGCCGGCACACCTCGAAACCGTCGATACCGGGCAGCATCACATCCAGCACGACCAGATCCGGCCGCTGCTCACGCAGCAGTTTCAGGCCGTCCTCTCCCGTCGCCGCGGTGGCCACACGGTGGCCCTGGCGTGACAGCGAGAGTTCGAGGGCCGTGCGGATGGCGTCGTCGTCCTCGATCAGCAACAGGAAAGGCACGCTGGTCATTCTGACCCATGGTGGAGCCCCAGTTCGACAGTTGGCGCCGACTCATACATCCGGCGCACCGCCGACGCACAGACGGCAGGCCCTGTGACAGGGCTGTGACAGTCGGCGGACAGCGCGATGAAACTGCCCCGGCAAGCTCATTGGCACAAGGAACGGACGGACTCCACCGATGGGGGGCGCAAGATGAACGCAACTCACAGCACCACCGCAAGCGCAGTTGTCACGCGTCTCCACGATGTCGGCCGGAGCACCGAGAAGTCCGGTGCCGCGAACGGGCGGGGGTGCGTTCGTGGCACCGGGCGTCAGCACACGCCGTACATGACGGTGGTTGACGCGCCTGTGGGGGCCAACGGGGGAGCCGCGTACGGGGAGGCCATGGGGGAGCGGAAGTCCCCGGCGCAGGCCGAGGACGCCGAGACGGCGTTCACGGCCTACGTCCGGGAGCGCCGCGCCTCCCTGTACGCAACCGCCTACCACCTGACCGGAGACCGGTTCGAGGCCGAGGATCTGCTGCAGAGCGCCCTCTTCTCGACGTACCGGGCGTGGGACCGGATCAGCGACAAGGCGGCGGTCGGTGGCTATCTGCGCCGCACCATGACCAACCTGCACATCAGCGCCTGGCGCAGGCGCAAGCTCAACGAGTACCCGACCGAGGAGCTGCCGGAGACGGCGGGCGACACGGACGCGATGCGCGGCACGGAACTGCGCGCCGTGCTCTGGCAGGCGCTGGCGCGGCTGCCCGAACTCCAGCGCACGATGCTGGTCCTGCGTTACTACGAGGGCCGCACCGACCCGGAGATCGCGGCCATCCTCGACATCAGTGTCGGCACGGTGAAGTCCAGCATCTGGCGGTCGCTCCGCCGGCTGCGCGAGGACGAGGTCCTCAGCTTCGGCCGTGACGAGGAGGAGTCCTTCGGCGAGCTGGTGGCCTGAGAGGACGGGGGGATACGGGGGATACGGGGGAAAGCGGGGCCGCTGCTTCGGGGGAGGCGGCGGTGCACGGGGGAGTGCTGCGGGGTCGGACGGGCCGGGGGGTCCGGTCCGGCCCCGTCGGCGTGTGTGCAGGATCAGGACCCGCCGGCGATCGAGGAGCGGGGGTCCGGGGGCGGTGCCCCCGGTTACGGGAAGACCGCTACGCCGTGCCCCGTGCCGCGGACGCCCGTCGGCAGCGTCCCGCCGCCGCGGCGGCCAGCCGTCCCAGTGCCTCCTCCTTGCCGCACGGATACGCACCCAGTGCCGTCTGCCGCGCCACGATGCGCCGTTCCGCCCGCATCAGCCGCCACCCCCGCCGCAGCAGGAACGGCACCGACTTCCGTCCCTCCCGCAGATCCCGCAACAGCCGACGGCGGAACGTCGTCGTCGGACGGCCGCGCAGGCACAGCGCGTCGGCGAGCACGCCCAGTTCCTGGCACCGTTCGACTATGTCCGCCGCGAAGATCCCCTCGGCCACGAACAGCGGTGTGCGCTCGATGTGGAGGGCTTCCCGGTCGACGCGGGAGCTCGTGGCGATGTCGTACACCGGGACGTTCGTACGCCCTGTGCGGCACAGTTCCATGATCGCGGCGACCGCCGCATCGGCGTCCCAGGACTGCGCGGAGTCCCAGTCGATGTCCATACTGCCGGGAACGAGCGGCAGCGTGGGGTCGTCGCCCTCCTTGTAGAAGTCGTCCAGGCGCAGCACCGGCAGGTCGGTGCGGGCGGCGAGGGAGGACTTGCCGGAGCCGGAAGGGCCGGCGAGCAGCACGACGCGGGTCGGGATCGGTTGGGAATTCACAGGACACGAGTGTGAGGCATTGACCCGCGCAGGGGATCCCCCGGTGCCTGTGTTGGTATCGAGCATCACACCTCAACTACTCTACGCACTCAGATGGTTACTCGATCTTCACGATCAGGTGGGAACTCCATGGCACGTCATGCACTTTCCAAGTCCCGGCGCCGCGCCCTGCTGCGGGCAGGTCTGACCGTCACCGCGGTGGGTGCCGCGCTCGGTGCGGGGGGTGCGGCGGCCCAGGCGGCGCCGCTGCCTCTCGTGCCGGCCGCGGGAGCCGACAGCAGCTTCGGCGGAGTCGGTGAGGCCGGTGAGGCGACCGGGAGCGCGGCGACCGGGACGCTCGGGCACTCGCTCGAGAACGGCATCGCACCGGTGACGCATCTGCGCCTCGACCCGCTGGCCGGTACGGGCGTGGACCCGCTGGACAACTCGGTGGGGACGCAGGTCGCCGACTTCAAGCCACTCTCCACGGCCGCCGTCACCGGCCCGGTGGCCGGCGGGGGCGCGCTGAAGGACCTGCCGGTGGTGGGGCAGGTGACTGAGGTGCTGCACGGCTGAGGTGGACGCGGGCAGGGGTGCGGACACCGGCACGGACACGGCCCGCCCCTCCGGGATCCCGGAGGGGCGGGCCGTCGTCACGCGGTCAGTAGGACGACCCCGAGGCGCCCAGTGCGCCCGTCGGGTGCCAGACCGTCTTCGTCTCCAGGAAGGCCGTCAGGCGGTGGGTGCCCGGATCGGCCGACCAGTCGAAGGCGCCGTCTTCATCCACAGGCTGTGGATTGAGGACTCGCTTGAGGTTGTCCGCCGCCGCGATCTCCAGCTCCTTCGCCAGAGCGGCGTCCGCGCCCGTGAGGTCGATGGCGTTCACGTCCTGGTGGGACGCGAGCGGTGCCGCGATCTCCGCCGTCTTCCCGGACAGGATGTTGACCACGCCGCCCGGCAGGTCGGAGGTGGCCAGCACCTCGCCCAAGGACAGAGCCGGCAGCGGGGAGTGGGCCGAGGCGATGACGACCGCCGTGTTGCCGGTCGCGATCACCGGGGCGATCACCGAGACCAGGCCCAGGAACGAGGACTTCTGGGGCGCCAGCACCGTGACCACACCGGTCGGCTCGGGCGTGGACAGATTGAAGAACGGGCCCGCGACCGGGTTCGCCCCGCCCACGATCTGGCCGATCTTGTCGGTCCAGCCCGCGTACCAGACCCAGCGGTCGATCGCCGCGTCCACGACGGCCGCCGCCTTGGACTTCGACAGACCCTCCGCGTCCGCCACTTCCCCTACGAACTGGTCCTTGCGGCCCTCCAGCATCTCCGCGATGCGGTAGAGGATCTGGCCGCGGTTGTACGCCGTCGCGCCCGACCAGCCGCCGAACGCCTTGCGGGCGGCCACGACCGCGTCACGCGCGTCCTTGCGGGAGGACTGGGGGGCGTTCGCCAGCCACTTGCCCTTGGAGTCCGTCACCTCGTACACCCGGCCGCTCTCGGAGCGGGGGAATTTGCCCCCGACGTACAGCTTGTAGGTCTTGAAGACGCTCAGACGGTTATCGGACATCGAGGTACGCCTCCAGGCCGTGACGGCCGCCTTCGCGGCCGAAGCCCGACTCCTTGTAGCCGCCGAAGGGCGAGGTCGGGTCGAACTTGTTGAACGTGTTGGCCCAGACGACGCCCGCCCGGAGCTTGTTCGCCACCGCGAGGATGCGGGAGCCCTTCTCCGTCCAGATGCCGGCCGAGAGGCCGTACTGGCTGTTGTTGGCCTTGGCGACCGCCTCGTCGGGCGTGCGGAACGACAGCACCGACAGCACCGGGCCGAAGATCTCGTCGCGGGCGACGGTGTGTGCCTGGGTGACGTTCGTGAACAGCGTCGGGGCGAACCAGTAGCCGGAAGAGGGAAGTTCACAGGGGGCGGACCAGCGTTCGGCGCCCTCCGCCTCGCCCGTCTCGACGAGCGCGGTGATCCGGGCGAGCTGCTCCGCGGAGTTGATCGCGCCGATGTCGGTGTTCTTGTCCAGCGGGTCGCCGAGCCGGAGAGTGGACAGCCGTCGCTTCAGGGCGTCCAGCAGCTCGTCCTGGATCGACTCCTGCACGAGCAGGCGCGAGCCCGCGCAGCAGACCTGGCCCTGATTGAAGAAGATGCCGGTGACGATGCCCTCGACGGCCTGGTCGATCGGGGCGTCGTCGAAGACGATGTTGGCGCCCTTGCCGCCCAGTTCCAGGGTGACTTTCTTGTCCGTACCGGCGACCTGGCGGGCGATGGCCTTGCCGACCGCGGTCGAGCCGGTGAAGGCGACCTTGTTGACGTCCTCGTGCTCGACGAGGGCGGCGCCCGCGTCTCCGTACCCGGTGAGGATGTTCACGACACCCTTCGGCAGGCCCGCCTGGCGGCAGATGTCCGCGAAGAAGAGCGCGGAGAGCGGGGTCGTCTCGGCGGGCTTGAGGACCACCGTGTTGCCGGTGGCGAGCGCCGGGGCGATCTTCCAGGCCAGCATGAGGAGCGGGAAATTCCAGGGGATGATCTGGCCCGCGACGCCGAGGGGGCGGGGATTCGCGCCGTAGCCGGCGTGGTCGAGCTTGTCGGCCCAGCCCGCGTAGTAGAAGAAGTGCGCCGCGACCAGGGGGAGGTCGGCGTCGCGCGTCTCCTTGATCGGCTTGCCGTTGTCGAGGGTTTCGAGAACGGCGAGCTCGCGGCTGCGCTCCTGGATGATCCGGGCGATCCGGAAGAGATACTTGGCGCGCTCGGAACCGGGCAGCGCCGACCACTTCTCGAAAGCCCTGCGGGCCGCCTTCACGGCCCGGTCGACGTCCGCGGCGCCGGCCTGTGCGACCTCGGAGAGCACCTCTTCGCTGCTCGGCGAGACCGTCTTGAAAACCTTGCCGTCGGCCGCGTCGGTGAACTCGCCGTCGATGAACAGGCCGTACGAGGGCGCGATATCGACGACCGAGCGCGACTCGGGGGCGGGGGCGTACTCGAATGCAGATGCCATGGGGATCAGTCCACCGTCACGTAATCGGGGCCGGAGTAACGGCCGGTGCTGAGCTTCTGGCGCTGCATCAGCAGATCGTTCAGCAGGCTGGAGGCGCCGAAGCGGAACCAGTGGTTGTCCAGCCAGTCCTCGCCCGCGGTCTCGTTCACCAGCACCAGGAACTTGATCGCGTCCTTGGAGGTGCGGATGCCGCCGGCCGGCTTCACACCGATCTGCACGCCGGTCTGCGCACGGAAGTCGCGCACGGCCTCCAGCATCAGCAGGGTGTTCGCGGGCGTGGCGTTGGTGGCGACCTTGCCGGTCGACGTCTTGATGAAGTCGGCGCCCGCCAGCATGCCGAGCCAGGAGGCGCGGCGGATGTTGTCGTACGTGGACAGCTCGCCGGTCTCGAAGATCACCTTCAGCCGGGCGTCGGGGCCGTCGGCCCGCGCGCACTCGGCCTTCACGGCGAGGATCTCCTCGTACACCTTGAGGTAACGGCCGGAGAGGAAGGCGCCCCGGTCGATCACCATGTCGATCTCGTCGGCCCCGGCGGCAACGGCGTCGCGGACATCCGCGAGCTTGACGTCGAGCGCGGCGCGGCCGGCGGGGAAGGCCGTCGCCACCGACGCCACCTTCACGCCGGAACCGGCCAGCGCGGCGACGGCCGTCGCCGCCATGTCGGGGTAGACGCAGACCGCCGCGGTGCGCGGGGTCGTGCGGTCGGTCGGGTCGGGATTGACGGCCTTGGCGGCGAGAGCCCGGACCTTGCCCGGGGTGTCCGCGCCTTCCAGCGTCGTCAGGTCGATCATCGAGATGGCCAGGTCGATGGCGTACGCCTTGGCCGTCGTCTTGATCGAACGGGTTCCGAGGGACGCGGCGCGCGCTTCGAGGCCGACGGCGTCGACGCCGGGCAGCCCGTGCAGGAAGCGGCGCAGCGCACTGTCGGACGCGGTCGCGTCGGAGAATGCGGGAGCAGTGGTGGGCATGGTCACCAGAGGAGCATATCTACGCGCGTAGCGACCTGTACAGGGGGCCTGCTCATCCGTGCGTCGCACAGTACCGGGGCAGCCGCCCCGGCGCCCCTTGCGCACGTCAGGCAGAATCGGGCCCATGACGAGCCCCACACCGCCCGCCGAGCCCACCTACGCCGACCGGACCTTCCGGTCGCCCGCCGGGATCGCCGGGGGTGTCCTGCTGCTGCTCCTCATCTGCTGGATCGGCGGGGACGCCGCGTTCCGGGGCGACGGCCGGTTGCCGTGGCTGGCGCTGGCCGGGCTGCTGACCGCGGTGCCGCTGGTCGTCGCGTTCACGCTGCGGCCCGTCGTCCTCGCCAACGAGCAGCGCATCAAGATCCGTAACCCGTTCCGGACGATCACCATGCCGTGGACGGCGGTCGCGGATCTGCGGGCCGGGTATTCGAGCGAGCTGTTCACCGAGGACGGCACCAAGTACCAGCTGTGGGCGGTGCCCGTGTCGCTGCGCCAGCGGAAGAAAGCGGCCAGGCAGCAGTCCCGGCGGTCGCTGGACGACCCGTACGACCGCACTTCCGTGCATGCGGACGTCCGTGACACCAAGTCCCGGATGGCGACGGCCGACCAGACCATGGCGGATCTGCGGGAGCTGGTGGAGCGGGCCAAGACGGGGGCGGGTTCGGGGAAGTCGTCTAAGTCCGCGGCGACTTCGGATTCTTCGGCGTCCTCGGTCTCGGTGCGCTGGGCGTTCGAGGTGATCGCACCGGCGGTCGTGGGCGCCGTGTTGCTGGTGGTGCTGCTCGCGACGGGCTGAGACGTGAATCCGGCCTCGATCGCGCACAGACCGTCGTCCCCCGTCGATCACAGCCGTGGATCCCAGTAGGACGTGGCCCCGACCGCACGCCCCGATGCCTTGTCCACCTGCACATACGGCGCGAGCTTTCCGGCGGCGGCGCGGGCGGGCTGTGCATCGATGTACCGACCGACCGGGAGGGAAGCCGTCGAGCGCGTCGGGTTCGCGGGCGACGGCACCTACCCGGTGGGCCTGCCGGTCCGGTTCTGAGGCGGCACGGCGGGCGGTGGGGGTTTTGGGATCAGTTCCGTGAGGTGGTCTCGGGCGCGCGCGACACGGTCCGAAGGCGCCGGGACCGCCGATTCCGCCGATTCCGCCGTCGGCTTCCCCGCGGTGGCACGGCGAGGCGCTCGCAGACGCCGGGAGGGGACGGTCAGCACACCGAGGCAGGCGATGACGAGCACGATCCCGGCCCAGCCGAGGGCGGGCAGCTGTTCGCCCACGACCAGGACCGCGAACACAGCCGCTACGGCGGGCTCCAGCAGGGACAGGGTCGTCGCGGTGCTGACGGGGATGCGGGACAGGCCGAACCCGAACAGGACGTACCCGGTGAACATCGGCACCAGCGCCATGTAGAGGCCGACGCCCGCATTCGTCCAGGAGGCGACCAGCGGTGCGCCGGTGGCCGACAGCACCGGCACGAGCATCAGCGCGCCGAGTCCGAACACCGCTCCCATGGCCGCGCGCGAGGTGACGCCGCGTGTGATGAGGCGGTGCGCGGCCCACGCGTACACCGCGTACGTCACGCCCGCGACCAGCCCGAGCCCCACCCCGGCGACGGTCTGCCCGGCAGACCCCGTACCGGTTCCGGAACCGCCCTGCGCGGCCTCGGCCGCACACAGCAGCACGGTGCCGGCCAGCCCCAGGGCGGCACCGGCCATCCACCGCCGGGACAGGCGCTGCCGGTCGACGATCCGCTCGATCAGGGCCGACGCCAGCGGGGCCGAGCCGATGGACACGACCGTTCCCACCGCGACACCGGCCAGATGCATGGAGGTGTAGAACGCCGGCGGATACAGAGCCACGCCCGAGCCCCCGACGAGCACGATCCGCCACTGCGCCCTGAGCGCCGCGCGGGCCTGCGTGATGCGAGACCCGGCCACCAGAGCCTGCAGCAGACCCCCCAGGCCCATCGCCGCGGCGCCGATCGCCAGCGGCCCCACCTGTGGTGCGAAGGTTGCCGCAGTGCCTGTGGTGCCCCACAGCACCGAGGCCAGCAGCACGGCGAGTGCGCCCGCCCCCGGTCCGGCCGCGGTGCGACCGGCGCGCCCCATCACAGGCCGTCCACCAGGTGCGCCGCCATGTCGCATGCGCGTCGCATGCGTACGCCGTCTCCTTCGAGGCCCGCGCGCACGATGGCCCCTTCGAGCAGGAACGCCAGGTGTTCCGCTGCGGCGCGGGCCTTCTCGTCCTGGCCGGGCAGCAGTTCCTGGAGGTGGGTGGCGAGCAGGCTCTCGACCTCCTCCTTGTGGTGGCGCACCACCGTCCGGCCCTCGTGTCCGTTGGGCAGCTCGGCGGCCGCGTTGAGCAGCCCGCATCCGCGGAAGCCGTGCTCGTAGGCGAGAGCGGCATGGTCGGCGTAGGCATCGAAGACGGCCAGTACGGCCTCCCGCGGGCCCTGCGCGCCGGCCAGACGCCGCCGGTAGAGGCCGAGCCACTCCTCGTGCCGGGCCTGGAGGTAGGCGGAGACGAGGTCGGCCTTGGAGGCGAAGTTGTTGTAGAGGCTCATCTTCGCCACACCGGCCTCGGCGGTGATCGTGTCGATCCCGGTCGCCGCCACACCGTCCGCGTAGAACCGTCGCGCCGCGGCCTCAAGAATCCGCCCCCGCGCAGGTCCTTGCCGCCGCTTTCCCGGCTGCTTCCCGGTGGCCCTCGCATCGGTCATGGCTGCCCCTCTCCAAGATTAGGTAGACCAGTCTACCTAATAATGTGGAATGGGAGCTTCTTCGCCGAGACCCCCGACGGCTGCCCACCGATCCGCCTGCGGTCGTGTTCCATCGGCCGGCCGATGCGCCTCCTGATATGCGGATCCGGGCTCCTCCCGCGAGTGGTGGAGCTCTGCCAGTGGCTCGGCCCGCATCGTCGGCCGGTGATCAACCTGCTGTCCGGTGGTCGGCAGACTGTCTCCAGGACCTGAAAAGTGCACGGTCCCCGCCCCGGACTGTCCGGGGCGGGGACCGTGCACTTCTCTGGAAGGAACGACTCCGTCAGGAGCCGACCCGCTCGTAGCGGAGGGAGGTGTAGCCATGGGCGTCGGAGAAGACCTGGCTGACGGTTGCCGTCCCGACGGCGTCGATCCGCCGGGCCTGCAGCCGGATCGTCGTCTGCTTCTTCACTCTGATCAGCTCGCCGATCGGTGCGGTCTGGTTGCCACTTGCCTCGGCATCACCGCCGTTGGTGTCGATGATCTGGTTGACGAGTCGCTCGCTCGTCGGCACGACGGTGCCGGACGTGACGTTCCACAGCCGTGCGGTGATGTACGTGTTGATGGGGGGAATGCCTGCGAGACGCCCGCGGACGTCTGCCTCGAGTTCGTAGGTGCCGGACCTGGGGAGGGTGACCTCCAGGGGAGTGCTGGTCCAGGTGCCGGCCGGCAGGTCGACCTGGGTATGCAGATGCTCGACTCCTGTGGCCGTTGATGATGAGGGCGAAGCCGTGCCGGCCTCGCTCTGCGCAGCTACCGCGGCAGTGGCGCCTACAAGCAGTGTGGCCGCTGCGATGGCAGTGAAGCCGGTACGCCTGATCGGCATGGTTCCTCCTGGACATAGGTCGATGCGATGTGCCTCCACCAAGTTAGAAATCCGCATATGGGGGATGTAGCCGCTGAAAGAGTGATGGCAGCTCCCGAGGTAGCCACTCACGAGCGGGCGTACGCTCCCTGTTCCAGGCTGCGTGACGAGCCACTGGCTCGTTCTCCGGAAGGAGCCTGTCTTCCGACAAGGCGTTTTGGATCGTGACTGTCACGATCCGGTGCAGCAGGTGGCCCCTCCCCGCGAGCGGATGCCTTGCATCTGGCAGGATCGTGCGCTTGAACGATGGCCCGGCTGCGGGGGACTTGCCGCCCGGCCGGGCAACGGGAATGTATTAACGGGGAGATCGAAGAAGATATGCGCATGTGGAATCGTGCTGCGCCGGCGGCGGTGGGCGCCCTGGCGCTGGCCGTGGCGCTGACTGGCTGCAACGACTCGAATTCGGGGAAGGGCGGGAGCAGTTCCGGCTCCTCCTCGTCGGGCGACAGGACGACCTACCGTCTTGGTGAGGCCAGCCCGCCGCAGGAAAGCACCATGCAGAAATCGAAGGACAGCAAGTTCACGGTCACGCCCACGAAGGTGCAGACCGGAACGAAGGCCGACATGGACAACTCCGGCCTGGAGAAGGACAAGGACGAGGCCCCCAAGGTCCCCGTGTACGTGTGGTCCACCCTCACCCACAAGAGCGGCAAGCCGATGGAACTCGGCGACATGGACGACGACTTGGTCGTCAAGACGGACAAGGGTGAGCGCACCAAGGCCCTCATCGTCATCATGGGCGACGCCAAGTGGCCGAACTGCCCGGCGCCCGACACCGGCAAGAAGTTGAGCCCGGGGCAGTCGGAGAAGATTTGCACCGCCTTCCTGATCCCCGAGGGTCAGAAGGCCGCCGCGGTCGAACTGAGCCAGGGCTTCTACAACGACCCGCTGGAGTGGCCGGTCAAGAGCTGACGCGTGGCGGGGGCCCGGCCGAGCCCGATGGCAGGGGCTTCGCTGCTCGACGGAGTGCGCGCACCGGGACGGCGGGTGCGTGCACTTCACCGCCATCTTTGCCGGGCCCGGTTCCGGGGTCGGTGAGGCGCCGGAACGGTGTGTCCGGCCCACCCCCTGCGCAACCCGGTCGTCGTCCCCGGCCCGCAGGCGCGTTGCGATGTCGCGGGTGTCGTATGCGTACGGTGTCGCCGTCGCGCCGCGGCATCGAGAATCCGTCCCCGCGCAGGCCCTGCTCGCAGCCGCTTCTCCGGCTGCTGCCCGGTGGCGCTCGCCCGGGCCATGTCTGCCTCCCGGGCCCCGTGATCAGGCGGACCGGTCCGCCTGATCACGTTCCCGATGCACCCGCCGTGCGGATGCGGTCCGGCTAGTGCTCCGGGAGCCGGGCCCAGAACTGGTTGACGATGTCGTCGAGGTAGCGTCGCCCGTTTTCGCCGGAGGCGGTGGTGCCGCCGGCTCGGCTGAGGGTGGCGGCCATGAGGGCCTGGTACTCGTGGTGCATGTCGCGCAGGGGGTCCTGCAGGTCGCGGCGTTCCGTGGAGACGAGGCGGGCGATGGCGCGGATGTGGGCCTGCCAGCGGGTGGAGACGGCTTCGGTGAGGAGGCGGGCGAGTTCGTCCTCCAGGCCGGTGATGGCGATGAAGTCGCGTGGAGGAAGGTTGAGGAGGGCGCCGAGTTCGGCGGACTGTCGTTTGTCGCCCGTCCATCGGCCGGTTTCTTCCATCTGGTGGTAGGCGTCGAGGGTGAGGCCGGTGGCACGGGCGACGTCCTCGACTGCCAGTCCGCGGGCGAGACGGTGTTCACGCAAGGTGCGGGGAGCGCCCATGAGTTCGCGGGGGTTGCACCACAGGGCACCGGCCAGCGCGGTGAGTTCGTTGGCGGTGGGCAGTGCGGTGCCGCGTTCCCACGCGGTGATGTGGTCGGGGGTGATGTGGGTTGTGCCGTAGGAGGCGCGCATGCCGTAAGCGACGTGGCCGGGGGCCATCCCGAGTTTCTCGCGCAGGATGCGGGCGGCGCGCGCGTTGAAGGGGAGCGGTGGATGCACGGACCGAGAGTAGGGAGTCACCCGGGGTGAACTCCATGGCTGCTGTCGCCCGCATCCCGGTTTGACTGGATAGGTCGCCAGTGATTTTGGAGGAACCGACAGGGGCGGTGCCGAAAGGTCAACCAATCGAGTCCGCAAAGCGATTGAGATCACTTTCCTGCCGCGTATGATCCGCTCGCAAGGCGCCGTATGTGTGTTCGTACAACCGACTGACTGACACACGCTTCCGGCGCCACTGCCATGTTTTCCCTCGCACTTGCAGGTCCAGGAGACTCAGTCATGCACACCAGCACGACAGGCCCGGCCGAAGCGCCGACAATCAGGCCCGGTGGCCCGCTCAACCGGTTCTTCCGTATTGGCGAACGCGGCTCGACGTACGGCCGTGAGATACGCGGCGGGTTCGCCACCTTCTTCACCATGGCGTACATCCTCGTACTCAACCCGATCATCCTCAGCAGTACCGAGGACAAGTTCGGCCACCAGCTGGACGCCGGTCAACTGGCAACCGCCACGGCCCTGGTGGCCGCCGTGATGACCGTGATCATGGGTGTGGGCGGCAACCTGCCGCTGGCTCTGGCCGCGGGCCTGGGTCTCAACGCCGTCACCGCCTTCCAGATCGCCCCTCTGATGAGCTGGGACGACGCGATGGGCCTCATCGTGCTCGAAGGCCTGCTGATCTGCGTACTGGTGATGACCGGCCTGCGTGAGGCCATCATGCACGCCATTCCGCAACCTCTCAAACAAGCCATCAGTGTCGGCATCGGCCTGTTCATCGCCTTCATCGGCTTCGTGGACGCCGGGTTCGTCACCCGCATCCCGGACGCCGCGAACACCACCGTGCCCGTTCAGATCGGCACAGGCACCCTCACCGGCTGGCCCATGCTCGTCTTCTGTCTCGGCGTTCTGATGACGATCGTCCTCCTGGCCCGCAAGGTGCAGGGAGCCATCCTCATCAGCATCGTCGTGATGACCGTCGTCGCCGTCGTCATCAACGGGATCGCCGACATCAAGTCCTGGGGACTGACCGAGCCCTCGCTGCCCGACAAGCCCGTCGCCGCACCCGACTTCGGACTCCTGGGCAAGTTCGATCTGTTCGGCTCATTCGGTCAGGTCAGCGTGCTGACCGTCGTCCTGCTCGTCTTCACTCTCATCCTGTCCGACTTCTTCGACACGATGGGCACCGTCGTCGGCGTCACGGCCGAAGCCGGACTCCTCGACGAGCGCGGCCAGGTCCCCGGTCTGGGCCGCGTGCTGCTCATCGACGGCGCAGCCGCCGTCGTCGGCGGCGCCGCCTCCGCCTCGTCCGCCACCACCTACATCGAGTCCGCCGCCGGTGTCGGCGAAGGCGCACGCACCGGCTTCGCCAATCTCATCACCGGCGGCCTGTTCGCCCTCGCCCTCTTCTTCACCCCCGTTCTGACCATCGTGCCCCTCCAGGCTGCGGCCCCCGCCCTCATCGCGGTCGGGTTCCTGATGATGACCCAGGTCAAGCACATCGACTGGGACCGGTACGAACTCGCCATCCCCGCCTTCCTGACCATCGCCGTCATGCCGTTCACCTACTCCATCACCAACGGCATCGGCGCCGGCTTCCTCGCCTACGTGGTCATCAAGGCGTGCCTGGGCAAGGCCCGCGAAGTCCACTGGCTGCTCTGGGGCACCGCGGCGCTCTTCCTCGTCTACTTCGCCATCGACCCGTTGGAGCAGCTGCTCAACATCAAGTAGCCGACGTGGTGGACCCGGAACGGAGCGGGGGACGGCCCAGGACGATCAGTGACGGAGTGTGTGAGCACATCGCGTCCGTCCGATCGCCCGGACGTCCTCCGCCGGCCGGGAGACCACTGCCTGGATCCACCGGTGCGACGCCCGCACCGCCGAAGGCCGACTCATCAGCTGTCGGCCCGTGGGCAGTTCGAGCACCACGGGCACCGGCACCGGGATGTCCCCGTGCACCGCCCGCACCCGAGTGCGACCGTGCTCGCGGTGAACCTCCGTCCGCGACAGCCGTGCGCTTCGGGGAATCACCGCGGCGACCGCCGTCCGCACTGCCGGCGACCCGGCGCCCGCGTCGCAACAGCCACCGCGCCGGGAAACACCCCCATGTATGCCGGGCGCCCTACGGGCAACTTCCGTGTGAAAGCCGACCGTGCCGCCGGTTTACGGTCCCACTGGTCACGTCCGTCTCCATACATTGCGCGTGCTGCCCCGACTTCCGATGCGGGCGGCGGGGGGTGGGGCGAGATGACGGACGCCGGCGGTTCCGGCAGAGCGGACACCAGTGGTGCGCGCTGCCGGATCGACATCGACACGGACGGCGGATACGGCTGGCGGATGATCGCGCAGAACGGTCGCGTGGTCGCGGTCTCCGCGCTCTCGTACGGAGAGTACGGCGAGTGCCGTGCCGCGTTCGAGGAACTGTGCGTCGGGCAGCAGGGTCTGGTGGGCGCGGTGCAGCACACACCGGAGGGCAACGGCTGGATGTGGTTACTCCGGGACCGGGACGGCCGGGCCACCGTTGTCTCTGCGCGGGCGTACGAACGGCATTCGACCTGCCGGGCGGCGTACGAACGGTTCCGCGCGCTGCTCGGCGAGATGGGGGGTGTCACCGGAAGTTGCCTTTAGGGCACACCTCATTCACATCTCGGAGCGTGCATGTCCATGACGCACCGCCAGCGTCGACCGCGTGACGAGAGATACGAGTGGGGCCGAGGCGCAGGACCTGTCCCGGAAGCTGTACGCGGATCCGGGGCTGCCCGACCGCGTCTTCCGGGGCGTGGCCCGCAGCGGCGGCGGGCTGGTGCTCGCGGTCATGCTTCTGGTCGGCGGATTTCTGCTGTACCGGGCGTGGCTGGCCCTCGACAAGGCCGGCTGGTCGTTCCTGACCACCGCCGAATGGGCGCCGGACGCCGGGCGGTTCGGCATCGCGGCCGTTCTCGTCGGCACCGTCCTGATCGCCACCGTCGCCGTCTGCGTGGCCGTACCGCTGGCCACCGGCGCGGCCCTGTACATCTCCGAGTACGCCTCGCCGCGGCTGCGCCGGACGCTGATCAGCGTCGTCGATCTGATGGCCGCGGTGCCGTCCGTGGTCTACGGCCTGTGGGGGGCGTTCTTCCTCCAGGACAAGGTGCTGCCGACCGCACGCTGGATCGCCACGTACTTCGGCTGGATCCCCGTCTTCGGTGTCGAGGGCGCGGATCCGGACGACCCGCTCGCGCCCGCCAGCGTCTACACGTCCTCGACGTTCATCGCCGGACTGGTGGTCGGCATGATGATCGCGCCGATCATCTGCTCGATCATGCGCGAGGTCTTCTCGCAGGCCCCGGTCGGGGAGCGTGAGGGCGCGTACGCGCTCGGCGCCACCCGCTGGGGCATGATCCGCAGCGTCGTGCTGCCCTTCGGCCGCGGCGGCATGATCGGCGGAACGATGCTGGGCCTCGGCCGCGCGCTCGGCGAGACGATCGCCGTGTTCATGATCATCTCGCTGACCTTCGACATCCAGTGGCACGTCCTGCAGTCCGGCACCAGCTCGGTCTCCTCGCTGATCGCCCTGCGCTACGGGGAGGCCAGCCGGTTCGGCATGTCCGCCCTGATGGCAGCGGGCTTCGCACTGTTCCTGATGACTCTGATCGTCAACTTCGCCGCCTCGTCCATCGTGGCCCGTTCCCGCTCCGGCGCATCGAGCGACGCCTGATGGCCGGCCCCGGTCCATGAGGGCCGGGTCACTGCTGCCCGCACTTCCCGACTCCGGCCCGACGTACCGACCACGGCACCACCCCCGAAGCCTCGGTCTTCACCGCCATCGCACGGCCGCCCGCACCGACAGAGGAAAGAGCGACCATGACCGTTGCCCCCGAAGCGCCCGGCGCGCGTCAGGCGCCCGAGCGTCCGCGCACGGTGCTGCCCGGCCCGCCGCGCAGCGCCGAACCCGGCGGAGAGCACCGCCGTGCCCTCACCTCGCTGCGGAGCACCGACGTGTACGCCGCGGTCGGCGCCGCCGCGTCCGCACTCGCGCTGACCTGGCTGCTGTTCGCCTGGCTGCTGCCCTTCGACGGCACAGTCGGCTTCGTCGTGATGGCCTACGGCCTCTTCCTCCTGGTGTACGCCCTGCTCGTCTCCTTCGACGAGGACGGGCCCGCCATCGTCGACCGGATCGCGGCGGCCGTCGTGCGCTCGATGGGCGTCCTCCTCGTCGTGATCCTCGTCTTCGTCGTGATGTACGCCTTCGTCGAGGGCCGCAAGGCCCTGGTACACCTCAACTTCTTCAGCCAGGACATGCAGCTCGCGGGCCCCCTCGAACCGCTCGACGTGGGCGGCGCCCTGCACGCGGCGGCCGGCACCATGATCATGATCGTCATCGCGCTCGTGGTCACCGTGCCGGTCGGCCTGGTCTGCGCGGTGTTCCTCAGCGAGGTGCCGGGCCCCTTCGCCCGGTTCGTACGCACCATCGTCGAGGCCATGACCGCGCTGCCGTCGATCGTCGCCGGCCTGTTCATCTACGCGACGGTGATCCTCGGCCTGGGCATGGAGCCCTCAGGCTTCGCCGCCGCACTCGCCCTCTCGGTGATGATGCTGCCGATCATCATCCGCGCCGCCGACGTCGTCATCCGCCTGGTGCCCGGCACCCTGCGCGAGGCCGCCTACGCCATGGGCACGTCGCGCTGGCGCACGGTCTGGCACGTGGTGCTGCCCACCTGCCGCTCCGGTCTGACCACCGCGGTGATCCTCGGCACCGCGCGCGGCATCGGCGAGACCTCCCCGGTCCTGCTGACGGCGGGATACACCACGGAGCTGAACCTCGACCCGCTGCGCGGCCCGATGGTCTCCCTGCCGCTCGCGACCTTCCAGTTCGTCAAGTCGCCCGAGCCCACCATGATCTCCCGCGGCTTCGGTACGGCCGCCCTGCTGATGACGCTGGTCCTGCTGCTCTTCGTGGCCGCCCGCATCCTCGGCGGCCGTGGTCCAGGACACCTGACGCGCCGCCAGGAACACCGGCGTGTGAGTGCGTCCCGGCGCGACGCGCGACGGTTCGCCGCGCGCCCGGCGACGGTGGCCGCCCCGACCGCTGCGTCCACTGCGGCCGAGCCTTCGACCCAGGCCGGCCCGGCTGCTCCGTCCGCACCGCCCGGACCACCCGCTCCGGACGTGCAGCCGTCCACTCCACCCGCCACCTTCCGTACACACCCCGGGAGTTCGTCGTGAAACCCGCCACCCGCTTCCGTCTGGCGGCCATCGTGCTGTCGCTGCTGTGCGCGGTGCTCGCCGCCCGGACGACATCCGCATCGGCGGCCTCCTACGCGAAGATCACCGGCTCCGGGTCGACCTGGAGTTCCAACGCCGTCAACCAGTGGATCCGCAACGTCAAGGCCAACTACGGCATGACGGTCAACTTCACGGACAACGGCTCCTCGCAGGGCCGCGAGCAGTTCAAGAACAACGTCGTCGACTTCGCGGTCTCCGAGATCCCCTACGGCCTCAAGGAACAGGGCGTCACGGACCAGCCGCCCAGGCGCGGCTACGCCTACATGCCGATCGTGGCCGGCGGTACGTCGTTCATGTACAACCTCAAGATCGGCGGGAAGCGGGTGACCAACCTGCGCCTGTCCGGCGACGTCCTCGCGAAGATCTTCACCGGGAAGATCACGCGGTGGAACGACGCCGCGATCCGGACGGACAACCCGGGTCTGAACATGCCCGCCCGTCAGATCATCCCGGTCGTGCGCTCCGACGGCTCCGGCACCAGCGCCCAGTTCACCACCTGGATGGCCAAGGAGGAGACGGGCATCTGGAACGACTACTGCAAGCGCACGGGCCGCGGCTCCAACTGCGGAATGACCTCCAACTACCCGCTGCTCAGCGGCTCCGCGATGGTCTCCAAGTACGGCTCCCTCGGTGTGTCCGGCCATGTGCGCCAGCCCTCGGGCGAGGGCGCCATCACCTACGTCGAGTACTCGTACGCCATCAAGACAGGCTTCCCAGTGGCCAAGGTTCTCAACAGGAACGGCTATTACGTCGAGCCGACCGCGTCCAGCGTGGCGGTGGCCCTGACCAAGGCCGAGATCAACCAGAACAAGAGGTCGGTCAACTACCTGACGCAGATCCTCGACGGCGTCTACCGCAACACCGACTCCCGCACCTACCCGCTCTCCAGCTACAGCTACATGATCCTGCCGACCGAGGAAGAAGCCAACTTCACCAAGGCCAAGGGCAACTCCCTCGGCACATTCGGCCGTTACTTCCTGTGCGACGGCCAGCAGCAGGCGGATGAGCTCGGCTACTCGCCGCTGCCCAAGAACCTCGTCGAGGCGGGCTTCGACCAGCTCCGCAAGGTTCCCGGCGCACCCACCTCCTCGATCAACATCAACAGCTGCCGCAACCCCACCTTCTCCTCGGACGGCACCAACACACTGGCCAAGAACGCGCCGTATCCCAAGTCGTGCGACAAGAAGGGGTCCAAGCAGTGCTCCGACGGCACGGCAGGCGCCCAGGGCCACAACACCCCGGTGAAGCCGTCCGCGCAGGGCGCCAGCGGGGGCTCCGGCGGCTCGGGCTCCTCGGGCGGCGGCTCCGCAGGGAGCGGTTCCGGCGGCACCACGGGCGGCACGGACAAGAACGGTGACGGGCAGCCCGACAGCACGGGCGGCTCGACGACCGACGGTACGTCCGGGGGCGCCATCGACCCCGACACCGGCCTGCCGATCAGCGACGACGGCACCGGCACCGGCGACACCTCGGTGGCCGCCAACCCGGTCAGCCTCGCCTCGGGCAATGCCTTCGGGCTGCGCGGCGCCCTCATGGCGCTGTCGGCCGTACTCCTCGTCGCGGTGGTCATCGGTCCACCGCTCACCGCGCGGGCCCTCGCGGCACGCTCACGCCGTAAGGGAGAGCTCTGATGAGACGGCCGACGCCACGAATACGGAAACCGGTGATACCGGGGCCGGCAGCGTCTCCCGGCCGCAGGCGGGTCATGGCGGGCGTGGGTTGTCTGCTCTCCGCCGTCGTCCTCGCCCTGCTGCCGCTGCCCCGGGGCGCGGACCAGGCGCAGGCCGCGGCGGCCGGGGACTCGTCGGTCACCAAGAGCGGATCCAAGGGGACGTACGACGACTTCTCCGATCTCAAGGTCACCGTGCACCGGACGAAGGGGCTGCGCGGGCAGGCGACGCGGGTGACGTGGAGCGGGGGCACGCCGCGCGGCACGTCCGAGGGGCGCAACTTCCTGGCACTCATGCAGTGCTGGGGAGACGATGCGTCGGGGCCGGACCGTACGCAGTGCGAGTTCGGGCTGAGTTCGGGAGTGGATGCGGGCAACAGCCGTCGTGTGTTGCTGCCGGATGCCCCGGGCCAGGGCAGCGACCCGCTGGAGACCGAGACCGCGACCCCGGTCGATCAGAACCGCACTCACTACGTGCCGTTCCGGCCGGTCCCGGGGCAGGGCGACCCCACCACGAGCTCGACGGACGCGACGTACTTCACCGGTGGGGACACGAACGCCATCCCGTTCCTGCCCAACGACGGCAACGGCGGCGGCGATGTGGCGTTCGAGGTGAAGTCGTCCCTGGAGCAGCCCGCGCTGGGCTGCGGCGCCCGCCGGACGCCGACAGGAGAGGTACAGCCGTGCTGGCTGGTGGTCGTGCCCCGCGGTGCCCACGATCCCGACGGGAGCAATGGAAACAGCGGAAACCTCGTAGCGTCCTCGCTGAGCCAGTCGAACTGGGACCAGCGGATCGCCTTCCGCCTCGACTTCGAGCCGGTAGGGGACAACTGCGACCCGGACAAGCCGGAGCGCCGGATCATCGGCTCCGAACTGGGCACCGACGCGATCACTTCGTGGCAGAGCGAGCTGTGCACGTCCGGCACTCACCGGTTCACCTACACCCAGGCGGGTGAGGAGGAGGCACGGCAGGCGGTCACCGCACCCAGCGACTCCTCGCCGGGGCTTGCCATCACTGTGGATCCCGTCCATGCGCCCGAGGGAGCGGCACCAGTGGTGCACGCGCCCGTGTCGGTGAGCGGCCTGACGATCGGCTTCGTCTGGATGTACGAGAAGTCGTCGGGGGCCGTCAAGCTGCCGGTCAAGGAACTCAGGCTCAACCAGAGACTGCTGGCCAAAGTGCTCACCCAGTCCTATGCCGGCAGCCTGGTTCTGAACCGGGAGCAGATTCCCGACTACCTTGCCGGGAACCCGCGCTCCATCGGCCAGGATCCTGAATTCCAGAGACTCAATCCGGGGCTGGAGGCTCTGAAGCAGAATTCGATGTCACCCATCGGCCTTGTTGTCTCCTCGGAAAATTCCGACACGGCCCGCATGGTGTGGGATTATGTTCTGGCGAACAGTGATGCGGGGAAATTCATTCAAGGGGAAATCGATCCGTGGGGAATGAAGGTCAACGCGGCCTACAAGGGCAGCGTGATCTCTGAATCCCTGGACTATTTCCCCAAGGCCGACCTCACGCCCACGCCGCTGGACTGCGGCAACGGGACCTCGCTGTCGCGCAACGGGTTGGACATGGTCCCCTACGCGAACGACATGCACCAAGCGGCGGTGAAGGTCCGCCGGGGCGACATGGGCACGGCCTTCCAGTGCATCGTCGAGAGCAACGTTCCGAAGCTGACGGGCGCCGGCCGGCCGGCGGTCACCGACCAGCGCCAGTTCGGCATCGTGGACACCCCGTCGGCCGTGCGTTACCAGCTGATCACCGCCGCTCTCCCGAACGCCGACGGTGAGTACGTCAAGCCGACCGACGACTCCCTGCTCAAGGCGGTCGCCCAGATGCCCGACTCGGACGTGGCCGGGGTGAAGGCGCCCGACCCGGCCAAGGCGAAGGACGGTGCCTATCCGCTGACCGCCGTGGTGTATGCGGCAGCCTCGGTCGACCAGGCCAAGGATGCCCGGCAGGACTACGCGCGGGCGATCCGGTACGCGGCCGGCCCGGGACAGAGCCAGGGCACCGCGAACGGGCAACTGCCTTACGGATACGCCCCGTTGCCCGCGGCCTTGCGTCAACAGGCGGAGAACGCGGCCGACCGGCTGGAACGGGGGGCGTCGGCGGATCCGTCGGGTACGGACTCGACCGCTCCGGACGATGCGCCGAACGGCAGCGGCGGCCCGGGGAGCGGCGACGCCGACGGCGCTGCGACAGCCGGAGACACGGGTGGAGACACGTCCGGGGCCGCGGGCGGCGCAACCGACCCGGACGCATCGGACGGCCCGTCCGTCTCCCCGACGGACCCGGCGAAGCAGAACGTGGCCCAGTCCGGCGGGCTCACACCCTCGGAAGTGCTCGGGCTCATCCGCTGGGTTCTGCTCGGGGTCCTGATCGCGGGCGGTGCGGCGGCGCTCGCCGGGCCCGTCATGTTGCGGCTGTCCGTGCGCAGGGCCACGCCTCCGGGTGGCGGTACCGGCTGATCCGACCTTTCTTCGTGCGGCCCTTTTCCCCGGGACGTCCCGCGCCCCGGGGAAAAGTCGTCGCCGTTACGGAATTCCGTAGGTGTCGCCTTGGAAATCAGCTCTTAACTTGATGGGTGGATGGCGTTGGTGGTTGCTGTCGGCCGGTATGCGGAATTGTTTGTCGCGGCCGGCCGACGGGTCGGTGGAAACAAAATCCGGATTCTGCTTGAACGTGCATTCCTCGAAATCCGTCTCCACGGAGGAGAAACGAAGTGAACGTCAAGTCCCGTGTTCGTCTCGGTGCCGTCGTCGGCGCCGCCGTTCTCAGCGTCGGTGCCATGGCCGGCTCGGCTGTCGCAGACCCGGCGGCCGGTGACTACCGCGTCCTCGCCGGCGTCGGTTCGGACACCACGCAGGACGTCATGAACGGCATCGGCAACGCGGTCGACGGCGGCGCCACGATCGCCTCGTACAACGCGACCGGCTCGGCCACGATCAAGACCCGCACGACCGGTTGTGCCAACATCAACCGCCCCGACGGATCCTCGGCCGGTATCGACGCGCTGCGCAACGACGTCGACACGCTCGCGGGCTGCCTGGACTTCGCCCGCTCCTCGCGTGGCCCGGCGGACACCACCACCCAGGACCTCACCTGGATCCCGTTCGCCAAGGACGCGGTGTCCATCGCGGTCCGTGAGGACAGCGCGCTCAACAACCCGGACCTGACCACGGCCCAGCTGCACGACATCTACACCTGCGACCTGACCACGCTGAACGGCGTCACCCTGACCCCGCTCATCCCGCAGGCCAACTCCGGCACGCGGACCTTCTTCCTCGGCAAGATCGGCGTGACCGAGGCCCAGCTCGGCACCTGCGTCGCCACCATGCAGGAGCACAACGGCGTGGAGCTCAACTCCGCCGGCGACATCGCGCCGTACTCGATCGCCCAGTACATCGCCCAGGTCACCAACGTGTCGACCGACCGGCACGGTGTCAGCGTCCTCGGCAAGATCGACGGCAGTGAGCCCTTCACGACCGACGGCAAGCTCAACACGTCCTTCGTCTACAGCCGTGACGTCTACAACGTCGTCCCGACCTCGAAGGTGGGCGACGCCACCATCGCCGCCACCTTCGTCGGCGCCGACTCGAAGGTCTGCACCGCGACGGACACGCTCGGCCAGAACGTGATCGAGAAGTTCGGCTTCGGCCGGATCTCCACCTGCGGCGCCACGGCCCTGAAGGGCGAGCGCTGATCAGCACCACCCGCTAGCCGCACAACGGCCGGGCACCCATCGGGTGCCCGGCCCCGCGGCGTATCCCAATCGCAACCGAAATCCCGTGGGGGACATCGAGATGAACAACCGACTGGCGCAACTGAGATCACCGGTGGCGCTGTTGACATGCTGCGCGATGCTGTTCGCGGCCCTGGCCGCCGTGCTCGCGTTCTCCAGCAAAGCGCAGGCGGTCGAGTATCAACGGCTCGGCGCCTTCAGCCTGGAGCCGGACACCGGAAGCATCACCGCGGACGTCATCGCGTCGTCAGCCACAACGGACGGGCCCTGCCCTGCCGGAACCTCGACCAATGCCAACGCGACCGTGTTGCGGCTGGTCGACCCGAAAAACCCGGCCGGCAAAGCCACTGACAACAGCAGGCCGCTGGCCAAGGGGTTCAAGTCGACTCTCGACATGACCGGTGGAGCATTCACGCTCCCGCTCATTTCGACAGCCGTTCCCCCCATAGTCAAGGCGACTTCTCTGGTGACGGCGCTGCGCGGCTACAAACCCGAGGGCTCCTTGGACGGTGACTACACGCTCGTCCTGCCGTGCAATCTGGGTAGCGCGAGTCCCGATTACCTGTTCGTCAGGAAGATCCGCGTGACCGGCGACACCTGGGCCCAGATCGACCAGCAGGCCACCACCCTCGCTCTGAGCGCGAACCCCACGACGGTCTCCGTCAACCAGGACTTCGAGCTCACCGCCACGGTGTCTCCCGCCGCGGCCGGTTCCGTCGAATTCTCGGACACGGACACCTCGGGCGAAACGCCGGTCAAAAGGGTTCTCGGCACGGCTCCGGTGACCGACGGCAAGGCGGAGCTGACGGTCACGGCACCCACGACCGGTGGCGCCCATAAGTATGACGCCGCTTTCACGCCCACCGACTCCGACGCCTTCGGCGACGCACAGGTCAGCACGCCGGTAAACATCAACTACCTCGTCACCGCCAAGGACGCCGACGGCAACACCCTCGGCGACAAGCCCACCCTCTTCATCGGCCAGAAGGTGAAGGTCACGGCCCAGGGCTTCAAGCCGGGAGCCACCGTGGCGGTGAGCGTCACCGGGGGCAATGGCACCTTGGACGATGTGACCGCGAACGCCGACGGCGCCGTCGTGGACTACGCCTTCACCGTGCCCGACGCCTTGACCAATGACGAGCACCGCCTGCAGTTCAGGCAGCAGCCCAACAACGGCGCGTCTGCGGCCTTCACCTTCACCAGCACCGACGAGGACCCCTCCGCCGGCCCCAGCCCCACCGAGCCCGCCGATCTGGACGTCACCGACGAGGACGGCAACACGCTGGAGGCCAACCCGAACCTTGAGCCCGGTCAGACCGTGAAGATCACGGCTCGTGGGTACGGGGACGGTGCCGAGGTGAAGGTGACGCTCGCGGACAGTGAGACGACCTTCGACGACGCGACGGCGAACGCCGACGGCACCGTCGAGAACTACGCGTTCACCGTGCCCGAGGAGATCGAGGACGGCGATCACGTGCTGACGCTCGCCGAGGACAAGACCGACGGGCACAGCGTCGATTTCGCGTTCACGACCGGTGACGTGGCCGGCGAGAGCCCCGAGCCCAGCCCGTCCGACAGTTCCGGCGCGACCGGGGGCGGCAGCGCGGGCGCCGACACGGGCGGTACGGACGCGGGTGGCCTCTCCGGTGGCGGTGACGGCGGGAGTGGCGGCGGCTCCATGGCGGCCACCGGCGCCGAGGCCGGTGTCATCGGCCTGTCCGCGCTCGCGCTGATGTGCGCGGGTTCCGCGCTCGTCATCCGCATGCGCCGCAAGGGCCTGCTGACCTTCGGCGGCGACAGCCCCCAGCACTGACCGGGCCGGGTCCGGGGCGTTCGCCGACACGTCCCCGGACCCGCCCGTTCCACCCACCCCGCTTCGAGGAGCGCACCCCGTGACCACGCTCGCCCCGCCCACCGCCGACCCGCCCGCCGCCGAGCCGCCGCCCGCGCCGCCGCCCGACGCGCCCGCGCCCCGGCGGCCTGCCGAGGCTCCACGGCCCCCCGCCCGCCCCGGGCTCGCACTCGCCGGGGCGGCCCTGTGCGTCCTGGCCGCCGTCCTCTTCGGGTTTGCCGCGAACCTCATGATCGTCGGCCACCTGCAGCACGCGCGCGACCAGCAGACCGCGTACGACGAGCTGCGCCGCCAACTCGCCCTCGGCATCGCTCCGGTGGGCCAGCGCGACTTCGAGGGCCGGCTGCTCGAACCGGGCGTGCCCGTGGCCCTGCTGCGGATCCCGGCCCTCGGCATCAAGGAGGTCGTCGCGGAAGGGACGACCTCGGACCTGCTGATGGCGGGGCCGGGGCACCGCCGTGACACCCCGCTGCCCGGCCAGGCCGGCACGGTGGTCATCATGGGCCGCCAGTGGGCGTACGGCAGTCCCTTCAACAACCTGCACAACCTGCCCGCCGGCACCCGCTTCGAGCTGACGACCGGGCAGGGCAAGTCCGTCTACGAGGTCACGGGGATCCGCAGGGCCGGCGACGACCTGCCCGCCGCGCTCGGCCAGGGGCAGGGCCGGCTCACGCTGATCACCGCCACCGGCGCCCCGTACACGCCGAGCGGTGTGCTGCGCGTCGACGCCAAGCTGATCACGCCCGTGCAGCCCAACCCGCCGCGCGATCTGCGCGCGGGCTGGATCGCGCCGTCCGAACAGGCACTGGGCACCGACGACGGTGCCTGGCTCGCCGTCTTCCTCTGGTCCCAGGGTCTGCTCCTCATGTCCCTGCTCGCGGTGATCGCGTACCGCGTCTGGGGCCGCTGGCAGACATGGATCTGCGCGGGACCGGTCCTTGTGGCCCTGGGCCTCGCGGACTCCCGGGCCATCACCGCGCTGCTGCCGAACCTTCTCTGAACCACCCGAATCTGTACAGGAGTTGACCTCGACGCCATGTCTGCCGACACCACGGACACCACCGATACCGCCGACGCCTTCGCGGCCGACGGCTTCACGGAAACCCTCGTACAGCCGCGGGTCGTCCCCGGGCAGGGCCCCGCGACCCTCCACGCCGACGCCGTGTCCGCCTGGTTCGCCGACCACAAGGTCCTCGACCAGGTCTCGCTCACCATGCCCGCACGCCAGGTCACCGCGCTCATCGGCCCCTCCGGCTGCGGCAAGTCGACCTTCCTGCGCATCCTCAACCGCATGCACGAGCTGATCGGCTCCGCCTCGCTCGCCGGGCGCGTCCTGCTCGACGGCGAGGACATCTACGACCGGGGGCGGCGCATCACGCACGCCCGGCGCGAGATCGGGATGGTCTTCCAGAAGCCCAACCCGTTCCCCGCGATGTCCATCTACGACAACGTCCTCGCCGGGCTGAAGCTCAATGCCATCAAGGCCTCCCGCGACGGCAAGGACGAACTGGTCGAGGAGTGCCTCACCAAGGCGGGCCTGTGGAAGGAGGTCAAGGACCGGCTCCGCCAGCCCGGCGGCGCCCTGTCCGGCGGCCAGCAGCAGCGGCTGTGCATCGCCCGGTCGCTCGCGGTGCGCCCCCGGGTGCTGCTGATGGACGAGCCCTGCTCGGCGCTCGACCCGACCTCGACCCGGCGCATCGAGGAGACCATCGCCGAGCTCAGGTCCGAGGTCACGATCGTCATCGTCACGCACAACATGCAGCAGGCCGCCCGGGTCTCCGACACCTGCGCCTTCTTCCTGGCCTCGCACGGCACGCCCGGCGTGATCGTCGAGCACGGGGAGACGGACGCGATGTTCAACTCGCCGCGGGACGAGCGCACCTCGGACTATGTGAACGGGCGGTTCGGATGACAGCTCGCCGGCGCGCGGCGGCCGTGCCGGCAGCGGTGTGCGCCGCGCTGCTCGCCGGATGCGGTACGGGCCCGGCGGACCCGCAGGCGGTACGGGCTCCCGCCCCGTCGTCCGCCGGGCCGACGCCGGGCCCGCCCGCGCCCGTGCGAGCGACACCTCAGGCAACGGCAACCGCGGCCCGCAACCGGCCCCTGGTCCGTACCCCGCCCGGACCGACGGCGCGCCCCGCTCCTGCGCGGTCCGGCCCCGACCTCTCCCGCACGACCGCACCCCCACGACGGACGACCCCCGAGGCCCCGCACCCGGCCCCCACCGCAGGCGATTCCACGGCCCGCACCGGCTCGGCACGCCGCCCCCGCGTCACCACCCTGCGCATCGGCTCCTGGTCGGCGAAGGTCGTGCGGGGCGGCCAGGAGGCCGTCGACGCCTGCCGGGACGCGGTCCAGTGGGCAGGACCCGACCTCGGCACCGAGGACGGCTACAAGATGCGCACCGCCGTCGTCGTCGGCCATGACTTCTGCGGATTCCAGCAGTTCGCGACGCTGCCGGTGGGCACCGTGGCCACGGTGGAGACCCCGCGCCAGGTCCTGCGCTACAAGGTCTACGCCCGCTACCTCACGCCCGGCCGCGGCGCCCCCGCCCACGGCCTCTACTGGGGCGATCTGACGCTCCAGTCCTGCGTGGGACCGGACACCGGTTTCACGTACCTGATGCGTGAATGACGGTGCCCGCTCCCGCTCAGATGCCGGCGGCCGCCGACAGATCCCGCTTGATCCCGGCGAGCAGCTCGGCGCCCTTCGCGCGGGCGGCGGGCAGTTCGTCCGCCGAACCGACCGGCACCACGACCTCCAGGTAGCACTTCAGCTTCGGCTCGGTGCCGCTCGGGCGGACGATCACCCGGGCACCGTCGAGGTGGTAGCGCAGCCCGTCGGTGGGCGGCAGCTGCTCCGTACCCTCCGACAGGTCCTCGGCCGAGGTGACGGCGAGGCCCGCGAGTGAGGTCGGCGGGGTGACGCGCAGCCGCCGCATGGCATCCGCGATGACCGACAGGTCCTCCACCCGGACCGACAGCTGGTCGGTGGCGTGCAGCCCGTGCTCGACCGCGATGTCGTCGAGGAGATCGAGGAGCGTACGCCCCTGCTCCTTGAGCACGGAGGCCAGCTCGGCGACGAGCAGGGCGGCCGTGATGCCGTCCTTGTCGCGTACGCCTTCCGGGTCGACGCAGTAGCCGAGCGCCTCCTCGTACCCGTAGCGCAGGCCGTCGACGCGGGCGATCCACTTGAAGCCGGTCAGCGTCTCCTCGTATCCGTTGCCCGCCTTCTCGGCGATCCGGCCGAGCAGCGACGACGACACGATCGACTCGGCGAAGACGCCGGTGGCACCTCGGGCGACCAGATGAGCGGCGAGCAGCGCGCCGACCTCGTCGCCGCGCAGCATCCGCCAGCCGCCGTCCACGGTGGCGTCCGGCACGGCCACGGCGCAGCGGTCGGCGTCCGGGTCGTTGGCGATGACGATGTCCGGGTTCGCGCGCCGGGCGGTGGCGAAGGCGAGATCCATCGCGCCGGGCTCTTCCGGGTTGGGGAAGGCGACGGTGGGGAACGCAGGGTCGGGCTCGGCCTGTTCGGCGACCAGCACGGGCGTGGGGAACCCGGCGCGGGCGAAGGCGGCCGTCAGGACGGACGTGCCGACGCCGTGCATGGCGGTGTACACGACCTGGGCGGTCCGCGGGGTTGCCGCGTCCAACACCGCGTCCGTACGGGCCAGGTAGGCGTCCAGGACCTCGTCGTCGAGGATCTCCCAGCCGCTCTCCGGCCGGTCGACGCCGGCCAGCGGGCCGACCGCGGCGATCGCGTCGGCGATCTCGCCGTCCGCCGGCGGGACGATCTGGGAGCCGTCGCCGAGGTAGACCTTGTAGCCGTTGTCGCGCGGTGGATTGTGGCTGGCGGTCACCTCGACGCCCGCGACGGCGCCCAGGTGCCGTATGGCGTATGCCAGCACAGGAGTGGGGAGCGGGCGGGGGAGTACCGCCGCGCGCAGGCCCGCGCCGGTCATCACGGCCGCGGTGTCCCGGGCGAAGTCGGCGGACTTGTAGCGGGCGTCGTACCCGATGACGACCAGGCCGCCGGTCTGCCCCTGCGCCTTCAGATACGCGGCGAGCCCGGCGGCGGCACGGATGACGACAGCACGGTTCATCCGCATCGGTCCGGCCCCCAGCTCGCCGCGGAGCCCGGCGGTTCCGAACTGCAGTGTGCCGGCGAACCGTGCGGCGAGCTCGTCGAGGTCCTCGGTGTCGATGAGCTTGCCGAGCTCGTCACGGGTCTCGGGATCGGGGTCCTCCGCGAGCCACGCCCTGGCCTGTGCGATGAGGTCCTGCTGCACGGTGTCCGCCTTTCTGCGGGGTGGGGTGGGTTACGGGGGCGCTGCCCCCGGACCCTCGCTCCTCGATCGCCGGAGGGGCTTGCTTTTCGGCTTCGACGGCGAGGCGCGGGGCCCGGGGCGGAGCCCCGGTTCGGGAAGGTGCGGGCAGGGGAAACCGCCCGCCGCAGGCGCGACGCCCGCTCAGATGCGGTCCAGCACCCGCGCCAGCAAAGACCCCATCCGGGTCGCCGAGTCCCGCCCCGCCTGCAGCACCTCTTCATGGTTGAGCGGCTCCCCGCTCAGCCCCGCCGCCAGGTTCGTGACCAGCGAAATGCCCAGCACCTCGGCCCCCGCCTCCCGTGCGGCGATCGCCTCCAGCACGGTGGACATGCCGACCAGGTCGCCGCCCATGACACGGACCATGTTGATCTCGGCCGGGGTCTCGTAGTGCGGACCGGGGAACTGCACGTACACACCCTCTTCGAGGGTCTCGTCGACCTCCTTGCACAGCGCGCGCAGCCGCGGCGAGTACAGGTCGGTCAGGTCGACGAAGTTGGCGCCGATGATGGGGGACGCAGCGGTCAGGTTGATGTGGTCGCTGATCAGGACCGGCTGCCCGGGGCGCATGCCCTCGCGCAGACCGCCGCAGCCGTTCGTCAGGACGACGGTCTTGCAGCCGGCGGCGACGGCGGTCCGCACCCCGTGCGCGACGGCGGCGACGCCGCGGCCCTCGTAGAAGTGCGTGCGGCCGAGGAAGACCAGGGCGCGCTTCTCGCCGATCCGGTACGAGCGGATCGTGCCGCCGTGCCCCTGCACGGCGGGCGCCGGGAAACCGGGCAGGTCGGTCACCGGGAACTCGGCCTCCGGAGTGCCGAGCGCATCGCCCGCAGGTGCCCAGCCGGAACCCATCACGAGCGCGACGTCGTGGGTCTCGGCACCGGTCAGCTCGCGCAGGCGGGCGGCGGCGTCGGCGGCGGCGGCGTGCGGGTCGCCCTGGATGTTGTCCGGAATAACTGATGCGTTCACGCGGATGAGGGTAGCCGGTGATTCCCTACGCGCGTAGATGCCCATGCATAGAGTCTGCACACGCTTCCTCGTACATTCACACAAAAGCGCTGGTCCGGCGGGTCAGCAGGGACGCTTGCGCAGTTCCATCACATAGTCGTGCGGCGCGCCCGCGGACTCCGCGGCGTCCGCGATCTCGCCCAGATAGCGGGCGGACGGCAGCCCGCCCTCGTACCCGTTCAGCACATACATCCAGGCCGGCTCCTCGCCGTCCAGGGTGTGCACACGCACCCGCATCCGCCGGTAGATGTCGAGGCCGACGCCCTCCCACCGGTCCATGGAGTCCTCGTCCATCGGTGCCAGGTCGTAAAGCGCCACGAAGACCTGGGAACGGGGGGCCTCCACCACCGTGGCGAGCGCGCCCTCCCAGCCCATCTGCTCCCCGCCGAAGGTCAGCCGCCAGCCATTGAGCCAGCCGGTGCCGCGCAGCGGGGAATGCGGTGCGCGGCGCGTCATCAGCCGCGCGTCGAGGTTGCCGGCGTACGCGGCGTAGAGCGACATGGGGTCGAGGGTACGGGAGGCGGTGGGCGGAACGTCGATTCCTGTGAGGAAGACCCCTTACGGGGTTCCGTGCAGTGTTCCGCTCACCGTCCCGGAACCCCGTCGCACACGCCCCGGCGCACGTATGGAGGGCCCCGGGGCGAAGCACCTTGGCGCGTGCGGGACAATGAAGTACGTACTGCATTCCCCGGGGCGACCCCCCGGACCCCCGGCCGGGGCAGCAGACGGCCGCGGGATGACACACGCGAGGCGGACTTTTCGTGACCCGGATCGTGATCATCGGCGGCGGACCCGGCGGGTACGAGGCGGCATTGGTGGGCGCCCAGCTCGGCGCGGAGGTGACCGTCGTCGACTGCGACGGCCTCGGCGGCGCGTCCGTGCTCACCGACTGCGTGCCTTCGAAGACCCTGATCGCGACGGCAGAGGTGATGACCACCTTCGACTCTTCGTACGAGGAGTTGGGCATCATCGTCGCGGACGACACGCCGCACATCGAGCAGGCGGCCCGTGTCGTCGGCGTCGACCTCGGCAAGGTCAACCGGCGCGTGAAGCGCCTGGCGCTCGCCCAGTCCCACGACATCACCGCCTCCGTCACCCGTGCGGGCGCGCGCGTGATGCGCGGCCGCGGCCGCCTCAAGGGCCTCCAGGCCGCCGACGGCTCCCGCACGGTCGTCGTGACCGCCGCCGACGGTACGGAGGAGACGCTCACCGCCGACGCCGTACTGATCGCGACCGGTGGCCACCCGCGAGAGATTCCGGATGCGCTTCCCGACGGCGAGCGCATCCTGAACTGGACCCAGGTCTACGACCTCGACGAGCTCCCCGAGGAGCTCATCGTGGTCGGCTCCGGCGTGACGGGTGCCGAGTTCGCGGGCGCGTACCAGGCGCTCGGCTCACGCGTCACCCTCGTCTCGTCCCGTGACCGGGTACTGCCGGGTGAGGACCCGGACGCGGCCGCTGTCCTGGAGGACGTCTTCCGGCGCCGCGGCATGAACGTCATGGCCCGCTCCCGCGCCCAGGCCGCGAAGCGCGTCGGCGACCGGGTCGAGGTCACCCTCGCCGACGGCCGGGTCATCTCCGGTTCGCACTGCCTGATGGCGGTCGGCGCGATCCCGAACAGCGCGGGCATGGGGCTGGAGGAGGCCGGGGTCAGGCTCAAGGAGTCCGGCCACATCTGGACCGACAAGGTCTCCCGCACCAGCGCCCCCGGTGTCTACGCGGCCGGTGACGTCACCGGGATCTTCGCCCTCGCCTCGGTCGCCGCCATGCAGGGCCGGATCGCGATGTACCACTTCCTCGGTGACGCGGTGGCCCCGCTGAACCTGAAGACGGTCTCCTCGAACGTCTTCACCGACCCCGAGATCGCCACCGTCGGCTACAGCCAGGCCGACGTCGACTCCGGCAAGATAGACGCCCGGGTGGTCAAGCTGCCGCTGCTGCGCAACCCGCGCGCCAAGATGCAGGGCATCCGCGACGGCTTCGTCAAGATCTTCTGCCGGCCCGGCACCGGCATCGTGGTCGGCGGCTGTGTCGTCGCGCCGCGGGCGAGCGAGTTGATCCACCCCATCTCGATCGCGGTCGACAACAATCTGACGGTGGAACAGATCGCAAACGCTTTCACTGTGTATCCGTCCCTGTCGGGATCGATCGCGGAAGTGGCCCGTCAGTTGCACACCCGTAAGCTCACGGGCGAGGCGTAAGCACCTTCGGGAACCCGGCAATCCCCGGCAACTCCCGGCAACTCAGGCGGTCGGGCGACTGTCTGGCGATCAGTACGGAACAACAACGGGGCCGCCTATACCACTTGGCGGCCCCTTGTATGTACAACTTCTGTTATTCGGCGCAAACTGCTGAAAACACTCGAGCGTCACGTTACTGTCAGTTTCGTGTTCGCTGCAGAACGTCGTCAGTTGATCCTCGAAATGGTGCGTGCCAACGGGGCGGTATCGCTCCGTGAGCTCGCCCGCGTCGTCCAGACCTCCGAAGTGACCGTACGGCGGGACGTGCGGGCGCTGGAGGCAGAAGGACTCCTCGACCGCCGGCACGGCGGTGCGGTTTTGCCGGGCGGTTTTACGCGGGAGTCCGGCTTTCCGCAGAAATCCCATCTCGCCACCGCCGAGAAGACGGCCATCGCCGACCTGGCCGCCGGTCTCGTCGAAGAGGGTGAGGCCATCGTCGTCGGTGCCGGTACGACCACGCAGGAGCTGGCCCGTCGGCTCGCGCGGATCCCCGGCCTGACCGTCGTCACCAACTCGCTGCTGGTCGCCCAGGCGTTGGCCCATGCCAACCGGGTGGAAGTGGTGATGACCGGCGGCACCCTGCGCGGCTCCAACTACGCCCTGGTGGGCAGTGGGGCCGAGCAGTCCCTCCAGGGGCTGCGGGTCTCGCGCGCGTTCCTCTCCGGGAGCGGGCTCACCGCGGAACGCGGCCTCTCCACGTCCAACATGCTCTCCGCGAGCGTGGACCGCGCCCTGGTGCAGGCCGCGGCGGAGGTGGTGGTCCTGGCGGACCACACCAAGCTCGGCTCCGACACCATGTTCCAGACGGTGCCGACGGATCTCATCACCCGTCTGGTGACGGACGAACCGCCCGGCCACGACGACCGTGCCGCCACCGAACTGCAGGCCCTTGCCGACCAGGGGGTGCAGATCGCGGTGGCCGGCGCCGGAAACGGCCCCGCACCGGCCGAGGCCCTTCCGCCGGGCCGTCAGACCCGCCGCGACATGCCACTGCCCGGGCAGCGCCGTACACGCGGGGGTGGCCCCGGGGGGCCCGGCCCGCAGCCGCTGCGGAGCGCTGCGGTACTGGCGGAACAGGGGCAGGGGGACCGCGCGAGAGTGGCGGATCTGCGACGCCGGTAGCGGGCGGGGGTTACTCCTCGCAGACCCGCCCTTCCCGGACCGGGGTGGAGCCCCTGGTTGTTGTTCCAGCCCGTCCGGCGACTGAGGACCGGGCCCGGGGCGGCGCCCCGGTTCGGGAAGGGGCGGGTAGGGGAACAGGCCCCGCGCAGCGGACCCGCGGCGCCCACGGCCACCCGCGCCGCACACAGCCGCACGTACCCGCACTCCTCAACCCCCCTCCGCGTTCGGCCCCTTCAGCCCCTGCAGGGTCAGCGTCAGCAGCCGTCCCGCCAACTCCGGATCGTCCGGCGACTGCTCCGCGGCCAGCGCGATCGCGTTCGTCAGCTGCATCAGGTCGTCGATGGACACATCCGCCCGCACGGCCCCACTCGACTGCGCCCGCGCCAGCAGCACCGCCCCCGCCTCGCGCAGCGGCACATTGCACTGCGAAAGTGCCGAAGTCTCGTCCCGTGACGTCGACATGAGCGCCTGGGCGAGCCCGCGGTACTCACCCGCATGAGTGATGATCGCGCCCAGCCACTCCACCAGGCCCCCGCACGGATGCTCCGCCCCCGCGAGTTCACGGGAACGGGTGATCAGGGAGGTGAGGGCCTCCTGGAAGACGGCGTTCATCAGCGCGTGCCGGTTCGGGAAGTGCCGGTACAGCGTGCCGATCCCCACGCCCGCACGTCGCGCGATGTCCTCCAGGGACGCATCGGTGCCGTGTTCCGCGAAGGCGGTACGGGCCTCACCCAGCAGCCGGTCGTAATTGCGGCGCGCGTCGGCACGCATGGGCCGGGCCGGCGTCTGTGCCGTGCTCATCGCCATCGCGCAGTCCTCCCTCGTTTCCGCCCCAGGGTCCAGGATGCCATTGCACATCCGGAGGGTGCCTCTGTGACGTTTCGGAGTTAACCTCCGTTTACGCCCTGGGCCTTGCCACGCTGGTGACGGTGTACGGGCCGCGGTCCGGGCGGCGGATCTGCCGGGGCCGGACGGGATGGTCGAGGGCTGCTCGACCGGGGCGGGCTTCCTGGCGCCGGCCCTGATCCTGCTGCTCGCCACGAGGACGGCCGCCGCGCCACCCGCCGGGGAGTGACGCACGCCGCCGAACGACCGACCGGGGCCCCTGCGGAGCCGTACGACTTCGCAGGGGCCCCGGCAGAACGTCGGGTACCGCTCGATCAGTCCTTGATCTCGCAGATCACGGCGCCGGAGGAGACCGAGCTGCCGACCTCGGCGGCGAGTCCCTTGATGGTGCCGGCGCGGTGCGCGTTCAGCGGCTGCTCCATCTTCATGGCCTCCAGGACGACGATGAGGTCGCCCTCGCTGACCTGCTGGCCCTCCTCGACGGCGATCTTGACGATGGTGCCCTGCATCGGGGACGCCAGGGTGTCGCCGGAGACCGCGGAGCCGCTCTTCTTCGCCGCGCGGCGCTTGGGCTTGGCGCCCGCCGCGAGCCCGGTACGGGCCAGGCTCATGCCCAGCGACGAGGGCAGCGAGACCTCAAGACGCTTGCCGCCGACCTCGACGACGACGGTCTCGCGGCCGGTCTCCTCCTCCGCTTCCGTATCGGCGGTGGCGGTGAAGGGCTTGATGTCGTTGACGAACTCGGTCTCGATCCACCGGGTGTGGACCTGGAACGGGTCGCTGGTGAAAGCCGGGTCGATGACGACCGCACGGTGGAACGGGATGGCGGTGGCCATGCCCTCGACATTGAACTCGGCCAGCGCGCGCGCCGCCCGCTGCAGCGCCTGCTCACGGGTCGCACCGGTCACGATGAGCTTCGCCAGGAGCGAGTCCCAGGCGGGGCCGATGACGGAACCGGACTCCACGCCCGCGTCGAGGCGGACACCGGGGCCGGTCGGCGGGGCGAACGTGGTCACCGTGCCCGGGGCGGGCAGGAAGCCGCGGCCCGGGTCCTCGCCGTTGATCCGGAACTCGAAGGAGTGCCCGCGCACGGCCGGGTCGTCGTAGCCGAGCTTCTCGCCGTCCGCGATGCGGAACATCTCGCGTACGAGGTCGAGGCCGGTGACCTCCTCGGTGACCGGGTGCTCGACCTGGAGGCGGGTGTTGACCTCCAGGAACGAGATGGTGCCGTCCGTGCCGACGAGGAACTCCACGGTGCCCGCACCGACGTAACCGGCCTCCTTGAGGATGGCCTTCGATGCCGCGTACAGCTCCGCGTTCTGAGCCTCGGAGAGGAACGGCGCGGGGGCCTCCTCGACCAGCTTCTGGTGGCGGCGCTGGAGCGAGCAGTCACGGGTGGAGACGACGACGACGTTGCCGTGGCTGTCGGCCAGGCACTGCGTCTCGACGTGGCGCGGCCTGTCGAGGTAGCGCTCCACGAAGCACTCCCCGCGGCCGAACGCCGCGACGGCCTCACGGACCGCGGAGTCGTACAGCTCCGGGATCTCCTCCAGCGTGCGCGCCACCTTCAGCCCGCGACCGCCACCACCGAAGGCGGCCTTGATCGCGATCGGCAGCCCGTGCTCCTTCGCGAACGCCACGACCTCGGCGGAGCCCTCGACCGGGTCCGGCGTACCGGCCACCAGCGGGGCACCGGCGCGCTGCGCGATGTGTCGGGCGGCGACCTTGTCACCGAGGTCCCGGATCGCCTGCGGCGGCGGGCCGATCCAGGTCAGACCCGCGTCGATGACGGCCTGGGCGAATTCGGCGTTCTCCGACAGGAAGCCGTATCCCGGGTGGATCGCGTCCGCCCCGGAGTCCTTGGCAGCCTGGAGCACCTTGGCCATGTCCAGGTAGCTGGCGGCCGGGGTGTCACCGCCCAGAGCGAATGCCTCGTCGGCCGCACGTACATGCAGAGCGTCGCGGTCCGGGTCGGCGTAGACGGCCACGCTCCCGATTCCGGCATCCCGGCATGCCCGAGCAACGCGGACAGCAATTTCGCCACGGTTGGCGATGAGCACCTTGCGCACGATGGCTCCCTCCTTGAAACAAGCTGAGTTTAGGGACTACCGACACGGCCCTACGACCCGTCCCCATTGGTGAGCTTGCCCACACGGAGTGTGATTCGAGGCTTGCTCAAGTCGCGAAATCCCTTGTGACACCACGGTACGCCGGGATTCATGACCGCACAGTAGCCACGAGGTGTGGTCCAGGTCTCTGTTGGTGCAAGCAGCCACGCACGGCGTTTCTTTGTCGAGTCCCCACTAACGGGCGAACGATTCTTTGCCCGACGCACGAGAGGCACGACAAGGGGGGCGCGAGGAGAGCGCGCGGGTGCGCCTCGGGGGTACGGGGTGAGAGTGAAGGCCGTCCGGACCCTTGTCCGGAGCGTTACCCGTTAGTAGGGTCCGCGCTATCGCACGTACTGCAGGTAACAGGGGGTGAGCACCGTGGTGCGCAGACCGGTGGCGTTCGTGACGGCGATCGTGCTGTTCGTGGAGGCCGTGGGCATCGTGGTCATCAACGGCATCCTGGCGACCGTCGTCAAGAACCAGGACATGTCACTGGCCGGGCTGGAGTCCGCAGCCATGTCCAACGGCACATGGGTGATGGGCGGAGTCTTCGGCCTGTATCTGCTGCTGTGCGGGCTGGTCCTCCTGCTGGCCGGCATCCGCGACCGGGCCCCCGGCCGTGTCGGCCGCATCGCCCTCATCACCTGCGCCGTGGTGCACGGGGTGCTGGGCGCGCTGACGGTGGGGCTGGTCGGCTGGACCGCGTTCGCGTGTCTGATGGTGGTGCTCGGGCTGATCGTGCTGGCGCTGGTGGCGTACGGCCCCGAGGCCGACCGGCCCACGGACGACGCCGAACCCAGCGCTCCGGCCACGGCCTGACGCAGAACGGGTCCGGCTCAGACCCACAGCTCGGTCACGGAGATCCCCAGCTCGCCCAGCAGCCGGCGCAGCAGCGGCAGCGAGAGCCCGATGACATTGCCGTGGTCGCCCTCGATGGAGTCGACGAACGGCGCCGAACGGCCGTCCAGCGTGAAGGCGCCCGCCACGTGGAGCGGCTCGCCCGAGGCCACGTAGGCGGCGATCTCGGCGTCCGTCGGTTCGCCGAAGCGAACGGTCGTGGAGGCGGTCGCCGAGGCCGTACGTCCGGTCGCGGTGTCGATCACGCTGTGGCCGGTCTGCAGCACACCGGCCCGGCCGCGCATGGACTTCCAGCGGGCGATGGCCTCCTCGCTGTCGGCCGGCTTGCCGAGCGCCTCGCCGTCGAGTTCGAGCACCGAGTCGCACCCGATGACCAGGGCACCCGCCGCCTCCGGCCGGCCGGCCACCGCGGCGGCCTTGGCCTCGGCGAGAACGAGTGCCAGCTCGGCCGGCGTCGGGGCGCTCAGCGCGTCCTCGTCCACCCCGCTGACGATCACCTCGGGCGCGAATCCGGCCTGCCGCAGGAGGCCGAGACGGGCGGGGGAGGCGGAGGCGAGCACGAGACGGCGCTGATCAGTCATACGCGCCATCGTAGAAGGGGCGGGCCGGCATCCGGCCCGCCCGGACGGATTTCAGCCCGTCCGGCGTTCGAGGACCGGGGTCAGGGGCGGAGCCCCCCACACGGCCGAACCGCACATCGACGCAGCCGGGAAGGGACGGGCAGGGGAACAAACCCCGCGCAGCGGCCACCCCACCCCCACCGCACCCCTCACCGTGTCCCGAGCACGAACATCGCGACCACCATCGCGAGCGCAAGCACCAGCCCCGCGCGCCGCATCATGTCCTGGGCGTCGCGCAGTTCCTTCGGCGGCTTGTTCTCCGGGTCGGACCACAGCATGGGACCGATCTTGCTGCGGGGGCGGATGCCGCGCCTGAGTACAGGTACTCAGCCGCTCTGGTGCGTACGGACCAGATCGCGCCCGGACGCACCGGAGGTCCGGACCCCAAAGGGGCCCGGACATCCGAAAACGTGCGCGAACAGGTACTCCTGCGACTACCCGGGCCAGTACGTCCGCGCCCAGGCTCGCGGCCCCGGCAGACGGCGCTCGCGTCGGACGATACGCCCCGGGTCGGACCACTGGCCGGGCAGCGTCGGCGCGCCGGACGACGCATCGGACGCCGTCGCCGCGGCACGCGCCCGGACCACCGCCAGTGCGGCAGCCAGCTCCTCAGGGGTCGGGTTGCCCCGTACGACCTTGATCATGGCCAGGACCCTTTCTAGAGGGGGATGTTGCCGTGCTTCTTCGGAGGCAGCGACTCCCGCTTCGTGCGCAGCTGGCGCAGCCCCTTCACGATGTGGGCGCGGGTCTCGGAGGGCATGATCACCGCGTCGACGTAGCCGCGTTCGGCCGCCACGTACGGGTTGAGCAGCGTGTCCTCGTAGTCGGCGATCAGCTCGGCGCGGGTTGCTTCCTGATCCTCCGCGGCGGCGATGGTGCGGCGGTGCAGGATGTTCACGGCGCCCTGCGCGCCCATCACGGCGATCTGCGCGGTCGGCCAGGCGACGTTGATGTCGGCGCCCAGGTGCTTGGAGCCCATGACGTCGTACGCGCCGCCGAAGGCCTTGCGGGTGATCACCGTGATCAGCGGGACGGTCGCTTCCGCGTAGGCGTAGATCAGCTTTGCGCCGCGGCGGATGATGCCGCCGTACTCCTGGTCGACGCCGGGCAGGAAGCCGGGGACGTCGACGAAGGTCAGGACGGGCACGTTGAAGGCGTCGCAGGTGCGGACGAACCGTGCCGCCTTCTCGCTCGCGTTGATGTCCAGGCAGCCGGCGAACTGCATCGGCTGGTTGGCGACGATGCCGACCGGGTAGCCCTCGACACGCCCGAAGCCGGTGATGATGTTCGGCGCGAACAGGGACTGGGTCTCCAGGAATTCGCCGTCGTCCAGCACGTGTTCGATGGCGGTGTGCATGTCGTACGGCTGGTTCGCCGAGTCCGGGATGAGGGTGTCGAGTTCGCGGTCCTCGTCGGTGGTGGCGAGTTCCGCCTCCTCCGGGAAGGCCGGTGCTTCGGAAAGATTGTTCGACGGGAGGTACGACAGCAGCGACTTGACGTACTCGATGGCGTCCTTCTCGTCGCCCGCCATGTGATGCGCCACACCCGAAGTGGTGTTGTGGGTGCGGGCTCCGCCGAGTTCCTCGAAGCCGACGTCCTCGCCGGTGACGGTCTTGATGACGTCGGGGCCGGTGATGAACATGTGGGAGGTCTGGTCGACCATGACGGTGAAGTCGGTGATCGCGGGGGAGTAGACCGCGCCGCCCGCGCACGGTCCGACGATCAGCGAGATCTGCGGGACGACGCCCGAGGCGTGCACATTGCGGCGGAAGATCTCGGCGAACAGGCCGAGCGCCACCACACCCTCCTGGATGCGTGCGCCGCCGCCGTCGTTGATGCCGATGACCGGACAGCCGGTCTTCAGCGCGAAGTCCATCACCTTGACGATTTTCTCACCGTAGACCTCGCCGAGCGAGCCCCCGAAGATGGTGAAGTCCTGCGAGTACACGCAGACGGGGCGGCCGTCGACCGTGCCGTAGCCGGTGACGACGCCGTCTCCGTAGGGGCGGTTCTTCTCGATGCCGAAGTTGGTGGAGCGGTGCCGGGCGAATTCGTCGAGCTCCACGAAGGAGCCCTCGTCGAGCAGCAGGTCGATCCGCTCGCGGGCGGTCAACTTGCCCTTCGCATGCTGCTTCTCGACCGCGCGCTCGGAGCCCGCGTGCGTTGCTTCGTCGATACGGCGCTGCAGGTCCGCGATCTTGCCCGCGGTGGTGTGGATGTCGATCTCTTCCGGCTCGGACATCGGGTGGCGGCTCCCTGCCTGGTCACGGGGACGACTGTGCTGCTGATCAGGTACTGAACACCTACTGATCCGTAGCGTATCGGCGTGGATACGGTTCGGCAGTGCGTCGTTTGCCACACCTAGTCTGGCTTGCATGACACCTTCGGATGCGTCTCACAGCCGCTGGTCGGACCTGGACCGACCGCCCCTGAACGTGCCCGCGCTGCGCCGCGGGCTGCTGCGGCCGGGCGGACTGTGGACCTCGCTCGACGTCGTGGAGACCACCGGGTCCACCAACTCCGACCTTGCCGGGCGAGCGGCGGCGGGGCTCGCAGGCGGCGCCGTGCTGGTCGCCGAGGAACAGACCGCGGGCCGCGGCCGCCTCGACCGCACATGGACGGCTCCGGCCCGTTCGGGCCTGTTCTTCTCCGTCTTCCTGACGCCGGGCGATGTCCCTGTCCACCGGTGGGGCTGGCTGCCGCTGCTCACCGGCGTCGCGGCGGCGACGGGTCTGGCCCGTGCGGCGGGCGTCGACATGTCCCTCAAATGGCCCAACGACCTCATTGTGAAGATTCCCAAGGACTCCGACCGGCTCCGTCCAGGGGAGACCCCACTGGACGAGGAGCGCAAGACGGGCGGCATCCTGGCCGAGCGTGCCGGGGACGGCGTCGTCGTGGGCATCGGCCTCAACGTGTCCCTGCGCGCCGACGAACTCCCCGCCCCCACGGCCGGCTCGCTGGCCCTGGCCGGGGCGGTCTCCACCGACCGCGAGACGCTGCTGCGGGGCGTACTGCGCTCGCTGGAGCACTGGTACGGCCAGTGGCGCGCGGCGGACGGCGACGCGGCGGCGAGCGGCCTGCAGGAGGCGTACGCGGCGGGCTGCGCGACGCTCGGCCGGACGGTACGTGCCCAGCTGCCCGGCGACCGCACGCTCACCGGCGAGGCCGTGGCGATCGACGGCGACGGCCGACTGATCCTGTCCACCGGCGACGGCCTCCAGGAGCCCGTATCGGCGGGCGACATCGTGCACCTGCGGGGCGTCGGCGGCGGCCTGACGTGAGGCAGCGGCGGTCGTGCAAGGCCGCCCTCCGCCTCACCCGGACACGTACCGGGGCAACGTCCGCCGTGCGTGCGGGGCCGCGGTGTGTCTACGCCCGCCCTCCACCTCCGACCTGCCTCGACACGTACCGGGGGCGTGAGACCGTGCCCTCCTGGAAACCCACCACCGGGCGCAACCACCCACGCCCCCGGCCCACCCAGGAACATTCCGGGATGACTTCATGAGCCGTTGCCCTCCTGGAAACCCACCGTCGGGCGCAACCACCCACGCCCCCGGCCCACCCAGGAACATTCCGGGATGACTTAGCGACGTGAGCCACGGCACACCTGCCGTATCGTTGAGGCGATCCACCGACAGATCGGCAGGGCAGTGCGCAGGGAACGGGCAGGAGGCGGCTGGTGACCGTCGACGACACGACCTCCGGCGCGGGCGCGGAGCCCCCGTCGGAACCCTCGGTCCACCCGACACCGCATCACGAAGTCGACCATACGGCGGAACCGACCGACGATCCCCTCGCGATCCGGCTGGAACAGCTGATCCTGGGTGCCGACCGGCGCTACACGCCGTTTCAGGCGGCCCGTACCGCCGGCGTCTCGATGGACCTGGCCTCCCGGTTCTGGCGGGCCATGGGCTTCGCCGACATCGGGCAGGCCAGGGCGCTCACCGAGGCCGATGTGCTGGCGCTGCGCCGGCTCGCCGGTCTCGTCGAGGCGGGGCTGCTCAGCGAGCCGATGGCGATCCAGGTGGCCCGGTCCACCGGGCAGACCACCGCCCGGCTGGCGGAGTGGCAGATCGATTCCTTCCTGGAGGGGCTGACCGAGCCGCCCGAGCCCGGCATGACCCGGACCGAGGTCACGTACCCGCTGGTCGAGCTGCTCCTCCCGGAGCTGGAGGAGTTCCTGGTGTACGTGTGGCGGCGCCAGCTCGCCGCCGCCACCGGCCGGGTCGTGCAGGCCGCCGACGACGAGGAAATGGTCGACCGGCGCCTGGCCGTCGGCTTCGCCGACCTCGTCGGGTTCACCCGGCTGACCCGGCGGCTGGAGGAGGAGGAGCTCGGCGAGCTGGTCGAGGCGTTCGAGACCACCTGCGCCGACCTGGTCGCCGCCCACGGCGGCCGGCTCATCAAGACCCTCGGCGACGAGGTCCTCTACGCCGCGGACGACGCGGGCACGGCGGCCGAGATCGCGCTGCGCCTGATAGAGGCGATGAACCAGGACGAGACCATGCCCGCACTGCGCGTCGGCATCGCCTTCGGCACGGTCACCACCCGAATGGGCGATGTCTTCGGTACGACGGTGAACCTCGCCAGCCGGCTGACCTCGATAGCGCCGAAGGACGCCGTGCTGGTGGACGGGGCGTTCGCGGAGGAGCTGATCCGTACCGGCGACGCTCCGTCCTCCGAAGCGCAGGCGGCGGAGGAGGCCGCGGTGGCCGAGAAGGAGCGCCAGAACGGCGTGGAGTCGACGTCCGCGCCCAAGTACCGCTACGGGCTGCAGCCGATGTGGCAGCGCCCGGTGCGCGGCCTCGGCGTCGTGGAGCCCTGGCTGCTGGCGCGCCGGGGCACGTCCTGACATCACCCCGGACCGCTGTCCGGGGCGCCCCATAGGATCCCTCCGGTAACGATCGTTAACCGGAGGGGTGCAGTCATGACCGTCACGTCCGAGCAGCGGTTCGGGGAATTCGTCGTCGTACGGGTCCACGAGGGGCAGGAACACGTCGCCGAACTGGTCCTCGACCGGCCCAAGGCGATGAACGCCGTGTCCACGGACATGGCCCGTTCGATCGCCGCCGCCTGCGCCGCGCTCGCCGCCGACCCGGGTGTACGGGTCACCGTCCTCACTTCCAGCCATGAGCGGGCCTTCTGTGTGGGCGCGGACCTGAAGGAGCGCAATTCCTTCACCGACGCCGAGCTGCTGCGCCAGCGCCCCACCGCCCGCGCTGCGTACACCGGCGTACTCGAACTGCCGATGCCGACGATCGCGGCCGTGCACGGTTTCGCGCTCGGCGGCGGATTCGAGCTGGCCCTGTCCTGCGATCTGATCGTCGCCGACCGCACGGCGGTGGTGGGCCTGCCGGAGGTGTCGGTCGGTGTCATTCCGGGTGGTGGCGGTACGCAGCTGCTGCCGCGGCGGATCGGTGCGGCGCGCGCCGCCGAGCTGGTCTTCACGGCCCGGCGGGTGGAGGCGGCCGAGGCCCGTGATTCGGGGCTGGTCGACGAGCTGGTGGAGGCGGGACGGGACCGCGAGGCCGCGCTGGCGCTCGCGGGCCGGATCGCCGCCAACTCCCCGGTGGGGCTGCGGGCCGCCAAGCGGGCGCTGCGGCTCGGGCACGGCCTCGATCTCCGGGCCGGACTCGAAGTCGAGGACGCCGCCTGGCGCTCGGTGGCCTTCTCCGGCGACCGGGCCGAGGGTGTGGCCGCGTTCAACGAGAAGAGGAAGCCGAACTGGCCCGGCGAGTGACGTTGTGTATTTACAAGGACACGCAGCAGACATTGTCGACGTCCCTAACTGATCAAATCACTACAAAACTACATAAGCTGTAGCGATGGGTGGTGATGATGCGCGGCTGCGGGCCGTGGTTTCGCTTGCGCAGACGATGGCGGCGGCACACACCCCGCGGGGGTCGTGGCGAGCGGCCGCGCTGGGGGCGTGCGAGGCGTTGGGCGGCAGTTTCGCCGCGCTCTCCGTCTGGGAGCGCGGGCCCGGGCGCCTGCGCGTGCTGGTCAACGCGGGCGAACGGGCCGAAGGGGAGGAGGAGTTCCCCGAGGAGGAGACGTACCCGGTGCACCGGTTCCCGGAGATCACCGAGTTCCTGCATGAACGGTGGGCCGGGGGCGGTGAGCCGGACGCCTGGGTGGAGACCGCGGACGGCCCGGTGGGCGGCATGGAGGGCGAGGGGGTGCGGGGGTACGGGCATGTGTACCGCCATGAGCGGGTGGCCGCACTGCGCCGGCGCAGGCGCGGCTGCTGCGTGGTCGCACCGATCGTGCTGCACGGGCGGGCCTGGGGCGAGCTGTATGTGGCCCGCCCGGCGGGGGAGGCGGTGTTCGTGCGGGAGGACGCGGACTTCGCGACCGTGCTGGCTGCCGTCGTCGCCGCCGGGATCGCCCAGACCGAGCGGCTGGAGGAGCTCCGCAAGCTCGCTTTCACCGATCCGCTCACCGGGCTGGCCAACCGCCGCGCAGTCGATGTGCGGCTCGACGAAGCGGTGGAGCAGCACCGGACGGACGGGGCAGTGGTCAGCCTGGTCGTCTGCGACCTCAACGGCCTGAAGCGGGTCAACGACAGTCATGGCCATGCGGTCGGCGACCGTCTGCTGGAACGTTTCGGCTCGGTGCTGTCCCGCTGCGGTGCCATGCTGCCCGGTGCGCTCGCGGCCCGGCTCGGCGGTGATGAGTTCTGCCTGCTCGCGGTGGGCCCCGAGACGGACGACGTGATCCGGGTGGCCGCCGAACTCTGCGAACGCGCAGCCGAGTTGGAGCTCGGTGACGGGGTGGCGTGCGGGATCGCGTCGACCGGTGATCCGATCGGCCCGGTGGTGTCGGCGCGGCGGCTGTTCCGGCTGGCGGACGCGGCCCAGTACCGGGCGAAGGCGGCCCGTTCCACGAAGCCGGTGGTGGCGGGGCGCGACGGCGAGGTGATCCGGCTGGCCGACTCGCCGCCGAAGTCCCCGCACGACCGCCGCCACCTGCGCGGCAGTCGGCCCTGACCGTGTGACCGGATCGGTAAGGGGTCAACCCGACGACCACTAGTGACATGAAGGGATTCAATCCGTACGCTTCTGAATATGGATATGCATACAGTCGTGGTGGGGACGTCCGGTACCACCGCTCAGGACGTCATCGCCGTGGCCCGCGGCAACGCTCGTGTCGAGCTCTCCGCGGCCGCCGTGAGCGCACTCGCCGCCGCCCGCGAGATCGTGGACGCGCTCGCCGCCAAGCCCGAGCCGGTCTACGGCGTCTCCACCGGCTTCGGGGCGCTGGCCAGCCGGCACATCAGCCAGGATCTACGCGCACAGCTCCAGCGCAACATCGTCCGCTCGCACGCCGCCGGCATGGGCCCGCGGGTCGAGCGCGAGGTCGTCCGCGCCCTGATGTTCCTGCGGCTGAAGACGGTCGCCTCCGGGCACACCGGCGTACGGCCCGAGGTCGCGCAGACCATGGCCGACGTACTCAACGCGGGCATCACCCCCGTCGTCCACGAGTACGGCTCGCTCGGCTGCTCCGGCGACCTGGCCCCGCTCTCCCACTGCGCCCTGACGCTGATGGGCGAGGGCGACGCGGAGGGCCCCGACGGCACCGTGCGCCCCGCCGGTGAGCTGCTCGCCGCCCATGGCATCACCCCGGTCGAGCTGCGTGAGAAGGAGGGCCTCGCCCTCCTCAACGGCACCGACGGCATGCTCGGCATGCTCGTCATGGCCCTGGCCGACCTGAAGAGCCTCTACACCTCCGCCGACATCACCGCCGCCCTCTCCCTGGAGGCGCTGCTCGGCACGGACAAGGTGCTCGCCCCGGAGCTGCACGCCATCCGCCCGCACCCGGGCCAGGGCGTCAGCGCCGACAACATGCTGCGGGTACTGGCCGGATCGGGCCTCACCGGCCATCACCAGGACGACGCGCCCCGTGTCCAGGACGCCTACTCCGTGCGCTGCGCGCCCCAGGTCAACGGCGCCGGACGCGACACCCTCGACTACGCCGGGATCGTCGCGGACCGCGAGCTGGCCTCCGCCGTGGACAACCCCGTGGTGCTGCCCGACGGCCGGGTCGAGTCCAACGGAAACTTCCACGGCGCCCCCGTCGCGTACGTGCTCGACTTCCTGGCGATCGTCGCGGCCGACCTCGGTTCGATCACCGAGCGCCGCACCGACCGGCTGCTGGACAAGAACCGTTCGCACGGGCTGCCGCCGTTCCTCGCCGACGACGCCGGTGTGGACTCGGGCCTGATGATCGCCCAGTACACCCAGGCCGCCCTGGTCAGCGAGATGAAGCGGCTCGCCGTCCCCGCGTCGGCCGACTCGATCCCGTCCTCCGCGATGCAGGAGGACCACGTCTCCATGGGCTGGTCGGCCGCGCGCAAGCTGCGTACCGCCGTCGACAACCTCGCCCGGATCGTCGCCGTCGAGCTGTACGCGGCGACCCGTGCCATCGAACTGCGTGCCGCCCAGGGCCTCACCCCCGCGCCCGCCTCGCAGGCCGCCATCGAGGCGCTGCGTGCGGCAGGTGTCGAGGGTCCGGGACCGGACCGCTTCCTGTCGCCGGACCTGGCCGCGGCGGATGCGTTCGTGCGTGCCGGGAAGCTGGTCGCGGCGGTCGAGCCGGTGACCGGACCGCTGGCCTAGGTCCGGCGGGTTCAGATGGACAGGGCGTCGGCGCGGCGTACCGAGCAGGTGACGAACGCTGCGCCGATGCCCAGGAACGCCGTGCCGCCGATCAGATACGGGGTGGTGTCGACCCCGGCCCCGGTGTCGGCGAGCCTCGGGCCGGACGTGGTGTCCACGGCGGCGGTGACCCGTCGGCTCTGTGCGCCCGGTGTGCCGGTCGACTCGTCCGTCGCGTTGGCGGACGGGACGAACCACAGGGCGGCCAGCAATGTGCCCGCAGCGGTGGCGGTCAGGAGCGGGCGGCGAGCAGCGGCCACGGAATCGATCCCCCTTGTCACAGCCGTGAGTTAGGCCTGTACGCCGATGCTAGTGAAAGCAGCGGGTCGCAGGAAAGTCGCGAGGGCGGGGAGCTTACGCTCCGGCACATGAGCACTTCTGAGACATCACGGTTTGTTCGACTTCAGGTCGAAATGGTGCTGGAGATCACAGACCCTGCCGCCCTCAGCGGCACCGCACTGGAGTCCATCGCCGCCGAGTACGGGGAGCCCGGCGGCGAGTCCGCCGAGGAACGCATGCAGGCCGAGGCGGCCGTACGGGAGGACGGAGCGGAGGCCCTCGCCTCCCTCATCGATCCGTTCGACCTGGTCAGCGAGGTGCCGGGGGTCGAGCTCACCCAGGCGTCCTGGAGCAGCGAGACCGTCGACTACGACCCGGACGACCCGGACGGCTGGGACCTCGACGACGAGGGGGGCGACGGCGACGTCCCGCACAATGGTGAGGACGACGGCGAGCACAGCGGCGCGAGCGGCGGTGCGGAGCGGCGGATCTAGCAGGCGGTGAGCCACGGCCCCGGCCCGCTTTCCGCGGACCGGGCCGTCGTGCGTACCGGCCGTATATACGCGACCGGCACCGGGAACCACCGCCGACGCGGATGCGTCGATGAGTGTTGTTCCCCACATCCCTCTTGGATGTGGAACGGAAGACCCCTTCCATGGGTTCTAGGAACATTGACGGGTTTCGCCGGTCGGCGGCTCTGCTCGGGGTTTTTGGGGATTAGGCAACGATGGAGAAACGTGTGATGACGGACAGCAAGCGGCGCAAGGGCCTGATGGCCGCGTCCGCACTGCTCGGTGGCGTTCTGGTGCTCACTGCCTGCAACGACAACGGCGCGAGCGCCGAGAGCTCGAAGAAGTCGCAGGCGGCCGAGGTCGACAAGGCGGCCGCCCAGGACGCGTCGGAGGCGCAGATCACGATCGCGCCGAAGAACGGCGCGACCAACGCGAGCATCAACAACGACGCCAAGGTCACCGTCGCCAAGGGCACGCTGTCCCAGGTCACCATGACCACGTCGGCCGGCGCGACCGTCAAGGGCACGCTCGCCGCCGACGGCAAGAGCTGGAAGCCGGACGTCCAGCTGGAGCGCTCGACCACGTACAAGATCAATGCGGCGGCCAAGGACTCCAAGGGCCGCGAGGCGCACGAGAACTCCTCGTTCACCACCGTGTCGCCCGCCAACAGCTTCATAGGCAACTTCACGCCCGAGGACGGCTCCACGGTCGGCGTCGGCATGCCGGTCTCGATCAACTTCAACAAGCCGATCACGGACAAGAAGGCCGTCCAGGACGCAATAACCGTGACGTCCAGCAGCGGTCAGGAAGTCGTCGGCCACTGGTTCAACGCGCAGCGTCTCGACCTGCGCCCCGAGCAGTACTGGCAGGGCGGCTCCACCGTCACGCTGAAGCTCGCGCTGGACGGCGTCGAGGGCGCGGACGGCGTCTTCGGTGTGCAGCAGAAGACGGTCACCTTCAAGGTCGGCCGCAACCAGGTCTCGACGGTCGACGCCAACACGAAGACGATGACCGTCACCCAGAACGGCAAGACGGTCAAGACCATCCCGATCTCTTCCGGCTCCTCCGCCAACCCCACGTACAACGGGCAGATGGTGATCTCCGAGAAGTTCAAGGAGACCCGGATGAACGGCGCGACGGTCGGTTTCACCGACGACGACGGCAAGGGCGAGTACGACATCAAGGACGTGCCGCACGCCATGCGGCTGTCCACCTCGGGCACCTTCATCCACGGCAACTACTGGGGCGCGCGGTCGATCTTCGGCAGCGCCAACACCAGCCACGGCTGTGTCGGCCTCGCCGACGTGAAGGGCGCGAACGACGCCAACCAGCCCGCCGCCTGGTTCTACAACAACTCCATCGTCGGCGACGTGGTCATCGTCAAGAACTCCCCGGACAAGACCATCACCCCCGACAACGGCCTCAACGGCTGGAACATGAGCTGGTCGGAGTGGACGGCGGGCTCCGAGGCCTGACCCGCACGCGCCTCCCCTCCCGCAGTACCGAATCCCCGTACACAGGCGGCGGCACCCGGATCCCCTCGGATCCGCGGCGCCGCCGCCTGTGGCGTTCGCAGGGGTTCTCATACGGCTCTCATCGTGGCCTTATCTCGCCATCACGCCCCGTCCCTAGCCTCGCGCCATGTTCTTCACCTACCTCCGGCGCGAGCTGCGCCGCCGCAGAAAGGCGGCGCTGGTCGTCGCCTCGGGGCTCGCCCTCGGTATTGCGCTGGTCATCATCGTCAGTTCGGTGTCCTCCGGCATGAGCAAGGCCCAGGACAAGGTCCTGGAATCGCTGTACGGCCTCGGCACGGACATGACGGTGACCCAGGCTGCCGCCGCATCGGGCTCCGGCACCCAGCGGCCCCGGTTCGAGTTCGACGCCAAGGACAACGACGACGACGCGAATCAGAGCTCGGACCGGGTCATGGTCCAGGGCTTCCAGACCCTGTCCGCCACCACTGTCGACAAGGTCGGCAAGCAGGACGGCGTCGCGGACGCCGTCGGCGGACTCAGCCTGACCGTCATGAAGGTGGACGGCCAGTTCAAGCGCGGTGAGTTCAAGCAGAACGGGACCGGTGGCACGGCCGGCCCCGGCGGCCGGGGCGGCAGCACGCAGCCGCAGGGTGAAGTCAGGGGCGGTGGCGCCTCGTTCGACGTCAACTCGTACACCGTGTACGGGACCGACGTCACCAAGCAGGACCTCGGCCCACTGACCTCGTCGAAGATCACCAAGGGCCGTACGTTCAAGACCACCGAGACCGACGCGAAGGTCGCGGTCGTAGACGCCTCGTACGCCAAGGAGAAGAAGCTCGCGGTCGGCAAGACCGTGACCGTCTCCGGGACCAAGTACGAGATCGTCGGCGTCTCGACGGCGGACAGCGGCGACGCGGCCGCCAACCTCTACATCCCGCTGAAGCAGGCGCAGACCCTCGCCGACTCCAAGAACAAGGTCACCACGGTCTACGTCAAGGCCGCGGACTCGCAGCAGATCGACCACGTCAAGTCCGCCATCCAGAAGAACATCCCGGGCACGACGGTCACCACCTCCGCGGACCTCGCCGACACGGTCTCCGGCTCCCTGTCCACCGCGTCCGACCTGGCCTCCAGCGTCGGCAAGTGGCTGTCGATCGCCGTCCTCGTCGCCGCCTTCCTGGTGGCCGGGCTGCTCACCTCCTCCGCGGTCAGCCGCCGGGTGCGGGAGTTCGGCACGCTGAAGGCGCTCGGCTGGAAGAGCGGCCGGGTCACCCGCCAGGTCGTCGGCGAGGCCCTCGTCAACGGTCTGATGGGCGGCGTCCTCGGCATCGCGGTCGGTCTCGCCGGTGCGTACGTCGTGACCGCGATCAGCCCCACGCTCACCGCGCAACTCGGTGGTTCGGGCGGCGGTGGCGGCGGCATGCTCGGCGGCCCCGGCATGGCAGGACCCGGCCGGCAGGCCGCGGCCAAGTCCCTCGACATCGCGCTGACCGCACCCGTCTCGCTCTCCATCATCCTGATCGCCGTCGTGCTGGCCGTGGCGGGCGGGCTGATCGCCGGTGCGTTCGGCGGCTGGCGGGCCTCCCGGCTGCGCCCCGCCGACGCCCTGCGCCGCGTCGAATAGCCCACCGGCGTCCCACCCCACTTTGTTCCAGCAGGAGTTGACCCATGTACACACTCAGAGACGTCACCAAGCGCTATACGCGCGGCAAGTCCACCGTCAATGCGCTCGCCGGTGTCGATCTGACCATCGAGGACGGCGGCCGGCTCGTCATCCAGGGCCCCACCGGCGGCGGCAAGTCCACACTGCTGCAGATGCTCGGCGGCCTCGACCGCCCCACGAGCGGCAGCGTCGAACTCGACGGTGTGGACCTCGCGAAGCTCAGCGAGGCCAGGCTCACCAAGGTGCGCGCGCAGAACATCGGCTTCGTCTTCCAGAGCTTCAACCTCATTCCGACGCTCACCGCCCAGGAGAACGTCGAGACCGCGCTCGTACCGCTCGGCGGCAAGGCGGCCGAACGGCGCAGGCGGGCCGCGGAGGCACTGGAATCCGTCGGACTCGGTGAACGGCTCGGACATCTGCCCGGCGAGATGTCCGGGGGTCAGCAGCAGCGCGTGGCGATCGCCCGGGCCCTGGTCAAGCAGCCGAAGGTGCTGCTCGCCGACGAACCCACCGGCAACCTCGACGAGTCGATGCGCGACGAGGTCATGGAGGTGCTGGAGACCATGTGGAAGGAGCACGGCCTGACCTTCATCATGGTCACGCACGACAGCGCCATCGCCCGGCGTGCACCACGACTGGCGACGATTCGCAAGGGCAAGGTCACGATCACGGAGAACGCGGCGGCCTGAGAAGGGCTTCGTGCGGGGCGCCGGTCGGTCCGGCGGGCGTCCTGCCGTCGACCGGCGGGCGGGTCCGGTCCGGCCCCGGCCGTGGTCCGGTCCGCCTCCAGGTGGTGGTCCGGTCCGGCCTCAGCGGTGTTCGGCCACGGCGTTCCGATGGGCCGTGAGGTCGCTGTGGCGGACCTGGCGCAGGCCCACCGGATCGTCGTGCCCGCTGCTCCAGAAGGCGCTGAGGGGGAGGACGCCGGGGCCCACGAGGAACGAGCTCAGCGCGTACCAGGGCTGCAACGGCAGTCGGCACAGTCCGTACAGCCAGCGCCGCACCAGCCTGCAGGGCCCCGGCCGCCCGGCGTCGGGCAGTCTGATCACCCGTATCCCCATGATCAGCTTGCCCGCGCCGCCCCCGGCGATCGCGGCGAGGACCACCTGGTTGAGGAACGAGAACGCGAGCGTCGGGCCGAGCAGCAGACCGACGGTCTCGGGAACGCGGGCCGTGTCCACATACGGCCGGGCGAGCAAGCCGCCGGTGACCAGGCAGAGGTAGCAGTCGAGGCCGACGGCGAGATAGCGGCGCATGTCGCCCGCGCGCGGTGGGATCCGGGGCGCGGTGCGCTGCCCGGGGACGGGCGGGAGAGCCGGATGGGCGTACGGCCCGGCGGGTCCCGGGTGCCCCGGCCCGGGCGGTGTGCGGACGGCCGGTAAGGCCGTCCCGGAACAGCTTCGGTTACGTCTGTGCCCCGGCGACGTGGTCATGACGGCATCATGTCCGATTGCCGGTCACCGTGTGCCCGGGACCGCACTCCTGCTGCCCCGTACGCCGCATTAATCTCGCAGTCATGACCGTCGCCATCACTGCCATGATCACCGCAGTAGTCGGGGTGCTCGGCACCCTCTTCGCCCCGGTGCTCGCACAGCGCCTGACCGTACGTCAGCGTGCCGAAGAGGCCCGACTGGCCGGTGAGCAGCGGAAGTTCGAGGAGCGGCGTGCCCAGTACACGGCCATGAACCGGGCCTCCCGGCAGTTCCACACACTCCTCAAGGACGCCCTGCACCGCATCCGCGACGACGTCTACACCGAGCAGGAACGTGGCCAGCTCGAAGAGGCCCGCCTCGACCACCGCGACCGCTACGCCGAGGCTCAGATGATCGTCCCCGAACGGATACTGCAGGCGTCCCGCGACCTCAACCGGGTCCTCGCCGCCGGTGACGCCGCCATCAAACGCCTCGACCGGGGCCTCGCCCGTGACGGCGAAAGCGTCGAACGGGCCCTGGAGGAGCTGAGGGCGGCCGACCCCTGCCTCGACACGATGCGGGAACTGATGCGTCAGGACCTCGGCATCACCGACTGAACCGCGGCCCCGGCGTCAGCAGCGAACTGTCCAGCAGCGTCCGCTAGCAAGCCCCGGACGGCCACAGCCGGTAGCGCGAGTCCAGCCGGTACTCGCCGCCCCGCTCCACCGTGAGCCGCGTCCACTCGCCGTCCTGCCGTACGCACCCGCCGCCGTCGGCACGCAGCCAGGGCGAGTACGCGATCCGTACCGTCACCGATCCGGCGGCGGGCATCCGTACCACCAGGGAGGCGTCGTCCCCGCGCACGACGGCGCCCGGCGCGGAGACCAGCGGAACGGCGCCCTGCACCCGGTAGATCCGCCACCCCGCGTCCTGCCACACCGGCTCCAGCCAGTCGGTCCCGCGCCGGACGATCTCCGCCTCCGCCTCGGCCGGGCCGTCCGGCCTGCCGCTGTGCAGCACCACGAGACCCACGCCCCACCGGTCCAGCCAGGCGCGGTACGCCGCCGGGGTCGGCTTTCCCTCGTAGAACAGCCGCCCGCGCTCCACGTCGAGCTGACGGTTCCAGCCGCGCGCCATGTTCACATGCGGCGCGAGCACGGCCGCCTCCCGGTGATTTCGGGCCGGTACGACCTCCACCCGGGTCCGTTCGGCACCGAGCCTGCGCAGCTCGGCGACCACACCGTCGGTGTGCGTCGCCCAGGCGGGCACGGTGTTGGAGACCCGCAGATCATCATCGGTCTTGTTGATCAGCCAGCCGGTGTTGAACGCGAGCATCCCGACGAGCACGACTGCCCGCACCCGCGGCAGCAGGCCGCCCCGCGCCCGGCCGGCCAGGGTGGCCAGTACCGCCGCGAGCAGCACGGGCGGGCCGGCAACCCCCACCAGCCGCTCCACATTCGTCCCGATGGGCGAGGGGATCAGGAAGGTCAGGACGACACCGGCCGCGTACACCACGCTCGCGAACCGGACCACCCGCCAGCCGCCCTCGCGCGGCGCCGCGAGCCACAGGGCCGCGCAGGCGGCCAACGGCATCCACAACTTCCCCGGCGCCATCGGCTGTTCGCCCGTGAACGGAAACAGCACCGTCGTCGCCGCCACCACCACGAACGGCGGTACGAGGAGCACGGCCGCCCGCCGCCACTGCCGGTCGAGCCCGTACGCCGCGCCCGCCACCACCAGGAACAGTCCCGCCACCGGACTCGCGGCCGTCGCCAGCGCCGCGCAGCCCGCGGCGATGCCCGCACGGCGTCGTACGTACAACAGCGCGGCCAGCCCGATCGCCACGCCAAGTGCGAACGTGGTACGCCCGGACGCGACATTGCACCAGAGCACCGACGACCCCAGCACCGAGACCGCGACCGGCCACCGCACCCCGGTCCGCTCACAGAGCCGCCCCAGCGCCCAGGACCCGCAGAGCCCGGCGGCGACGGTGACGGCCCGCACCCCGAACACCGCCATGAGCGGCGGCGTCAGCAGACTGTAGTTGGCGGTGTGCGTCCCTCCGTACCAGGAGAGGTTGTACGCGGACTCGGGATGCCGGGACGCGAACCCGGCCCAGGCGAACTGCGCCGCCAGATCACCGCCGCCGGTGGCCAGCACCAGCGCCCACAGGAGGTACAACGGCACGACGACCAGCACCGCGAGACCCGGCACCCACCACCGCGCCGAGTCCGGATCCGTGACCGCTCGGTGCACACCGGCGCCGACCCGCTCGTCCCCCCGCTCGCGCGTCGCAGTTCTCTCGGTGATCCCCACCTCGCAAACCCTAACGGGACCGTTCGAACCGCACGTCGGTTCAGCTGGCTACACCACGGATGTGGGGGACCGGTCCCTCGTGACGGCGGATACGCGCCGGAAGAATGGATCCATCACCCGACAACGGAAGGCGAAGCTCATGAAAGCACTGCTCTGGATCGTGCTCTGCGCGGCGATCGCCGCGAATGTCTCCCTGAACTTCCTCATGGACGACAGCGGTCTGCACATCGCGCTGAGCGTCGTCTCCGGCGTGGTCGTCCTCGCGTCCGGAGCGGGGCTGTGGAGGCTGCGCCGCCCGGTGGAGTCGTAGACCGGGCCCAGGATGCGGACGCGGTGAACGATCCTCCGGAGCCACTGGGACAATCGATATGCCACAACGGTTCTGTACGTCGCTTTCGTGAGCCGCAGAGCGTGCGATGTCTGGGCGACGCCCTCAATGGGGAGGGGGACCGCTGGTGTCCCTCGGGACGGGGGCACCTTCGCGCGCGATGCCGACCCACGGAAGGTCTTACTCACATGCGTGTCATCGAGCCGCTGTACGCGGAGATTCTCCGCCGCAACCAGGGCGAGAAGGAATTCCACCAGGCGGTACGGGAGGTCCTGGAGACCCTCGGCCCCGTCCTCGAACAGCGGCCGGAGTTCGTGGACGCCCGGATCATCGAGCGCATCTGCGAGCCGGAGCGCCAGCTCATCTTCCGCGTGCCGTGGTCCGACGACTCCGGCGACATCCATGTGAACCGCGGCTTCCGGGTCGAGTTCAGCAGCTCGCTGGGACCGTACAAGGGAGGGCTGCGCTTCCACCCCTCGGTCAACCTCGGCATCGTGAAGTTCCTCGGCTTCGAGCAGATCTTCAAGAACGCGCTCACCGGCATGCCCATCGGCGGCGGCAAGGGCGGCGCCGACTTCGACCCGAAGGGCCGCTCCGACGCCGAGATCATGCGGTTCTGCCAGTCGTTCATGACCGAACTGCACCGTCACCTCGGCGAGTACACCGATGTCCCCGCCGGTGACATCGGCGTCGGCGGCCGCGAGATCGGCTACCTGTTCGGCCAGTACAAGCGGATCACCAACCGTTACGAGTCCGGTGTCCTCACCGGAAAGGGCCTGGGCTGGGGCGGTGCTCAGGCGCGCACCGAGGCGACCGGGTACGGCTGTGTGCTCTTCACCGCCGAGATGCTCCGCAGCCGTGGCGAGTCCCTCGACGGGCAGCGCGTCGCCGTGTCGGGCTCGGGCAATGTCGCGATCTACGCGATCGAGAAGGCCCAGCAGCTCGGCGCGACCGTGGTGACCTGCTCCGACTCCAACGGGTACGTCGTGGACGAGAAGGGCATCGACCTCGCCCTGCTCAAGGAGATCAAGGAGGCCGGCCGCGGTCGGGTCTCCGAGTACGCGGAGCGTCGCGGCGAACACGTCAAGTTCGTCCCCGGCACCGGCCTCTGGAACGTCCCCTGCGATGTGGCCCTGCCCTGCGCCACCCAGAACGAACTGCACGAGGCCGACGCCCTGGCCCTCGTACGCAACGGCGTGAAGGCGGTCGCCGAGGGGGCCAACATGCCCACCACCCCGGAGGCCGTACGCATCCTCCAGGACGCGGGCGTCGCCTTCGCCCCCGGCAAGGCGGCCAACGCGGGCGGCGTGGCCACCAGCGCCCTGGAGATGCAGCAGAACGCCTCGCGCGACTCCTGGACGTTCGCCCACACCGAGGAGCGGCTCGCGCAGATCATGCGCCACATCCACGACTCCTGCCACACGGTCGCGGAGCGCTACGGCAGCCCGGGCAACTACGTGGTGGGCGCCAACATCGCCGGCTTCGAACTGGTCGCGGACGCGATGCTCGCCCAGGGGCTCATCTGATCCGGCCGATCCGACGCCACACCGGCCCGGCCGCCTTCCGCGGCCGGGCCGTTGTCACGTCAGGCAGCCGGCGCTCCGCGCTGCGGTGTGCGGTGCCGAAGGGTCTCCGCCAGGGCCGTGTTCACGACCACGACGAAGCCGAAGAACACCGCCGCCACCGGATGCCCCACCGCGTGGACCGCGTACACACCGCCGCCGAGCACCACCGCCTTGACCAGCAGAACCCCCGCGAGAGGCGGCCGGAAGCGGGCGCGAGGGGCGGCGAACATCCCCCAGAGCACGATGGCCACCGCCGGCGTCCCGAGCCCCAGCAGCAGCCGAGCAGCCGTGCCGTCCCCGGTGGCGAAACCCCACCGGCCCAGAGCGGCCAGTGCCACCAACTCGACGACGAACGCGAGAAGTTCGTTGGCCATGAACCAGGGCCGGCCGGCCATGGCGGCAGGAGCGCTGCGGCCTTCGCTCGTCATCGGTGGGGAACTCCTCTTCGTGCGGTGGTCGATCCCTGCCGGAAACGGTGACCGGCCGGGGCGAGGTGGCTAACCTTTCCTCATGTCGGACCCCTTGACCGCGCATACCGGGGAAGCGGACGGGACGGTGATCCCGCGTCCCGCCTCGCGCAGAAGTATCCGTACACGCACGGCCCTCATCGTCATGGGCCTCGCCGCCGTCACCGTGGTCCCGGCGATGCTGGCCGCGCCGCTCGCCGAGGCCTCCCCGGTCATGATGACCGCCGGATTCGTCGGCGGCCTCGGCTGCGCCGCCCTGCCGCACCTGTGCACGGCCCGGAAGCCGTGGCACAGGCACGGCCCCGACGCACGCTTCCTCACCGCACGCACCTGGACCGGGCCCCGCACGATCGACCTGCACGCCCTGCGGTCCGTACGCACCTGGAAAGAGGTCCATCGTGGGGGCGCCACGACGTTCCTCGTAGTCACCGACGCGTCCGGCACGAGGCTGAGTTTCACCGGTACCCGGGCCGACCGCCTCATCCGCCGGTACGCCGTCGAGCGCGCCCGTCGGACCCCCGACGCGAAGCCGATACGGATGACCGGACTCGCCTTGGCGGACCTGGGCATCCGACCGCTTCCACGGGTGCTGTCGGGCCTCCGTTCCCTGCTGGCCCTGGAACGGCTCGTGGTCCTCATCATCGGTCCGATGATGATCTCGGCGGCCATCGCGTCCCGCTGAGAGTCCGGGCCCCGACAGCCCCTTCATGAGGTGCTGTCGGAGGGTGGGCGAGAACGCCGCTGTCAGTCGCCGGACGGCGCCGGTGCCACACCGATCGGGCAGGAGACACCCGTCCCGCCGATCCCGCAGTATCCCGCCGGGTTCTTGTCCAGGTACTGCTGGTGGTACGCCTCCGCGGGCCAGAACGTGCGGCCCTCGGCCGGGAGGATCTCCGTGGTGATCTCGCCGTAGCCGGAGCCCGTGAGGACCTTCTGGTAAGCCTCGCGGGAGGCGGCCACGACTGCTGCCTGCTCGGGCGAGTGGGTGTAGATCGCCGAGCGGTACTGCGTGCCCACGTCATTGCCCTGGCGGAATCCCTGCGTCGGGTCGTGGGACTCCCAGAAAAGCTTCAGCAGCTCGGCGTACGAGACGGTCTTCGGGTCGAAGACGACGCGGACCGCCTCCGTGTGGCCGGTCAGGCCCGAGCAGACCTCTTCGTATGCGGGGTTCTCCGTGTAGCCGCCCTGGTAGCCGACGAGCGTCGTCCAGACGCCGTCCGTCTGCCAGAACTTGCGCTCGGCGCCCCAGAAACAGCCCAGCGCGAAGTCTGCGACCTCCAGACCCTCCGGGTACGGGCCCAGCAGCGGGTTGCCCAGGACCGTGTGGCGGGACGGGACGGTGAATTCGGGGGTGGGGCGGCCCTTCAGGGCCTCCTCGGGGGTGGGGAGCTGGGGGGTACGGCGTTGCAGGAACATGCGGGGGCTCCTCCTGGGGTCGGTCTGCCACTGCTACAACGCACCCGGAACGTCATGGATTCCGCACGCGGCTACCGCGGCAGCGTCGCCGGGCTGCCGCCGTTCGCCTCGTATCCGGCCACCGCCAGTGCCCGGTAGACCGTGTACTCGGCGGCCGGGTCGGGGCTCTGGGTCCACGGCAGCGCGCCCACATGGCCGTCGATGTGGACGAGCTGGTTCATCGCCTCCGACCAGCGCTCCATCCGGACCAGGAACAGCACCAGCAGATGGCGGACGTGCGCGAGCATCGGGTCGTCGGCGCGGGCCGCGTGCACCGCGAACAGGGCGCCCTCGACCGCCTTGGTCACCACCGCGCTCCGGTAGAAGCCCTGTACGAGATTGACCTCGGGCAGATGCTCGTACACCGCGAAGAGCGGCAGCGCGGCCAGCAGTGAGCCCTGCGGGGCGCGGGCGGCGGCCGTGGTGGCGAAGCGGTCGGCCTCCTCGCGGGAGCCGTGCCATTTCTCGCACCAGTAGTGCAGCGCGGCGATGTGCGCGCCCATGTGGGCCGGGGCCCGGTCGATCACCTTCGCCCAGAGCCGGTCGAACTCCTCGTGCGAGTAACCGAGTCCACGGGAGACCGCCAGCTCGACGAGGTAGGGAACGGGGTCGCCCGGCGCCAGCAGCGCCGCCTCGCCGCAGACCGTACGGGCCTCCTCCAGGATGATCCGGAAGTCGTCCGTCCCCGCGGTCGACGAACGCCACGCCTGCTGCACCAGGAATTCGGCGTGCACCGCCGCACCGCCGGCGTCCTTCGGCGCATCGGCCCGCCACTTGCGCAGCCACGAACCACCGACACCGGGCTGCTGCGCCAGCTCCAGCGAGGCGGCACCGGCGAACGCCTGCACCCGCTGCCACCGCACCTCGCCCTCCTTGGGCGTACCGGCCAGCAACTGCGAAGCCGCCCGCCAGTCCTGGGAACGCTGCACGACATCGAGCACATCGAGAAGATCCTGGTCCGGGCCCGGTAGCCGGATGTCCAGCTCCTCCTGGCGCACGAAGCCGTAGGTGTCCGGATCGGCGGCGTCCGGGGAACCGGGCGCGACCTGCCGGATGCCGCCGCGGCGGCGCAGCACGAAGGGGCCGATGACCGCGGCGAGCATGCACAGTGCGAGCAGGAACCAGAGAATCTCCATGCCCCCATTGTCACCGGACGGCCAGGTAGCCCGGTGGGCGCCCTCGCGACGAACTACGCTCGGCCCCATGAGCGACCAGCACAGCTTCGAGACTCTCGCGATCCATGCGGGAAACACCGCCGATCCCCTCACCGGCGCTGTTGTTCCGCCCATTTATCAGGTATCCACGTACAAGCAGGACGGTGTGGGCGGACTGCGCGGCGGCTACGAGTACAGCCGCAGCGCCAACCCGACCCGTACCGCCCTGGAGGACAACCTCGCGGCCCTGGAGGGCGGCCGCCGCGGACTCGCCTTCGCCTCCGGCCTCGCCGCCGAGGACTGCCTGCTCCGTACGCTGCTCACCCCCGGCGACCATGTGGTCATCCCGAACGACGCCTACGGCGGAACGTTCCGGCTGTTCGCGAAGGTCGTCTCGCGGTGGGGCGTGGACTTCTCGGTCGCCGACACCTCGGACGTGACGGCGGTACGGGCGGCTATCACCCCGCGCACCAAGGCGATCTGGGTGGAGACCCCGTCCAATCCGCTGCTCGGCATCACCGACATCGCCGCGATCGCCGGTGTGGCCCGCGCGGCGGGTGCACGACTGGTCGTCGACAACACCTTCGCCAGCCCCTACCTCCAGCAGCCCCTCGCCCTGGGCGCCGACGTCGTGGTGCACTCGACCACGAAGTACATGGGCGGCCACTCGGACGTCGTCGGCGGTGCGCTGATCGTCAACGACCCGGAACTGGCCGAGGAGTTGGCGTACCACCAGAACGCGATGGGCGCGGTCGCCGGACCGTTCGACGCCTGGCTGGTGCTGCGCGGCATCAAGACCCTCGCGGTCCGCATGGACCGGCACAGCGAGAACGCCACGAAGATCGTCGATCTGCTGACCCGGCACCCCAAGGTCACCCAGGTCCTCTACCCGGGGCTGCCCGAGCACCCGGGCCACGAGGTCGCCGCCAAGCAGATGAAGGCCTTCGGCGGCATGGTGTCCTTCCGCGTCGTGGGCGGCGAGGACGCGGCGGTACACGTCTGCAACCGGGCGAAGCTGTTCACCCTCGGTGAGTCCCTGGGCGGCGTCGAGTCCCTCGTGGAGCACCCCGGCCGCATGACGCACGCCTCGGCGGCCGGCTCCCCGCTGGAGGTGCCGGCCGACCTCGTCCGGCTCTCCGTCGGCATCGAGTCCGCCGACGACCTGATCGCCGATCTGACGCAGGCACTCGGCTAGGCGCTCTCGGGGCCGGGCAGAGGCGGGCGGGCCCGATCGTTCCGGCCCGGCCGCCCTCGGAACCTCAGACGCCGGCCTTCTCGTCGTCCAGCGACGCCCGGATCTGTTCGCGCAGTTCCGGGCTGTCGGTGTGCTCATGGACGGAGACCGCGTGCTCCGCCGCGGCCCTCACGACTTCCTCCTCCTCGCCGGAGATGGCGAGTGAGCAGTTCGTGACGCTCGGATACTTGCGGCAGTCGGCGACTTTCCTGGTCATCGCAGCCTCCTCGGCCGGTTTCCCCGTGACGCCACGTTCCAGGATAGTTCGCCCCGGATCGGCCCTCACCAGCTGTCCAGCGGCGGCGTCGTCTCGGTGGGAGGCAGTTGCCACGGCTGCGCCTTCAGCGCCCACACCGTGAAGGCGACCACCGCGGCGAACGCCACCAGCAGCGCCAGCCTGCGGGCGAAACGGCGCCGGTGCAGCAGCCGGCCGCCGCGCTCCGCCGCCCGCTGTGCCAGATCGGCGGGCACCTGCGGATGCGGACCGTCCAGCATGCGCCGGACCTCGTCCTCGCGGCTGCTGCTGCGGCTCATGGCACGATCCCCAGCGGCCGTTGCAACCCCCACCGTGCCGTGGGCCCGCGGGTGCCGCGCATCGTGGCCACCGAACGGTTGCAGATCGCCCGGATCCGCTCCACCGGAAGCCCGAGCAGCGCCGCGGCCTGCTCCTCCGCGACGCCCTCGTACAGCCGCAGCACGAGAACGAGACGCTCCTGCGGCGTCAGCCGGTCCAACAGCCCGCCGCGCGGCCGGTGGTGCCGCCAGACCTCGTGGGCGAACCGGACAGCCAGCTCCCGCCGGGTGCGGTCGTACGGGTCCTCGCCGCGCAGCCGCCCCCACTGCGCGTACGTGCGGGCCAGCGCGGCCATGAGCATCCGCTGGGCCCGGGGGTTCGCTCCGGGCGGCTGCATGGGCTCGGCGGTCAGCAGCGTGGCCGTGTGCAGCAGTCGGCCGGCCGCGCCCGCCACAAAGGTCTCGAACTCCTGGGCGCGGCGCCGCTCCCGGCCCGCCTGGCGCTCTCGCACAGTCCTCATCCGAGCCGCTGCCGGGCTCCTGGTCAAGAGGCGTGCGCCCGACAGCCTGCGCAGCACCGTCGGGCTGCCGCTCCCGCTAGCCGGCCGGGGACGCCTGGGGCGAGGTCTGGCGGGCGGCCAGTGCCAGATTGAACCGGGTGAGCAGCGTGCAGAACGTCTCGCGCTCCTCGGCCGTCCAGTCGTCCGTCACCTGTGTCATGAGCTCGCGCCGGGATTCGCGGACCTCGTCCAGCCGTGCCTGGCCGCGCGGCGACAGCTGGAGCACGACGGCGCGGCCGTCCTCCGGGTGCGAGGTGCGCTTGACCAGACCGGTGTCGACGAGGGGCGCGACCTGCCGGGTCACGGTCGAGGAGTCGATCCCCATGCCTGCGGCCAGGGCCTTGACGCCCATCGGGCCTTCCCGGTCCAGCCGGTTGAGCAGCAGATAGGCGGCCCGGTCCATGGAATTGCGCACCTGGCCGACACCGCCGAGGCGGGTCTGCTCGGCACGGCGGGCGAATACCGCGACCTGGTGCTGCAGCGCATCGAGGACGTGGTCGGAACCCGTGGGTTCGGGGGTGGCGCCCCCGGAAGGAGACGCAGCTGTCGTCATGTCCTGAGGGGGCATGGCCGGGGGCTCTCTTCGTGCGGTGTCGGATGGGGTGGGGGACAGAGTACGCGGCCACGGGGCAACGTGTACCAGTGCTGCACAAACCTGTGGACAACGGCTCAGGACGGGACCGCACAAGGCGCCGGGCACCCTGCCGAGCTGCAAGACTTACCGTATGAACTTCCGCGCGCCCGGCCATTTTCCCCCACTGATCCTCGACGACATCCGCGGGGCGCAGAAGATGCTTTCCGGCGTGGCCAGAGTGACCGCCATGGAAGGCAGCCGCCACCTGACCGAGCTCGTGGGCGCGCCGGTCCACTTCAAGTGCGAGAACCTGCAACGGACCGGTTCGTTCAAACTGCGTGGCGCATATGTACGGATCGCGGGCCTGTCCCCGGTGGAGCGGGCCGCCGGAGTCGTAGCCGCCAGCGCCGGAAACCATGCGCAGGGTGTCGCACTCGCCTCTGCTCTGCTCGGCGTACGGTCGACGGTCTTCATGCCGGTCGGGGCGCCGCTGCCGAAGGTGGCCGCCACCCGCCAGTACGGGGCACAGGTCCGGCTGCAGGGCCATGTCGTCGACGAGACGCTGGCCGCCGCCCAGGAGTACGCGCAGGAGACGGGTGCGGTCTTCATCCACCCCTTCGACCACCCCGACATCATCGTCGGCCAGGGCACGGTGGGCCTGGAGATCCTCGAACAGTGCCCCGAGGTGCGCACCATCGTCGTCGGGATCGGCGGCGGCGGTCTCGCCGCGGGCATCGCGGTGGCGGTCAAGGCGGTCAGGCCCGATGTGCGGATCGTCGGCGTGCAGGCGGCGGGCGCGGCCTGCTATCCGCCGTCGCTGGCCGCGGGGCACCCGGTGTCGATCGGTACGCTGAACACGATGGCGGACGGCATCAAGGTGGGGCGCCCCGGCGATGTGCCGTTCGAGCTGGTCAGGGAGCTGGTCGACGAGGTCCGTACGGTCTCCGAGGACGAGTTGTCCAGCGCACTGCTGCTCTGTCTGGAGCGGGCGAAGCTGGTGGTGGAACCGGCCGGTGCGAGCCCGGTCGCGGCGCTGCTGAGCGATCCGAAGTCGTTCCGCGGGCCGGTGGTCGCGCTGCTGTCGGGCGGCAATGTGGACCCGCTGCTGATGCAGCGCATCCTGACCCACGGCATGGTGGCGGCCGGCCGCTATCTGAGCCTGCGGCTGCGGCTGACCGACCGCCCCGGCGCGCTGGCCACGCTGCTGGCCGTGCTCTCGGTGGTAGACGCCAACGTCCTCGACATCGGCCATGTGCGGACCGACCCCCGGCTCGGGCTCACCGAGGTCGAGGTGGAGCTGCAACTGGAGACGAAGGGGCCGGAGCACTGCGAGGAGGTCTCGGCGGCGCTGCACGACGCGGGCTATCTGGTGATGAGCTGACCCTTGTGTGCCGCGAGGTGTCGCGTTCTGCGGCCCTGTCGAGGGAACGAGCTGCGCCGCCGACCGTGCACGAGCTCGTCGGACGGCGAGGCACCGGCGGACACTCATCGGCGAGAAGTCCGCACAGTCGGCAGGGCGGGTGCTGCGGAGACGCGACGCGCCCCCGACCCCGGGGTTCTGCCGTCGGGCGTCATGCCGCACATGCGGGGAGCCCCCGGCCCGTCGGGCCGGAGGCTCCCCGCATCAGTGGTGCCGGATCAGCCCGTGTAGGGCTTCGCCGTGAGAATCTTCACGGTGGCCGTCTTGCCGTTCGGCAGCTCGTACTCGGCGTCCTCGCCCATCTTCTTGCCGTTCACGCCGGTGCCGAGCGGCGACTGCGGGGAGTACGTCTCGATGTCCGAGCTCGCGTACTCGCGCGAGGCGAGCAGGAAGGTCATCGTGTCGTCCGGGTCTCCGTCGAAGGCGATCGTCACAACCATGCCGGGCTCGACCACGCCGTCGTCGGCAGGTGCCTCGCCGACCTTCGCGTGCTCCAGGAGCTGGGTGAGCTGGCGCACCCGCAACTCCATCTTGCCCTGCTCCTCCTTGGCCGCGTGGTACCCGCCATTTTCCCGGAGGTCACCCTCCTCACGGGCCGCCGCGATCTTTACGGAGATTTCCGTGCGCGCGGGACCAGACAGGTACTCCAGCTCGGCCTTGAGCTGGTTGTACGCCTCCTGCGTGAGCCAGGTGACGTTTTCGCTGGTCTGGGTCACAGGGTGCTCCTCGTCGGTACTGGGAATACAAAGCATCGCCCTACCCGTAAGCATGTGCCTCCACGGGTGGGCGAAACCACGAGCCTAACAATTCCCCAGGAAAAGGGGGAGAAGGTAAACCGTCAGGACTGCGTATGCGCAGGTCAGCGGCTACAACAGCGGTTCAGCGTCGGCGTGCGGCGGTCAATGTGCCGCCCCGCCGTCGTCGGTACAGCCCAGTAGCTCGACGCTGGTCGCCCTGGATGTCGTGCGCAACGACAGGACGCGGTCGATACGGTCCGTGCGGTCGTCGAAGCGGAAGTCCTTGCGGGCCACGTCGCTGCCGTCCTCGTGCTGCGAGCGGAGCGTGCAGTAGCCCTTGGTGTCGGTGCCCTTGCGCACCTCCAGGTGCACATCGACCCGCTCGTCCGAGACGACCTTGAACTTGATCACCTCGGCGCTGATGCCCTGCCCGGCGACGTAGTCGTATCCGATCCAGCCGATCACGCCGAGAAGGGCGACGCCCAGCACCGAACCGATGATCTTGAGCTTGCGGTCCGCCCGCTGGTCCGCGGAGCGGCCGTAGCGGTTCTCCGGAAGCGCTTCGCGCACCGCAGTCATGATCGTTCCTCCCGTGCCGGGGATCGTGGAATTTTCCACCCCCCGGTTCGGTCACTATAGAAGCCTCCCACCCGCCCCCCGACCGCCACCCCGAACCGACGTCCCTTCGGGACGGCACCTCTCAATGGCGTCCAACTCAACGAGGATCGAGTCTTGACTGAGCAGCTGCGACTGATGGCCGTTCACGCCCACCCCGACGACGAGTCGAGCAAGGGCGCGGCCACCATGGCCAAGTATGTGTCCGAGGGGGTGGACGTGCTGGTCGTGACCTGCACGGGAGGCGAGCGCGGCTCCATCCTCAACCCGAAGCTCCAGGGCGACGCGTACATCGAGGAGAACATCCACGAGGTGCGCAAGAAGGAGATGGACGAGGCCCGGGAGATCCTGGGCGTCGAGCAGGAGTGGCTCGGTTTCGTCGACTCGGGTCTGCCCGAGGGCGACCCGCTGCCGCCGCTGCCCGAGGGCTGCTTCGCGCTGGAGGACGAGGAGAAGGCCGCGGGGCGTCTCGTCCGCAGCATCCGTGCGTTCCGGCCGCAGGTCGTCACGACGTACGACGAGAACGGCGGGTACCCGCACCCCGACCACATCATGACGCACAAGATCACGATGATCGCGTTCGACGGCGCGTCGGACGCCGAGACGTTTCCCGAGTCGGAATTCGGTCCGGCCTGGCAGCCGCAGAAGCTCTACTACAACCAGGGCTTCAACCGGCCGCGCACGGTGGCGCTCCACGAGGCGCTGCTGGCCCGTGGCCTGGAGTCCCCCTACGGCGAGTGGCTGAAGCGCTGGAAGGAGTTCGAGCGCGACGAACGCACGCTGACCACGCATGTTCCGTGCGCGGACTTCTTCGAGATCCGCGACAAGGCGCTGATCGCGCACGCGACGCAGATCGACCCCGACGGCGGCTGGTTCCGCGTCCCGATGGAGATCCAGAAGGAGGTCTGGCCGACCGAGGAGTACGAGCTGGCGAAGTCTCTCGTCGATACCTCCCTCCCCGAGAGCGACCTCTTCGCGGGCATCCGCGACAATGCCTGATATGTACGCGACCCAGGCACTGACCCATCTCGTCCCTCTCGCCAAGGAGGTCGACGACAACAAGGTGACTCCCGGCGTTCTCGGCTTCATCGTCTTCGCGGCGCTCGCCGTCGGCGTGTGGCTGCTGATGAAGTCCATGAACCGCCACATGGGCAAGGTCGACTTCGAGGAGGCCCCGGACCCGGAGGCGGCGTCCGGTGGCGCCGTTGCCGCGGGTGCGGGGTCCGCGAAGCGGAAGTAGGCGCGGGGCGGTACCGGGGCGTCCGGTAGCCGCCCCGTTCGCCTGGCGCCGGACGGGGCGGTTGTGCCCGGCCGGGGTCGAAGGCGTCCTCGATCGCCGGACGGGCCGGTCATGGCCGGACAGGTACGCCCATGACCTCCCGTGCGTGGCGTGTGGGTGTCATGCCCAGGCGCCAGGCCTGCCAGCCGTCCTCCAGGTCCACGCCGCGGTTCAGCACCACGGTGAACGCCTCCACGCAGTCCTCCAGCTTGCTGTCGCGCGTCGGGTGGCCGGCCAGGAGCAGGTCGGCCAGTTCCTGCTGGGCCACCACCGTGCCCACCTCGCTGCCGCCCGGTGACGCGTACGGCAGCAGCGTGCAGCGCAGGAAGCGGGCCCAGTCCCCGCCCCGTGTGTCGCCGTAGGAGTCGAACAGCTCCGCCGCCTCGCCGCACAGCTCCAGCGCCTGCGGGGCACGGTTGTTGCCCGCGTCGATCAGGGCCAGCTCCAGGCACGTCCAGGCCTCGCCGTGGGCGACCCCGATGCGCCGGAAGTCGGCGCGGGCGTCGACCAGGAGCTGGCGGGCGAAGCCGGAGTTGCGGAGGTTCCCGGTCTGGGCGGCCCGCTGGTCGCGGGTGACCCGGCCCGAGTGGTGCCGGGCGCACGCCAGCCCGTACGTGTCCCGCATCCGGGAGAACATCGTGCGCGCCCGTTCCAGCTGCCGCACCGCCTGGTCGGTGTCGCCGTTCTCCTCCAGGGCCTGGCCCAGGTAGTACAGCGTCCACGCCTCGCCGCGCGCGTCCTCGTTGTCGCGGTGGCGGGCCAGGGCCCGGTCCAGCTGCTCGACGGCCGGGGCCGGGTCGCCGTCCAGCAGCCGCGCGCGGGCCAGCTGGGTCAGCGCCCATGCCTCGCCGCGCTCGTCGCGGGTACGGCCGTACAGATCGAGCGCCGTACGCAGCGCCTCCTCCGCCCGCTCCACGTCGCCCATCCGCAGCAGGGTCTGGCCCAGCTGGAACTGCGTCCACGCCTCACCGTGCAGCGACTCGCCCTCCTGGTGCAGAGCCAGCGCGGTGTCCAGGAGATCCATCGCCTCCGCGACATGGGCCCGGTCGCGTTCGACGGCGGCCAGGGCGTGCAGCGACCAGGCCCGGTCCTCGGCCTGCTCCTCGGTGGACTGCAGCTCGATCGCCTCGCGCAGCCGCGCCGACGCCTCGGTCAGATTGCCCTGGTGGTGCAGGGTGATGCCGAGCGAGCAGAGCGCCAGCGCCGTACCCGCCTCGTTCTGCGCCTCGCGGTACAGCCCGACGACCGACGACAGCGTGGTGCGCGCCTTGTCCAGCTCGCCGAGCTGACGGGCCGCGATGCCGGTACGCCACTGCACGGACCGCTCCAGCAGCCCCTTGTCCACGGCCTGAGTCAACTCGCTGATCTCGCCCAGCCGGTAGAGGTCGCCGCGCAGCAGGCAGTAGTCGCACAGCGCGCCCAGGAGGTCCAGTACGGCCCCCTGGTCGACGCCCTCGGCGTGCCGCAGCGCCGAGGTGATGAAACTCGATTCGTCGTCCAGCCAGCGCAGCGCCGAGTCCAGCGAACCGAACCCGTGCGAGCCGAACTGCCCGGCCCGGGTGGACATCTTGCCGTCCACCATGCGGATCACGGCACCGGCCAGCTCCGCGTAGTTCTGGATCAGCCGCTCCTGGGCCGCGGTGCGGTCCGCCACCTCCTCCTCGTCCCGCAGCCGGGCCAGGGCGAAGCCCCGTACGAGATCGTGCAGCCGGTAGCGCGAGCCCCGCACATGGTCCAGGAGCCCGGCCTCCGCCAGCGCCCTCAGCAGCCGCTCGGCCTCCTGCTCGTCGGCCGAGAGCAGCGCGGCCGCCGCCGCGGCGCCCAGGCTGGCCCGCCCGGCCAGCGCGAGTCGCCGCAGCAGCCGCCGCGCCTGCTCGGACTGGTCGGTGTAGCGCAGCCACAGCGCCCGCTCGACCGGTGCGACCGGGCCGTACGCGGCGAGATCGGTGGCGAGCGCGCTCCGGGTGCGTGGACCGAGCGAGGAGCCCGCTATGCGCAGCGCCAGCGGCAGCCCGCCGCACAGCTCGACGACCGTGTCCGTCGACTGGGAGTCGTACGGTCCCTGCTCCTCCGCCTCGGCGGCCTCCCGCAGCAGGTCCTCCGCGCCCGCCGCGTCCAGTGCGCCGACCGGCAGCTGGTGGACCCGGGCCGGGATGTCGGCGGGCAGCTCCAGGGGCTCGCGGGCGGTGACGAGGACGAGGCTGTCGGAACGCTCGGGGACCAGCGTGCGGACCTGGGCCGCGTCGCTGGCGTCGTCGAGGACGATCGTCACCGGGGTGCCGGTCAGATGCTGGTGGTACAGCTCGCTGAGCCGCCGCACCTGCTGCTCGGCCAAGGCCCTTCCCCGGGTTCCCGACTCTGCTCGGCCAGGGGAGACCCCCTCGCGGAACAGCAACTGCTCGCGGGGTGCGCCCAGCCGGTTCAGCAGATGCAGCAGCGCGTCACGCGTCGGCAGCGGCGCCTCCCCGGCCACGTCGCCGCGCAGGTCCACCACGCAGGCGCCCCGGAACTGGTCCTTCAGGCTGTGCGCCGCCCGTACCGCGAGCGTGGTGCGCCCGGCGCCGGGCGCACCGTGCAGGACGACGACGGTCGGCTTGGTCTCCGTCGACGCACGGGCCTCCCGCACCCACTGCGCGATCTGCGCCAGCTCGGCCCGCCGCCCGGCGAACGGCCCCTCGGATGCGGGCAGATGGCCGAACGACTGCTCAAGGATCGCGCGCATACGGGCCGCTGCGCTGCGGTCCCCGCCGCGCAGCGACGGGGCGGTCCGCGACTGCGCGGGGACCTTCTTCGCCGGTGTGCGCGGCGAGGGGTTAAGCATCCGCTGCTGGTCGAGGAACGGACGGATGCCCCGTACTTCCAGCGCCGCCAGCCACTGCAGCCGCAGCTGTTCGGCGCCGCCGGGCTGCCCGAGCGCACCTGCGCGCCGGTGGGCGGCGGGCCAGTGCGATGCGGTGATCCTGGCGACGGTCGCCGTGGCCCCCGCGACCGCGACGACGGCGCCCGCGCCGAGGGCCGGCCCCGCCGCCGTACCGAACGCGACATCGGCCCCGAAGGCGGCGACCGCGGCAACTCCGGTGACCAGCAGTGGAGTTCCCATGGCCGATCGGCTGAACCGCTGCGACAGCGGCTGCTGTCCGGACTCCGCCGCCTCCAGCGCCTGGAGATACGCGGCGTACTCCTCGGCAGCCTGGGCCGCCAGGGAATCGAGCGCGGCCCGCCCGCGTGCCGTCAGCGCACCGGCGTCCGCCCGGCCACCCGACCGCCGTACCTCTTCCTCGACGGCGCGTACCAACAGCCGTTCGGCTTCCGCCCGATGGCTGTCCCGCATGTGCGTCCCCCTCCGGATACGACGATTGCAACTGCCCCTGCTGTCATCGCCGCCCAGTGTGCTGGGTACGGCGCGTCAGCGCGAGAGAGCGATGCGATCAACCGGGCCTGAGAGAGGATGTGGGTATGCCGAATCGCCTGGACCGTGAGACTTCCCCGTACCTCCTCCAGCATGCCGACAATCCGGTCGACTGGTGGCCCTGGTCGCCCGAGGCTTTCGAGGAGGCACGCAGGCGGAATGTGCCGGTGCTGCTCAGCGTCGGCTACGCGAGCTGCCACTGGTGTCATGTGATGGCGCACGAATCGTTCGAGGACGACCGGGTCGCGGCCTATCTGAACGAACACTTCGTCCCGGTGAAGGTCGACCGCGAGGAGCGGCCCGACGTCGACGCCGTGTACATGGAGGCCGTGCAGGCGGCGACCGGCCAGGGCGGCTGGCCGATGACCGTCTTCCTGACCGCCGACGCCGAACCCTTCTACTTCGGCACGTACTTCCCGCCCGAGCCGCGCCACGGCATGCCCTCCTTCCACCAGGTGCTCGAAGGTGTCGCGGCCGCCTGGTCCGACCGGCCCGAGGAGGTCGCCGAGGTCGCCGGGCGCATCGTCCACGACCTCGCCCAGCGCTCCCTCGCACACGGCGGTGAAGGCCTGCCGGGCGAAAGTGAACTGGCGCAGGCGCTTCTCGGGCTCACCCGGGAGTACGACGAGAAGCACGGCGGGTTCGGCGGCGCGCCCAAGTTCCCGCCGTCCATGATCATCGAGTTCCTGCTGCGCCACCACGCCCGCACCGGGGCGGAAGGCGCCCTGGACATGGCCGCCGACACCTGCGCGGCGATGGCCATGGGCGGGATGTACGACCAGCTCGGCGGGGGTTTCGCCCGCTACTCCGTGGACCGGGAGTGGGTCGTTCCGCACTTCGAGAAAATGCTCTACGACAACGCGCTGCTCTGCCGGGTGTACGCACACCTGTGGCGGTCGACGGGCTCGGAACTGGCCCGCCGGGTCGCTCTGGAGACCGCCGACTTCATGGTGCGCGAGCTGCGCACGCCGGAGGGGGGTTTCGCCTCCGCGCTCGACGCCGACAGTGAGGACGGGGCCGGCCGGCATGTCGAGGGCGCGTACTACGTATGGACGCCCGAGCAGCTGAGGGAGGTCCTCGGCGATCAGGACGCGGCTTTCGCCGCCGAGTACTTCGGGGTGACGGAGGAGGGCACATTCGAGGAGGGCGCCTCGGTCCTGCGGCTCGTGCGGACGGGCGCCGCGGTGGACGAGGACCGGGCCGCCGACGTACGGGCCAGGCTGCTGGCCGCCCGTGAGCTGCGCCCGCGTCCCGGGCGGGACGACAAGGTGGTTGCCGCCTGGAACGGCCTGGCGATCGCCGCGCTCGCCGAGACGGGGGCGTACTTCGACCGGCCCGATCTGATCGAGCGCGCCACCGAGGCGGCGGATCTGCTGGTACGGGTGCACATGGGCGACGTGGCCCGGCTGACCCGTACGTCGAAGGACGGACGGACCGGCGGGCACGCCGGGGTCCTGGAGGACTACGGCGATGTCGCGGAGGGTTTCCTCGCCCTGGCCGCGGTCACCGGCGAGGGCGTCTGGCTGGAGTTCGCCGGCTTCCTGCTCGACATCGTGCTCCAGCACTTCACCGGCGAGGGCGGGCAGCTGTACGACACGGCGGACGACGCCGAGAAGCTCATCCGCCGCCCGCAGGACCCCACCGACAGCGCGACCCCGGCGGGCTGGACGGCGGCGGCCGGTGCGCTGCTCTCGTACGCCGCCTACACCGGCTCGGAAGCCCATCGCACCGCAGCGGAGGGGGCGTTGGGCGTGGTGAAGGCGCTCGGCCCGCGGGTTCCCCGGTTCATCGGCTGGGGGCTCGGCGTCGCCGAGGCACTGCTCGACGGGCCGCGCGAGGTCGCGGTCGCCGGGCCGGTCGGCGGCGAACTGCACCGTACGGCGCTGCTGGGGCGGGCGCCCGGCGCGGTGGTGGCGGCGGGGGAGACGGCCGGGACGGAGTTCCCGCTGCTGGCGGACCGGCCGATGGTGGGCGGGGCGCCGACGGCGTATGTGTGCAGGCACTTCGTCTGCGATGCGCCGACGACGGACCGGGAGGAACTGGCGCGGAGCCTCGGACCAAGCCCGTCCGACGACTGACGACGGAGCCGTCGGGGGACTGAGGGCGAAGCCCCGGCTACAGCGTCAGCCCGCCTTCGAGGGTGTCCAGCGCCTGGTTGATCATCGCGATCAGGTCGCCCTCCTGGCCGTGCTCGCCCCAGTACAGCGTCACCTCACGCAGCGCCCCCAGCACCGCCGCGATGAACACCCTGACCTCCAGGTCGTCGGGGTTGCGGCCGCTGCGGTCGGCGAGCGCCCGGGCCAGCACCTTCGCCGTGTCCGACATGGTCTCCGTCATCCGCGCCCGGATGGCGGGGACCTCCACCATCAGCCGAGTGCGCTGCCGCAGTTCCTCCTCCTCGCTCGCGAGGAACGCCGTCAGCGCCTCGGCCATGATGAACCGCAGCGAATCCAGCGGCGATTCGTCGGCCGGCCGGTTCCGCAGCTCGGCCTCCATGATCGGGTCGTACTCGTCGGTGAGGACGATGTCCTCCTTGGTCGCGAAGTACCGGAAGACCGTGCTCGGCGACACCTCGGCCGCCTCCGCGATCTGCTCGATCGTCGTCGCGTCGTACCCCTGCTCGGAGATCAGCCGGTACGTCGCCCGGCGGATCGCGATCCTGGTCTTGAGCTTCTTCCGCTCGCGCAGCCCCATCGCGGGAGGCGTCCCGGGGGCGGAAACGGAAGGGGTACGAGAGGTGGCGGCCATGGTCGCCATTGTCAGGCATCGACGGGCGCGGGGGCCACGTCCGCCCCCTCCCGGGACTCGGTGGGGAGGTTCGTCAGGAACGCCCCGACCAGCAGCGCGGACACCAGGGCCGTGACAGCGATGACGAGCAGGACCACGCTCATGCCGTGAAGGTAGGCCGCGTCCGCCGAACCGGCCAGCCGCTGCGCGCCGAGCCTCGCCGCGACGACATGGGCGGCGACGACCGAGTCCCCGGCCGTGTCCGCGGCGGCGGCCGGTACGCCGGTGGTGTCGAGCCGGCCGCTGTACGCACCGGCGAGCAGGCTGCCCAGCAGCGCGATCCCGAGGGCGCTGCCCGTCTGCCGTACGGTCATCAGCAGCCCCGACCCGCTCCCCGCACGGTCCGCGGGCAGGGCGGCCAGCGCGGCGTCCATCGCGGGCACGACGGCGAAGCCGAAACCGACCCCGGCGACGGAGAGCCACAGCGCCGTGAAGCCGTAACCGCTGTCGACCGTCGTACGGCTGCCGAGGAGCGCGGCGAAGGCGAGCACGACCAGGCCCGCCGTCATCGTGGCGCGGGCCCCGAACCGCCGGGTGACGGGGGCGCCCGTCTTCGCGGCGACGATCAGCCCGCCCATCATCGGCAGCATCCGCAGCCCCGTACCGAAGGCGTCGTGGCCCAGAACCGCCTGGAGGTAGCCGGGCAGGAGGAACATCAGCCCCGACATCACGAACATCACCAGGGTCGCGGCGAGCGTGCTCAGCAGGAACGGCCGCTGCCGCAGCAGGGACATGTCGAGCATCGGGCGTTCGGCGCCGCGTTCCCGTACGACGAGCGCACCGATCAGCACGACACCGGCGGCCAGCGTGCCCAGCACCAGCGGGTCGCCCCAGCCGCGTCCGGGGGCCTCGATGATCGCGTAGATCAGCGCGCCGAGACCGGTCGCGGTCAGGGCGGTGGAGACGGCATCGACCTTCGGGGAGGCCGGGTCGCTGGTCTCCGGAAGCAGGAACACGCAGGCGGTGATGCCGATCGCCACCATCGGGATGTTGATCAGGAAGATCGAGCCCCACCAGAAGTGGTCCAGCAGCCAGCCGCCCAGGATCGGGCCGAGCGGCAGCCCGAGCGCGGACGCGGCCGAGACGATGCCGATGGCCTTGACCCGGTCCTCGGGCGCGCCGAACAGCGACGGCAGCACGGCCATCGCGAGCGGCATCACGAGTGCCGCGCCGATGCCCATCACACAGCGGGCGGTCACGACGGCGGGCACGGCGTCGGCGAGCGAGCCGACGAGCGAGCCGATCAGAAAGATGCCGAGGCCGGTGATGAGCATCCGGCGGCGCCCGAACCGGTCACCGAGCAGCCCGGCCGGGAGCATCAGAGCGGCGAAGACCACGACGTATGCGTCGGCCATCCACTGCTGCTCGCCGGTTGTCGCGCCGAGCTGTTCGGCCATGGTCGGCAGCGCCACATTGAGGATCGTCATGTCGAATCCGAGGACGAGCATGCTCGCGACCAGCGCGCCCAGGGCCCACCAGCGTCGGTTCATGGGAAAACTCCTTCGAGAGTTACAGTCAAGTGAAAGTAACTCTCAAAAGATTGTGAGTGTCAATGTGTGTCGCCGCCCCGGCCCGGGAATGACGAATGGCCGCGGCTTTCAAGCCACGGCCATTGCGGGGGAGGGGATGGAAGGGGGTGCTCAGCTGTGGTTGTAGGCCACCAGTGAGATGCCGACGTAGTGCACGACGAAGGCCGCCAGGGTCAGCGAGTGGAAGACCTCGTGGAAGCCGAACCATCGCGGTGACGGATTGGGCCGCTTGATGCCGTAGATGACGCCGCCGGCGCTGTAGAGCAGTCCGCCGACGACGACCAGCACCAGCACCGCGATCCCGCCGGTCCGCATGAAGTCCGGCAGGAAGAAGACCGCGGCCCAGCCCATCGCTATGTAGCAGGGCGTGTAGAGCCAGCGCGGGGCGCCGACCCAGAACACCCGGAAGGCTATGCCCGCGGTCGCCGCCGCCCAGACCGCCCACAGGAGCGGCGTCCCGGTCGACTCGGGGAGCAGAAGCAGGGTCAGCGGAGTGTAGGTGCCCGCGATGATCAGAAAAATATTGGCGTGATCGAGCCGGCGGAGCACCGCCTCGCCGCGCGGACCCCAGGTGCCGCGGTGGTAGAGCGCGCTCACGCCGAACAGCAGGCACGCGGTCAGGACGTAGATGCCGCAGGCGATCCGGCCGCGGACGCTGTCCGTCAGCGCGATCAGCACGATCCCCGCGACGATCACGGCGGGAAACATTCCGGCGTGCAGCCAGCCACGCATCCGTGGTTTCACCGGGACGGTGTCGGACTCGGCTGTTTCCAGCCCGGCTGGCTCGGGCGCGGCGGCGGCAGCAGTCATTCCCGCATCGTACCTACGCAACCGTAGGTAACGAACGCGAGTGGCGATGCTCACGTGGGCGGCCCCCTGGACATATGGGCGAATCGGTCGGATGATCAAATGAGTGCGTTCGGCACCGGATGAGCGGCTACGAAGCATCCGGGTCGCAGCCCCCACGGGGCAACTACCAAACAGACACCCTCATCAAGGAGCGATCGTGGCGCGCGACATCGCGGCTCCCCTCACTGCCCCCACCGACCACCAGGAGCTCGTTTCCTGGGTGAATGAGATCGCAGCCATCACCGAGCCGGACCGGGTGGTCTGGTGCGACGGCTCCGAGGCCGAGTACGAGCGCCTGTGCGGGGAGCTCGTGGCCAAGGGCACGTTCACGAAGCTGGACGAGGCCAAGCGCCCGAACTCCTACTACGCCGCGTCCGACCCGAGCGATGTCGCGCGCGTCGAGGACCGCACCTTCATCTGCTCCGAGAAGGAGGAGGACGCGGGCCCGACGAACCACTGGAAGGCCCCCGCCGAGATGCGGGAGATCTTCACCGGTGAGAAGGGTGTCTTCCGCGGCTCCATGCGCGGTCGCACGATGTACGTCGTCCCGTTCTGCATGGGCCCCGTCGGCTCCCCGCTCTCCGCGATCGGTGTCGAGATCACCGACTCCGCGTACGTCGCCGTCTCGATGCGCACCATGACGCGCATGGGACAGGCCGTCCTCGACGAGCTCGGCACCGACGGCTTCTTCGTCAAGGCCGTCCACACGCTGGGCGCGCCTCTGGAAGAGGGCCAGGAAGACGTTCCGTGGCCGTGCAACTCCACCAAGTACATCTCGCACTTCCCCGAGGACCGCGAGATCTGGTCGTACGGCTCCGGCTACGGCGGCAACGCCCTGCTCGGCAAGAAGTGCTACGCGCTGCGCATCGCCTCCGTCATGGCGCGCGACGAGGGCTGGCTCGCCGAGCACATGCTGATCCTCAAGCTCACGCCGCCGCAGGGTGAGCCGAAGTACGTCGCTGCCGCGTTCCCGAGCGCCTGCGGCAAGACCAATCTCGCCATGCTGGAGCCCACGATCTCCGGCTGGACCGTCGAGACCATCGGCGACGACATCGCCTGGATGCGGTTCGGTGAGGACGGCCGCCTCTACGCGATCAACCCCGAGGCCGGTTTCTTCGGCGTCGCGCCCGGCACCGGCGAGCACACCAACGCCAACGCCATGAAGACCATGTGGGGAAACTCCGTCTTCACCAACGTCGCGCTCACCGACGACGGTGACGTCTGGTGGGAGGGCATGACGGAGACCGCTCCGGCCCACCTCACGGACTGGAAGGGCAACGACTGGACGCCCGCGTCCGACACGCCCGCCGCCCACCCCAACGCCCGCTTCACCGTCCCGGCCGGCCAGTGCCCGATCATCGCGCCCGAGTGGGAGGACCCGAAGGGCGTGCCGATCTCGGCCATCCTCTTCGGTGGCCGCCGCGCCTCGGCCGTACCGCTGGTCACCGAGTCCTTCAACTGGCAGCACGGCGTCTTCCTCGGAGCCAACGTCGCCTCCGAGAAGACCGCCGCCGCCGAGGGCAAGGTCGGCGAGCTGCGCCGCGACCCGTTCGCCATGCTGCCGTTCTGCGGCTACAACATGGGCGACTACATGAACCACTGGATCAAGGTCGGCGCGGACAAGCCGGACCAGTCGAAGCTCCCGAAGATCTACTACGTGAACTGGTTCCGCAAGAACGAAGCGGGCAAGTTCGTGTGGCCCGGCTTCGGTGAGAACAGCCGCGTCCTGAAGTGGATCGTCGAGCGGCTGGAGGGCAAGGCCGAGGGTGTCGAGTCGCCGATCGGCATCCTGCCCGCCAAGGGCGCCCTGGACACCGATGGCCTGGACCTCTCCGACTCCGACCTGGACTTCCTGCTCGACGTCGACAAGGAAGTCTGGCGCGAGGAGGCGGCGCTGATCCCCGAGCACCTCAACACCTTCGGTGACCACACGCCGAAGGAACTGTGGGACGAGTACCGCGCGCTGGTCCAGCGTCTGGGCTGACGCCCCCGGGCGCACCCCGTGTGGGTGCGCCCCCGCACACCCCGCGGCCGGGTCTTCAGACATCCGCCCTGACCTGTGGGGTCAATGGCCCGCTGCGGTACGGCCCCCGGAATCCCCTTACGGTTCCGGGGGTCGCCCTTTTCCCGCCCCTTCTATAAAGAACGTCAAAGCTGCAAGGCGTGGAAACAGTCCGGTGCGAAGGCCGCCGTCGGCGGGACCACGGTCATCGCGGACGGCGGCTGTCGGGGCACCGGCCCTGTCGTCCCGCACCGCCGCGAACGCGGCCAGACCCAACTGCCTGCTTGGAAGCACGTCTTCGCGCGGATGAGGACCTGGAAGATCCTTCGCGACTGCCGGCTGCCGGCTGAAGGGCGATGGCATTCACACCGCGATGCTCGGCATCGCCCGACTGCACAACCTCTCCCTCACGGATAACCCGCCCCACACGAGACCACCTTTGAGAGAGGCCCAAGGGGGACGGCTCCCCACCTCGCCGGTTCGGCGAATGCTCAGTCGATACAGAACTCGTTGCCCTCGATGTCCTGCATCGGGATGCACGACTCGTTTACGCCATCGGCACGCAGTGTTTGCACATGTACCGCGCCGAGCGCGACCAGTCGTGCGCACTCGGCCTCAAGTGCGGCGAGGCGCTCTTCGCCCACGAGCCCGGTGCCGACCCGCACGTCAAGATGCACCCGATTCTTGACGACCTTGCCTTCGGGGACGCGCTGGAAGTACAGGCGCGGGCCCACGCCTGAGGGATCCTTGCATGCGAACGCTGCACCCTGACGCTCAGGCGGAAGCGAGCGATCGTATTCGTCCCAAGTGGTAAACCCCTCCGGCGGCGGTGGTACGACGTACCCCAACACCTCGCACCAAAAGCGAGCGACGCGCTCAGGTTCTGCGCAGTCAAAGGTGACTTGGAACTGCTTGATCGATGACATCGGCGCACCGTAGCAGGGGACTCTGCCGCTCATCTCCCGGTAGGGATCTGCATCTTGACGGGCGGATGAGGTCGGCCGCTCGGGCGACGACCTGCAGAACGCATCGAACGGCGTCGGCGACGGTACGGGTCCGCAATCAGCAATGGGTGGCACCCGGTCCACGCGCCTCGACGGCCCGTGGACCGGGGCCGTCAGAGGGCGCCGACCAGTCGCGAGGGGGCGGCGGGGGCGGTGGCGGCGGCGACCGCCGCCGTGTGGGCGTCCATGCGCTCGGCCGCGAGAATCGCGACGGCAGTGTCGGCGCGGGACGCGGCCACCACCAGTGCGCGGCCCGCGAGGGCGTGGGCGCGGCGGTGCAGCGCGAGTGCGGGTGCATCGGTTCGACCGGCGTGCCGGGCGGGCGGCGCGCCGCGCAGCCTGGCCACCTGCTCGGCGATGCGGTCGCCCGCCGCGCCGAGGTCCAGCTCGTCGGTGACCGCGAGAAGTGCGGCCAGGTGTCCGGCGAGCTGGATGTCCAGCTCTTCCTCGCGGGAACGGTGCGGGAAGTCGTCGGCGTGGTCGGCCGGTGTGTGGACCGATTTGGTGCGGATCGGTTCGTACATGGATGGCCTCCTGGTGTTGCTGTGGAACCATCCTACATTGGATTTAGTCTAAAGTTATCTGCAATCGATTCCGGGGTGGAGGGGGAACCGGCCGCCCGTCAAGGCTGGCCGTATCCGTCCAGGAAGTGCGCGATCCGGGTCACCGCGTCCGTCAGGTCCTCGGCCGAGGGCAGCGTCACGACACGGAAGTGATCGGGCTCCGGCCAGTTGAACCCGGTACCGTGCACGACCATGATCTTCTCGGCCCGCAGCAGGTCGAGGACCATCTGCCGGTCGTCCTTGATCTTGTAGACCTTGGGGTCGAGGCGCGGGAAGAGATACAGCGCCCCTTTCGGCTTCACGCAGGTCACGCCGGGGATCTGGGTCAGCAGGTCGTACGCGACATCCCGCTGCTCCAGGATCCGGCCGCCCGGCAGCACCAGATCGTTGATCGACTGCCGCCCGCCGAGTGCGGTGGCCACGGCGTGCTGCGACGGCATATTGGCGCACAGTCGCATATTGGCGAGGATCGTCAGCCCCTCGATGTACGAGGAGGCATGAGCCTTCGGACCGCAGACCGCCATCCACCCCGAGCGGTATCCGGCCACCCGGTAGTTCTTGGAGAGTCCGTTGAAGGTGAGCACCATCAGATCGGGCGCGATCGTCGCGGTCGGGGTGTGGGTCGCTCCGTCGTACAGGATCCGGTCGTAGATCTCGTCGGAGCAGACGACCAGATTGTGGCGCCGGGCGATCTCCGTCAGCCCGCGCAGCATCTCGTCGTCGTACACCGCACCCGTCGGATTGTTCGGGTTGATGATCACGAGCGCCTTGGTGCGGTCGGTGATCTTCCGCTCGATGTCGGCGAGGTCCGGCATCCAGTCGGCCTGCTCATCGCACCGGTAGTGCACGGCCGTACCGCCGGCCAGCGACACCGAGGCGGTCCACAGCGGATAGTCCGGAGCCGGTACGAGGACCTCGTCGCCGTCGTCCAGCAGTGCCTGCATCGACATCTGGATCAGCTCGGAGACGCCGTTGCCCAGGTAGATGTCCTCGACGTCGAGGTCGATCCCCTTGGTCTGGTAGTGCTGCATCACCGCCCGCCGCGCGGACAGCAGTCCCTTCGCGTCGCCGTAACCGTGCGCCCCGGAGAGGTTGCGCAGTATGTCTTCGAGAATCTCCGGCGGGCACTCGAACCCGAACGCGGCAGGGTTGCCGGTGTTCAGCTTGAGGATGCGGTGACCGGCTGCTTCCAGCCGCATCGCCTCCTCGAGCACGGGGCCCCGGATTTCGTAACAGACATTGGCGAGCTTCGTGGACTGGATGACCTGCATGTCTGGGAGCTTACGACTGCGTTTCGGCCGCCGCCCGGGCTTTCCCCTCCGGTTGCCCCACCCGGGTAACCCCGGCGCTCCGCTTTCGTCTTCCATAGCCATGCACCCACGCCCCCGAACCGTGGGAACGCCGGTCCGGGACGGGGCGGGGCTTGGAATGGGCCGGAATGGGCGCGTGACGGACACGGACGGGTGAGATGCGCCACGTGAGCGGCAGTCTTCGGGGCGTGAGGGGCGCTGGGGGGCGCGAGTGGCGCTTGCCTCCCGTCACTCCGGCAGCCGGGTGCCCCGGGGGAGGTGGATGCCGAAGTCGGCTGCCAGTACCCGGAGCACCTCGGCGCCGTCCGTCAGCTCCCGTTCCTCGCGGGTGCCGTCGTTCGCCGTGACCGCGAGTGTGCGGCCGGTGAGGGACAGGTGGGCGTCCGGGGTGGTGCGCTGGACGTACACCTGGTGCTGGAACGGGGAGCGCGGGTTGGTCGCGATGTGCCAGTTGATGACCTCGTAGTCCGGCGCCTCGAACGGTTCCAGCGTGAAGGCGTACTGGGCCTCCCACGTCCCGTCGGCGGTCTGCGCCCGGAGCTCCCACTGCTCCAGCGGCCCGTCGTGCGGGGTGTGCACGAGCCGGTGGCGGCGCGGGGCGTCGTGCAGCTCCGCGTCCGCGACCAGGGGGATCGGCTCCAGCAGCGAGCCGGTGGCGCCGAAGCCGACATCGGCCAGATACGGGGTCGGCTCGCCCGGCACCTCGGCCCGCATCAGCATGTGGGTGCGCGGACGTACGTCCCCGGGCCCGGCCCCCAGCACGACCCGTGCGCAGAGCAGCGTGATCCTGAACCCGAGCGCGGCAAGCGCGGCGGCGAGCAGGGTGTTCTGCTCGTAGCAGTACCCGCCGCGCCCACCCCGTACGAGCTTCGCCTCCAGGTCCGCGAGCGCGAGCGAGGGCGCGTGGCCCAGAACGGGGTCCAGGTTCTCGAACGGGATGCCCAGTGCGTGGGCACGGTGCACGGAGCGCAGTACCTCCGCGGTGGGCCGGCGCTCCCCGGTCCAGCCGATGCGGGCGAGATAGGCGTCGAGGTCGAGGCCGGGGGCGGTGCGGTGGCCGTGGGCGGCTTCGGGGTCGGATGTCATGCGCCGACGTTACGCAATCGGGTGGGTCGAAGTGCCAGCAGGTCGATCACACCCGTCGTGCTCTCGTTGCCGCGCCCGTCCGCGAGGAGACGTTCCATCAGGGCCAGGTACGGAGTGAGCAGTTCGGCGCTGACCCCCTGCTCCTCGGCCGTGCGCAGCAGGGTGGCGTTGCCCGCGACCTGCATGGCGAGGTTGGACACGACCCCGCGCGTGTAGTCCCCGTCGGCCAGTTGGGCGGCGGCCGCGTGCACGGAGGATGTCATGGCGACGAGCCAGTCGGCGAGCAGCGGGGCGAAGGCCGTCGGCTCGATGTTCTCCTTGCGGATCAGGGCGAACGCGTGCGAGACCCCGGCGAACATCCCGTTCATCGCACTCAGCAGCGCCACGTCGTGCAGGGCGGCGAAGCCGGCGTCCTCGCCGACGTAGGAGGTGCCGGCCGGTACGGCCAGGGTGTCGCGGTGGGTGTCGAAGAGGGCGCGGGAGCCGCTGTAGAAGACATGGGCGCCGGAGCCCGGGGCGCCGATCATCGGCGGGACCGCCATGATCCCGCCGTCCACGAAGCGGGCCCCGCGCTCGCGGGCCCGGACGGCGCGGGCGCGGGCCTGGGCGGGCGTGGAGGTGGTGAGATCGACCAGGTCCTTGCCGGTCAGGTCGACGCCGGTCAGGGCTTCGTCGACCGAGGCGTCGTCGAGCAGGCAGACCACGACCAGCCTGCTCGCCGCCACCGCCCCGGCAACGGTCCCGGCGACGGCGGCCCCTTCGGCGGCGAGCGGCTCGGCCCTGCCGGGGCTGCGGTTCCAGACGGTGAGCGGATGCCCGGCGGCGAGCCAGGTGCGGGCGAGCGCGGTACCCATGGCACCGAGCCCGAGAAGAGTGAGCGGCGACTTCTCAATGGCGTTGTCGGTCATGCCGATTAGGCTTGCCGCAGGCTCGGAAGTGATCAAGTACGCACTTCCAAGTGGGTGGTTACCGCCGGGTGAGCGAGCAGGTGGGAGGGCGGACCATGGGTACCGTACGGAGGCCGGGGGCGTACGTCTGCGGGATCGACGCGGCGATGGATGTGATCGGCGGCAAGTGGAAGGTGCTGATCCTCTGGGCGCTCAATGAACAGGTGTGCCGCTTCGGCGAGCTGCGCAGGATGGTCCCCGGGGTGACGGAGAAGGTGCTCACGTCACATCTGCGGGAGCTGGAGGAGGACGGCATCGTGCACCGCGAGGTGCATGCGGAGGTGCCGCCGCGCGTCGAGTATTCGCTGACCCCGCTGGGTGTCGGACTCAACGAGGCGCTGGGGCCGCTCGGTGCGTGGGGAAGGGAGAACATCCTTCGGGACGCGGCGTCGCCCCAGCCGTGATGAATCACTTGCCGCTGTCCTCGGCGAAGGTGGTGGCGGCCGGGGCGTCGGTATGGATCAGCGGTACGAGACGGATCGGGCGGTTCGCCGCGCGGCCGGGACCGGGACGCGGGGACGTTCCGGGCGCGTTCCTATGTCTCGCGGGCCGCCATCAGCCGTTCCACGGCCTGTTCCAGTTCGACGATGCGGTCGGCGAGGTCCGCCCGGCCAGGACTGTCGGCATCTCGTAGCAGGAGTTCCGCCTGGGCGAGTTGGCCGGCGACCTCGGCGAGCCGGTCGGGCTCTTTTGGGGGCGCCGGGGGTTCCACGGAGCCCGTAGGATCTGTGCGGTCCGTGTGGTCCGTGTGGTCCGTACCGGACGACGTCTCGGCGGATGCGTGAGCGGGGTCGGGGGCGGCCGACGGGATCCCGGGGTGGCCGCCGTCGGCCGTCAGGAGGCGTTTCAACTGGTCGGCCTGGGACACAAGTTGGCGGTTCTTGCGGTGCAGGTCGAGGAAGACGTTGACCTTGGTCCGCAGCAGCCAGGGGTCGAACGGCTTGATCAGGAAATCGGCGGCGCCGACCGTATAGCCGCGGTAGGCGTAGTTCGGGTCGACCGCGGCACCGGTCAGCAGGATGATCGGGACATCCTTCGTCTGGTCGAGGCCCTTGATGTTGGCGGCGGTCTCGAAGCCGTTCATGCCCGGCATCATCACGTCGATGAGAACGACCGCGAACTCCTGACGCAGCATCGCCTTGAGAGCTTCCTCGCCCGACTGTGCGCGGACCACTTGGGCGAGCGAGCCGAGTACGGCTTCGAGGGCGACCAGATTCTCCTCCATGTCGTCGACGATGAGGATGCTGGAGGTCTCCGAGGCTGTTTCCCGTGTCGCCGTCATGATGGCCGCCCTGTCGCGTCGTCGTCCCCGTCGGTGAGGGTGCCGTCGTGGCCCTGGTCCGGGAGGGTGTCGCTCCGGTCCCGGTCCGTGGAGCGGGTGTTGTCGGAGGGATCGGGTCGCGGCTCCGGCGAAGTGGACTGCGGGTCGAGGAGCCGGCAGATCACGGACAGCAGGCGGTCGACGTCCACCGGCTTGGGGACGTAGTCGGTCGCGCCGCTCTCGATGGCTTTCTCACGGTCACCGGGCATGGCCTTTGCGGTGAGCGCGATGACCGGCAGGTCCGCGAAACGAGGTGTGCGGCGGATCGCTGCGATCATCTCGTATCCATCCATTTCGGGCATCATGATGTCCATCAGCACCAGTGATACGTCAGGTGTCCGATCGAGGACCTCAAGGCCCTCGCGGCCGTTCTCCGCGTATTTGACGCTGATGCCGACGCGGCCCAGCACATGCGTCAGTGCGAAGACGTTCCGGATGTCGTCGTCGACGATGAGGATGCGACGGTTGGCCAGCACGCCGGCGGCGCGGCCGCTCAGCCAGTCCTTGAGCCGGGTCGTCTCCGGCCAGCTGACGCCGTCGTCGCCGCCTTCGGGCCGGGTTCCGGTGCGGGGCGCGGACTCCTGGGTGCTGAGCGCATCGGCCTGCGCGGCTCCGGGCTGGGCCGCGGGCCGGCCGGCCAGGCGGGTGGGTCCGGCGATGGCTCGGGTGGCGCCGCCGACGGGACGCGGCTCGACTGCGGGGACGGCGTCGGAGGGCGGACTTGTGTAGTGCGCGGGGACGAAGAGGGTGAAGGTGGAGCCGACACCCGGCTCGCTCTCGGCGATGATCCGGCCGCCGAGCAGGCCCGCCATGTCCCGGCTGATGGAGAGGCCGAGCCCGGTGCCGCCGTATTTGCGGTTGGTGGTGCCGTCGGACTGCTGGAACGCCTCGAAGATCCCGTCGAGCTTCTCCGGCGGGATACCGATTCCGGTGTCCCTGACGCTCAGAGCGATGACGGCATCGGCGTTGCGCAGCGTCTCGTCCTCGAAGTCCGACGGCGTCGCGCGTTCGACGAGCAGTTGCACTCCGCCGGACGAGGTGAACTTCATCGCGTTGGAGAGGAGGTTGCGGAGGATCTGCTGGAGACGCTGCTCGTCGGAGAAGAGTTCGAGGGGAACGTTCTCGCCGACCTTGATGTCGAACGACAGGCCGCGGTCCAGGGAGAGCGGCTGGAACGTCGCCCGTACGTAGTCGAGCAGCTTGATCAGCGGCAGCGTCTTGGGATGCACATCCATCCGGCCTGCCTCGATCTTCGACAGATCGAGGATGTCGTTGATCAGTTGCAGCAGGTCGGAGCCCGCCCGGTGGATGGTGACGGCGAACTCCACCTCCTGGGGGGAGAGGTGGTCGTCGGGGTTGTCGGCGAGCAGCCGGGACAGCACGAGGAGCGAGTTGAGCGGGGTGCGCAATTCGTGCGACATGTTTGCCAGGAATTCCGACTTGTACTGGGAGGACGTGGCCAGCAGCGCCGCCTTCTCCTCCAGCTCGGCGTTGGTGAGCTGCAACTCGTCGGAGCGCTTGCGCAGTTCGGCGGTGAGGCGCTGGGATTCCGAGAGGAGCGACTCGGTGCGGGAGTTGGCGATGATGGTGTTGATGGAGACACCGATGGTGTTCACGAACTGGTCGACAAATGCGAGGTGGACCTCGCTGAAGCGGCTGAACGAGGCCAGTTCGATGACTCCGAGCACCCGGTCCTCGAAGAGGATCGGCAGGATGACGACGCTGGCCGGGGGCGCGGCGCCGAGGCCGGAACTGATGGTGATGTATTCCGTGGGAACCGCCTCGATGAGGATCCGCCGCTTCTCCGTGGCGGCCTGGGTGATCAGACCCCAGCCGGGGGCGTCGAGGCTCATCCGGGTACGACGGCGGCGTCCTTCGGGCTGTCCGGTGCCGTAGCCGGCCAGGAGCTCAAGGTCCTCGCCGGGTGCCGCCCCCGCCTCGGCCAGGAAGAACGCGCCGTACTGGGCGTTCACCAGAGGGGTCAGCTCGCGCAGGATCAGGTCGGCGACCTCGACCAGGTCGCGGTGGCCCTGCATGAGTCCGGCGATACGGGTCAGGTTGGACTCCAGCCAGTCCTTGGCGCGGGTGGTCTCACGGAGGTTCGCCACCATGAGATTGATGTTGTTCTTCAGGGCGGCGACCTCGCCCTGGGCCTCCACCGAGATGGAGCCGGACATGTCGCCCTGCGTGACGGCGCTGGCGACCTCGGCGATCGCGCGCACCTGGGTGGTCAGGTTCAGCGCCAGCTCATTGACGCTGGTGGTCAGGCCCTTCCATGTCCCGTAGACGCCCTCCACCCGGGCCTGGCCGCCCAGCTGCCCCTCGCTGCCCACCTCGCGGGCCACTCGTGTCACCTCGGAGGCGAACGCGGAGAGCGTGTCGACCATCGTGTTGATCGTGGACTTGAGTTCCAGGATCTCGCCGCGCGCGTCGACGTCGATCTTCTTCGACAGGTCGCCCTCCGCGACCGCGGTGGCGACCTGGGCGATGTTGCGGACCTGGGAGGTGAGGTTGTCGGCCATGAAGTTGACGTTGTCGGTGAGGTTCTTCCAGACCCCCGAGACGCCGTGGACCTGGGCCTGGCCGCCGAGTCGCCCCTCGGTGCCGACCTCGCGGGCCACCCTGGTCACCTCGTCCGCGAACGCTCGCAGCTGCTGGACCATCGTGTTGACGGTGTCCTTCAGCTCCAGGATCTCGCCGCGCGCGTCGACGTCGATCTTCTTCGACAGGTCGCCGTTGGCGACGGCGGTGGTCACCTGGGCGATGTTGCGGACCTGAGAGGTCAGATTGAGCGCCATGCGGTTGACGTTGTCCGTGAGGTCCTTCCAGACCCCGGAAGCGCCCCTGACCTGCGCCTGACCGCCCAGGTTGCCCTCGGTGCCGACCTCGCGGGCGACCCTGGTCACCTCGTCGGCGAAGGCGGAGAGCTGGTCGACCATGGTGTTGATCGTCGACTTCAGCTCCAGGATCTCCCCCTTGGCCTCCACGGTGATCGTCTTGCCGAGGTCGCCCTCCGCGACCGCGGTGGCGACCTGGGCGATGTTGCGGACCTGGGAGGTGAGGTTGTCGGCCATGAAGTTCACGTTGTCGGTGAGGTCCTTCCAGACCCCGGATACGCCCCTGACGTGGGCGCGGCCGCCGAGCTGGCCCTCGGTGCCGACCTCGCGGGCGACGCGGGTGACCTCGTCGGCGAAGGCGGAGAGCTGGTCGACCATGGTGTTGATCGTCGACTTCAGCTGCAGGATCTCGCCCCGCGCGTCCACGGTGATCTTCTGACTGAGGTCGCCGTTGGCGACGGCGGTGGTCACCTGGGCGATGTTGCGGACCTGGGACGTCAGGTTGGACGCCATGAAGTTCACGTTGTCGGTGAGGTCCTTCCAGACCCCGGATACGCCCCTGACCTGGGCGCGGCCGCCGAGCTGGCCCTCGGTGCCGACCTCGCGGGCGACCCTGGTCACCTCGTCGGCGAACGCCCGCAGCTGGTCGACCATGGTGTTGACCGTGAGCTTCAGCTCCAGCAGCTCGCCGGTGGCTTCGACCGTCACCTGCTGCGTCAGGTCGCCGCGCGCCACCGCCGTCGTCACGACCGCGATGTCCCGCACCTGCGCCGTGAGCCGGGACGCCATCGTATTGACCGCTTCGGTCACATGGAGCCAGTCGCCCGACAGTCCCTGCGCCTTCGCCCGGCCGCCGAGACGGCCCTCGGTGCCGACCTCGCGGGCGACCCGGGTCACCTCACCGGTGAAGAGGGAGAGCTGGTCCACCATGCGGTTCACACCGATGCCCAGGCGCCGCAGGTCGCCGCGGAGCTGGCGGCTCCCGTCGTGCAGATCGACGTGCTGGGTCAGATCGCCGTCCGCGACGGCGTCGAGCACCCGGGTGGCCTTGGCGACCGGCACCACCAGCGCTTCGAGCACCGTATTGGCGGCCTCGATGTTCGTCGTCCAGGTCCCCGAGCCGGGACTCGCCGAGATCCGCTCGTCCAGCCGTCCCTGTCGGATGATCTCGTGGCGTACCCGCTGGAGCTCCGAGGCGAGATGCGCGTTCCGCGCAACGATCTGCTGGAACACCCCGGCCATTTCGGCCGGCACCCCGTCCGGCAGGGTCGCACCGCCCCGTTGCTCCGAGTCCTCCACTCGCGCCGTGAAATCACCGTCGCACAGGGCCTTCATCGCGACCAGCAACGGGCGCAGATCACTCGTACGAACCCACTGTCCGTCTGACTGTGTGCCGGGCCGGGCCGGGGCCAGTGCCATGGAAACACCCTCCGCCCAAGATCCATTGGTGCTCACCAGAGGTTCATTAGGTCACGCATGTCATAGTATAAAGCGCACGAAAAGACTCTTTCTCGTGCGTATTTGGTGCATACGGGAGGAATGGTGATCCCGTTGTCCGTACACGCGAGCCAGTCCGTGTCCAGGAAGGGGCTGCCGGCGAACCAGATGGCGGCCGCCCGGGCGCGGGAATTCGTATGTGCGGCGCTCCAGGGGTGGACGGCAGATCTCGTGGACGGGCGCGGGAGCGGGACGTCGGCCACCGATGCGGCTCCCGATGCGGGCGCGGCCACTGCTCCGGTGCCGGTCCCCGAGGAGATCGAGGGGCTCGTCGACGACGCCGTCCTGCTCGTCAGTGAACTGGTCACCAATGCCGTCATGTACGCCGGCACCGATATCGACGTGGTCTGCCGCCTGGAGCGGAACCCGGTCACCCGGGTGGGCGTCGTCGTGGAGGTCGCGGACCGTCACCCCTCCAGAGGGGTACGGGGCGGAGTGGACACCCGGCACGGCGAGCCCGGCTACGGCCTCCAGCTGGTGAACGCGCTCTCGGAGTCCTGGGGCGTGACCTACCGGCGGGCGGAGAAGCGGGTCTGGTTCCGGCTGGAGGCCGCGGAGAGAGAGACACCTGCGACGGATCCGGCCTCCTCCGGGCCCGGTACCACCGAGCCCGGCGGCGACACACGGTCCCGTGACGCAGGGCCCCCCGAACATCCGGCGCATGGCCACGGGTACGCCGCCGAGTGGTCCGACCGCGGCGGCCCGTCGTTCCTCGCCGAGACCAGCGAACTCCTGGCCGGCCAGCTCGACGAGGCCATGGTCACCGCGCTCGCGGCCCAGATGCTCGTACCCCGGCTCGCGGACTGGTGCGGCATCTGGCTCAGCACGCCGGGGATGGGCCTGCAGCTGTCCCGGGTCTGGCATGCCGACGAGCAGCGCATGACTCCGCTGCGCGAGGAACTGGAACGGATTCCGCCGCCCACCGCGCTTCGCGCCGGGGGTACGCCCTGGCCGTGGCCGGAGAGTGCCGGCGCCGACCGTGCGGGCGGGTCGGCGTTCGCCTTCCCGCTTGTCGCCCGCAACGCCGACCAGGGCGTACTGCTGCTCGGCCGGGCCGGGCAGGCGCAGATGACCGACAACGTGGTGCGGATGGTGCAGGACGTGGCCCGCCGGGTCGGGCAGGCCGTGTTCACCGCCCGCCAGTACACCCGGCAGCGCAGGATCAGCGCCGCGCTCCAGCGCAGGCAGCTGCCTGCGACGCTGGCCAGGATCGCCGGCGTCGACACGGCGATCGTCTACGAGCCGCACGGCGAGGGACAGACCGTGGGCGGCGACTTCTACGACATCTTCCCGATGGGCGAGGACCGCTGGTGCTTCCTGCTCGGGGACGTACAGGGAAAGGACCCGGAGGCGATGTCCGTCACCGGCCTCGCCCGGCATCTGGTGAGGCTGCTGGCGCGCGAGGGCCATGGCGTCGAGTCGGTGCTCGGCCGGCTGAACGTCGCCATGGCGGAAGAGAGCGCCGAGGCATTCGCGCTCGGCGCCGAGCAGACGGGCTCCCGCTTCCTGAGCCTGCTGTACGGGGAGCTGGCGGTCGCCCCGGGCGTGGCCGGGGCCCGCTGCACGGTCGCCAGCGCAGGTCATCCCCCGCCGTTGCATCTGTTCGCCGACGGCAGGGTGGAACCGGCCTCCGAACCCCAGATGCTGCTCGGCATCGACGAGGGCGCCGAATTCCGGGCCGGCACCTTCCACCTCGCGCCCGGCGAGACACTGTTGTGTGTGACCGACGGCGTTACCGAACGCCGCTGTGGCAACTGGCAGTTGGACGACAACGACGGCCTGGCCGATGTGCTCCGGCAGGGTATGGGGCTGGGCGCGAAGGCACTTGCGGAGCACGTACGGCGCGCGGCGCACGACTTCGGGGTGGGGCCGGTCGAGGACGACCTCTCGGTACTGGTGCTGCAAGCGGTGGTGGAGGACTCCTGTGAGCGGCTGACCCGAACGCCGACCCGGGCGGACAAGGCCTGATACCGGCGGCCGGACGCAATCCGGGTGCGGCGGCGAACCGCGCTCCGGCACACTGCGCTGGTGAACGCAGCCTCATACCCGTCGCCGCAGGTGCGGGCCCTGAGCCATGTCGAGTCCCGGTCCGCGGGCAGGCCGCTCGACCCCACCCTGCCCCTGACGCTGAACTTCCATCCCGACCGGATGGCGGGCGGCCGGCCGATCCTGGTCCGGCTGGCCGAGGACGGTGTCTACCGTTCGCAGTTCGTCACCGGTACCAGCAACGGCGGCCTGACCGCGTATCCGGGCGGTGACCGGTGGCGCTGGGAGAGCCGGATCTTCGGCGGTGCCTACGACGACGCGCCCGCCGAACAGCGTCCGGTGTACGGCGCGTTGAACTTCCGTCGCAGAGCCGTCGGCGCGGCACCGAGGTTCGGGTCCTCGTACTTCCGGCTGGCCGCGGACACTCTCCCGCGTGCCACGTTCTGCTACCCGGACAGCGCTGCCGAGCCGACGGACTTCGGCGTCGCGTCCGGTACGCACCTCATCGAGCTGGCCGAGGCCGACGACCGGGACGCGCTCGATGACTACATCGAGGCGCAGATCCATGGCCCGGTCGTCCTCGACCGCCATGTCGACGCCCTGGTGCTGGACCCCGGCTACCGGTCCACACCCGTCGAGGAGGCGGCCCGCCGGCTCCCCTGCCGTACGGAGTGGCACGCCGGATTCCGGCTGACCGTCGAGCAGTTGCGGCGCCACCCCGACTACCGGGGGGCGGAGTCCGTCGATCTCGGCGCCGAGATCGCACAGGACGGAATGCTCGACCCCCGCATCATCGGAGATGCCGCCCGCACCGGTCGGTACGAGCTGCAGTCGCTCAAGATGGTCTGGCACTGCCTCGCCCGCTTCGGCGCACCGCCGCATCCGACCCGGCCGATCCGGGCACGGAATGTCGGGTCCGCCGGGGTGCGTGCTTCCTGACGTGAGTGCTCGTAGGGGAAGGAGTCCGGGGTGCTGGAGCGGCTGAACCAGGCCATGGAGCACATCGAGTGCCGCCTCGATCAGCGGATCGATGCGGCCGAGCCGGCGCGGATCGCGCTGACGTCGGAGTACCACTTCCGGCGGATGTTCTCGGCGTTGGCCGGGATGCCCCTGTCGGAATACATCCGGCGCCGGCGGCTGACGCTCGCGGGTGCCGAGGTGCTGGCAGGGGAGCGGACGCTGCTGGAGATCGCGGTGCGCTACGGCTACACCTCGGGGGAGGCGTTCGCGCGGGCGTTCCGGGCCATGCATGGCGTCGGCCCCGGTGAGGCCAGACGGACCGGTGCGGCTCTGCGGTCCCAGCCCCGGATGTCCTTCCATCTCGTGGTCGAAGGGAGCAGCAGCATGCGGTACCGGATCGTGGAGAAGGAGGAGTTCCGTGTGGTCGGGAAGAAGGCGCGGGTTCCCCTCGTGCACGAGGGGGTGAACCCGGCCATCGCCGAGTTCATCCGGGGCATCGGACAGGAGACGGTGCGGCGCATCGCGGAACTGTCCGACCAGGAGCCGGAGGGAATCGTCTCGGTGAGCGACGACCTCGCCGACAGCCGGGCGGAGGGGACCGAACTCGACTACTACCACGCCGTGGTGACCGGTGGGGCCGTGCCCGAGGACCTGGACGCACTGGTGGTCCCGGCGGGCGCCTGGGCCGTCTTCGAGAACTCCGGGCCCTTCCCGCAGGCACTTCAGCACCTGTGGCGGGATGTGTTCACCCAGTGGTTCCCGTCCAACCCGTACCGGAGCAGACCCGGTCCCGAGATCCTGCGCACCCGGGTGTCGCAGGACGCCGGACAGGCCGAGGCGGAGCTCTGGATCCCGGTGGAGCGGACCACGGCCTGAGACCGGGGCCTCGGTCCGGACGGCCTGAGACCGGACGGCCCGAGACCCGATGGCTTGAAACCGCCCCTTGTGGGGGCCCCTGCCGTGCGCCAACATGCGCATGTCAAAACCGAAGGAACTTCGGTCGCAGGGGCCTTTTGAACCCTGCACAGGTCACTAGAGGGGACCCCCCACATGAAGAAGCCTCTCGTCGGCGCGCTCTTCACCGTTCTGCTGCTCGGGGCGGGAATCGCACCCGCGACCGCGGCCGCCGGCCACGATGCGGCAGCGACCGGCACCGTCAAGACGAAGCTCAGGCCCAAAGCGGTCAACTTCGCCGGGACCGTCGCGCTCAGCAACTGTTCCGGCTCCGTCGTCCGTACGCCCGACTCCCAGCCCACCGACCCCGCGCTCGTGCTCTCCAACGGGCACTGCATGGAGTCGGGATTCCCGGGGCCGGGCGAGGTCGTGTTCGACCAGCCGTCCACCCGGAGCTTCACCCTGCTGAACGCCTCGGGCAGCGGGGTCGGCACCCTGCGGGCGAGCAAGATCGCGTACGGGACGATGACCGACACCGACATATCGGTGTACGAACTCACCCGCACCTATGCCCAGATCGAGAGCAGCTACGGCATCAAGGCGCTGGAACTCAACACCGCGCACCCGGTCCAGGGCACCGCGATCACGGTGGTCTCCGGCTACTGGAAGCGCACGTACGCCTGCAATGTCGACGGTTTCGTCTACCGCCTAAAGGAGGGCGAGTGGACCTGGAAGGACTCGGTCCGCTACACCTCCGCCTGCCAGACCATCGGCGGTACATCCGGCTCCCCGGTGATCGACAACGCGACCGGCAAGGTCGTCGCCGTCAACAACACGGGCAACGAGGACGGGCAGCAGTGCACGGACAACAACCCGTGCGAGGTCGACGAGAGCGGCAATGTGACGGTGCGCCAGGGCATCAACTACGCCCAGGAGACCTACGGCATCGTGCCGTGCATCGGTACCGGCAACAAGTTCGACCTCGACCGGCCGGGGTGTGCCCTGCCCAAGCCGTGAGTTCGTGAGCCACGCCGCCGCGATGCCGACCGGGCACCGTGGCGGCGACGCGCGCTCGTGGGCTCACGGCGTGCCCGTACGCCGGATCGCCGCCTCGATCCCGTCGAGCAGCACATCGAGTCCGACGGTGAACGTCTCCCGCGCCTCGCGTTCCAGGTACGGCATCGCCTCCTCGCCGGGGGCGGAGGGCGGCTGCTGAGGGGTGCTCTCGCTCTCCATCGCACTCAGGCCCGGATAACGGTCCGCGAAGTCGGGCGCCACCTCGCCCAGCAGTGCCGAGCGGGCGAACCACCACTCCTCGTCCGACTCGCCCGTCACCGCCGCGGCCTGCCGCGCCTCGGCGACCGTCCCGGCGCAGCCGCGGACGAAGTGGGACAGCGTGCCGACCAGCCGCCGCAGGAGCGGGGCGTCGAGCCCGGTTCCGTTCAGCAGGCGTACAAGCGTGTCCAGGCCGGCGTACTCGTGCGGGCCGAGGACCGGGCGGGCCTGGGAGACCTGGAGCACCCAGGGGTGGCGGAGGAGGAACGCGAGCGTGTCCCGCGCCCAATCGGTCAGTCCCGCACGCCAGTTGTCGATGCCGGTGTACTGGGTGGGCAGTTCGGCGTGGACGGCGTCGTACATCAGGTCCAGCAGCTCGCTCTTGCTGGGGACGTAGGTGTAGAGCGCCATCGCCGTACGGCCCAGCCGCTCGCCCACCGCGCGCATCGAGAGCGCGGCCATGCCGTCCTCGTCGGCGACGGCGATCGCGGCGGTCACGATCGCGTCCACGCTCAGCCCCGGCCTGGGGCCCGGCCCGGGGCCGCGGCGCGGCTGCGCCGGCTGCTCGGCGCGCCACAGCAGGGACATCGAACGGCGGGCATCGCCCTGTCCGGCAAAGACCACCACTTGCGACTCCTTATGCCATAAAGTAACTTCGCCGAGGTAATTCTTTACGGCATAAACTATCAGTCGCAGAGAGTGGGTGCCGCGATGGGGCAGGCATTGCCCGTGTCGTACGTACGGGTCGTGGGCGTGGAGCGGATCACCCCGCGGACAGCACGCATCACCTTCGCCGGGGACGCGTCGGCGGAGCTCATGGAGGACCGGCCCGACCAGCAGATGAAGCTCTGCTTCCCGAGAGAGGGGCAGGACGTGCCCCGGCTGCCGGAGCCGGACGCCGACGACACGTACGGCATGCGGTGGTACGAGGCCTACCTCGCGATCCCCGAGCCCGAACGTCCGCTGATGCGGAGCTTCACGGTTCGCGCGTACGACCGACGGCTCGGCCTGATGGCCGTCGACTTCGTGCTCCACGGCGACGAAGGACCCGCCGCCCGCTGGGGCCGGGACGCGCGCCCCGGGGACGTCCTCGGCATGGTCGGCCCGTCGTCGATGTACGCCCGGCCGCTGCCCGCCGCCGACTGGCTGCTGCTGGCCGGGGACGAGACGGCGCTCCCGGCGATCGGGACGCTCCTGGAATCCCTCCCGTCCGGGGCTCGGGCGGTGGTGTACGCCGAGGTGGCCGACGAGGCGGAGGAGCAGCTGCTCGACTCGCCCGGCGAGGTGACCGTCCACTGGGTGCACCGGGACCGGGGCGAGACATTGACGGACGCGGTGAGGGGCGCCGAACTGCCCGCAGGGTCCGGTGCGGCGTGGCTGGCCGGTGAGGCCGGGGCGGTGCGGACCCTGCGCCGCCACCTGGTCGAGGAGCGCGGACTGCCCAGGGCCGCCGTGGAGTTCAGCGGCTACTGGCGGGCGAGCCTCACCCAGGACGACGCCCCGACCGAGGAGGACCTGGCCTGGGCGAAGGAGCGTGCGGCCGAGGGCCCGGATGCCTCATAGGCCCTGGGCGCGTCCGGTTCCCCGTACGGCCCGGCCCGCCAGCACCTGGGTCCGGCGGCCGTCCTCGATGACGAAGCGGCCGTCGATCAGCACATGCGGGATGCCGGCCGGCAACGTACGCGGTTCCTCGAATGTGGAGCCCGCCGCCACCGTCGCCGGGTCGAAGAGGACCAGGTCCGCACGGTAGCCCTCGCGTACGTGTCCCCGGTCGGTCAGACGCAGCCGCTTCGCCGGGCGGGAGGTGAGGTGGGCGACGCACTCCTCCAGCGACAGGATGCCCAACTCCCGTACGTACCGGCCGAGATACTGCGGGAACGTGCCGTATGCGCGCGGGTGCGGCTTGTCGCCCTGGAGGATGCCGTCGCTGCCGCCGGTGTGCACACGGTGGCGCATGATCTGCTGGACGTTCTCCTCGTGGCCCACGTGCTGGAGGATCGTGGAGCCGAGCCGGTCCTCGATGAGCAGCCGGCGTGCGGTCACCCAGGGGGCCTCGCCGCGCAGACGGGCGGACTCGGCCACCGTACGGCCGACATGGCCGGCGAGGCCGGGCACGCTGACGCCCGAGATCTCGATCGTGTCCCACTCGATCGGCACACCGTGGCAGCCGTCCGAGCCCAGCACCTCCATGTGGTGCCGGATCCGCTCCGCCGCCCTGTCGTCCGCGAGGCGGGTGAGGATCGACTCGGGTCCGCCCTCGCTCGCCCAGCTCGGCAGCATCGCGACGAGGGTCGTGCAGCCCGGCGTGTACGGGTAGGTGTCGAGGGAGATGTCCGCGCCCGCGTCGAGGGCGTCGTCGAGCAGGGCGAGGAGTTCCGGTGCCTTGCCCTTGTTCACGCCGAAGTTCATGGTGGCGTGGGCGAGGTGGAGGGCGCAGCCCGCGTTCCTGGTGAGTTGCACCATCTCCTCGTACGCGCCGAGCGCGCCCGCCCCGTACGAGCGGTGGTGCGGGCAGTAGTAGCCGCCGTAACCGGCCACCACCCGGCACAGTTCGGTGAGTTCGGCGTCGTTCGCGTACATGCCGGGTGTGTAGGTGAGGCCGGAGGACATGCCGACCGCGCCGTCTGCCATGCCCTGGGCGACGAGCTCCTTCATCCGGGTCAGCTCGGCATCGGTGGCCGGGCGGTCCTCCCAGCCCATCGCGTACATCCGGACCGTGCCCTGCGGGATGAGGTAGGCGGCGTTGACCGCGATGCCCCGGCCGTCGAAGTTGCGGTCCAGGCGGTCCAGGTATTCGCCGACCGTGCGCCAGTCGAAGTCGAGGTCCGAACCGTCGCCGTTCCAGCCGGTGATCGTCTTCCGTACCTCGGCGAGCGTGCGGTCGTCGACCGGGGCGTACGACAGGCCGTCCTGGCCGAGGACTTCGAGTGTGACGCCCTGTGCGGCCTTGGCGCTGTGGTCGGGGTCGCGGAGCAGCGCGAGATCGCTGTGCGCGTGCATGTCGATGAAGCCGGGGGAGAGGGCGAGTCCGTCGGCGTCGAGGGTACGGCGGCCGGTGGGGCGCGGGCCGGGGGCGTGTTCGGGGTGGATCTCGATGATCCGGCCTTCGCCGATGGCCACGTCCGCGCGGTGGGCGGGGGCGCCGGTGCCGTCGATGACGTGTGCGTTACGGATGACCAGGTCCATGGGATGGGCCGCCTTTCGCCAGGATCAAGCCCCTCCGGCGATCGAGGAGCGCCGTGACCGGGGGCGGAGCCCCCGGTCACGGGGAGGGACGGGCAGGGATCAGAAGAACGTGCGGATGTAGTCCGTGACCGTGCCGTCCGCCTCCACCAGAGGAATCAGCTGCCACTTGTCGAAGCTCGTGCACGGGTGCGACAGACCCATCCCCACCCAGTCACCCACCTCCAGCTCCGCGCCCGGCTCCGTACGCACCCACGTGTGCTGGTCCGACAGGCCGCTGACCGCGACACCCTCCGCGGGCCGGACCGAGCCGTCGCGGCCGGACCGTACGACCTGTGCCTGCGGGAGGTCGAGGTCGTACGCCGCATCCCGCTTGCCCGCGTTGAGGAACGCCTGCTCGGGGGAGGGCCGGGAGACAACCTGGGCCCAGAGCCGGAAGGCGGGCTGCAGGGCCCCCTCCTCCGGGACACGGTTGAACGGGGTGATGTGGCGGTAATGGCCGTCGTCGTGCGAGACGTACGCCCCCGAGCGCAGCAGCTTGAGCACCGGACCGGAGAGTTCCGGGATCTGGGCGAACACATCCGCCACCGCGTCGAACCACGCACTGCCGCCCGCGCTGATCACGATCCCCTCGTCGGCCGCCGACGCCGCGAACCGGCCCGCGCGGTCGAAGCCGACGGCCAGCGCGACGAGCCGGCGCAGCCACTCCCGTACCCGCTCGCCGGACGCGTCCGGCACCTCGCCCTCGTAACCGGCCACGCCCACCAGACGCAGCGTCGAGGTCTCGGCCACGGCATCGGCGACCGCCGCGCACTCGGCCTCGGTACGGGCACCCGTACGCGCGCCCTCGCCCGCGCCCAGCTCCACGACGACGTCCACGGGACGGGAGGCGCCCGCCGCCCGCAGCGCCTCGTCCATCAGCTCCACGCCGCGCACCGAGTCGACGTAACAGATGAAGCGGAAGTCCGGATCGGAGTCCAGCTCACCGGCGAGCCAGCGCAGGGCCACGGCATCGACGAGCTCGTTGGCGAGGAAGATCCGCCGGATCCCGTACGCCCGGTAGACCCGCGCCTGGTGCGGCACCGCCGCGCTGATGCCCCAGGCGCCGTGCTCCAGCTGGCGGGCGAAGAGCTGTGGGGACATGGAGGTCTTGCCGTGCGGGGCGAAGGCGAGCCCGTGGCGCTCCGCGTACGTCTCCAGAAGGGCGAGATTGTGCTCGACCGACTCGGCGGACAGAGCGAGCACCGGAGTGGTGAAACCGCCCGTGAAGAGATTGCGTCGCTCGGCGGCGAGGGCGCCGACGGTCAGGCCCTCCGCGTCGGGCGGGAGCGCCTTGAAGCGGTGGTCGACCAGCTCGTCGGCAAGTCCGGTCACAGGACGGTCGGCGGCCAAGGGGGCCTCCTCGATCGAAGTATTCGTTGCAGCATATGCAACGCCCATTGCGCATATCGCTTAACGCTGTCTAACATCCGAGCCGACGCCGGGTCAATGCCGAGAGCCGACAGCCGGCGCCGCCTCTCCCTGAACCGCTGCCCCGCCACATCACCGAACCAGCCGACCCCGCGAGGAGCCCCGAGTGTCCGGAACCCCGGCCAGGACCGCCGACGCCGCCACGGCCGCCGAAGTCGTGTGCCTCGGCGAGTCCATGGTGACGTTCCTGCCGTCGCAGCCCGGACGCCTCGCCGACGTACCCTCCTTCGGCCGCGGTATCGGCGGCGCCGAGTCCAATGTCGCCTGCGCGCTCGCCGCCGCCGGGCACCGGGCGGCCTGGATCAGCAGGGTCGGTGCGGACGGGTTCGGGGACCATCTCGTCGAGGCGGTCGCCGGCTACGGGGTCGACACCTCCGCCGTGCAGCGCGATCCGGCGCGGCCCACCGGGATCTACTTCCGTACGGCGACGGACCGGGCCACCGATGTGCACGAGGTCGCGTACTACCGGGCCGGGTCCGCCGCCTCCGCGATGTCCCCGGAAAACGTCCCGTACGAGGCGCTGTTCGCGGGCCGCGTCCTGCATCTGTCCGGCATCACGGCGGCGCTCTCCGCGGACTGCCTGGCCCTGCTCCACGCCCTGACCGCCCCGCGGCCCGGTCGCCCGCTGATCTCCTTCGACGTCAACCACCGGCCGGGCCTGTGGCGCGACGCCGACGCGGCCCCCGAGGTGCTCCTGGACCTGGCCCGCCGCTCCGACCTGGTCTTCGTCGGCGAGGACGAGGCGGAGGAGGCGTGGGGAGTGAAGGGCGCGGAGGCGATTCGCGCGGCATTGCCGGAGCCGGGGGTGCTGGTCGTGAAGCGCGGGCCCGACGGGGCGACGGTCTTCTCGGACGCGGGCGAGGCCGACGACGTCACCACCGTCCCCGCCCTCCGGGTCGACGTCGTCGCCCCCGTCGGCGCCGGTGACGCCTTCGCCGCCGGGTTCCTCTCCGCCACCCTCCGCGACCTCCCCGTACGCGACCGCGTCCGGCACGGCCACCTCATGGCCGCCGCCGTCCTCACCGTCCCCGGCGACCTCACCGACCCTCCCGCCCGCGCTCACGCCGACGCCCTTGCCGCACTGGACGCCGAGGCCTGGGGGAGACTTCGTCTCGGCCCCGGGTGGACGGGGGACGACCAGGAGGTACGTACGACGTGAGCGAGCGCAGCGAGCGAACGGACAAGAGGGGCGTCCCGGGCGAAGACCGGGCCGAGGGCAGCGAGGCACGCGCATGAGCCAGACCGTCGACCGGGCGCTGAGCATCCTGCCGCTGCTCGCCCAGGGGCCCGCCGACCTCGGCCAGGTCGCCGAGCGGCTCGGCGTCCACAAGTCCACCGCGCTGCGCCTGCTCCGTACGCTTCACGAGCACGGACTCGTCTACCGCCAGCAGGACCAGCGCTACCGCCTCGGCGCCCGCCTCTTCGCGCTCGCGCAGGAGGCCGTCGAGAACCTCGACGTACGGGAGATCGCCCACCCCCACCTCGTCGAACTCAACGAGAGCTGCGGCCACACCGTGCATCTCGCGGTGTACGAGGAGCACGAGGTCCTCTACATCGACAAGGTCGAGAGCCGCTACCCGGTCCGGATGTACTCGCGGATCGGCAAGCCCGTCGCGATCACCGTCGCCGCCGTCGCGAAGCTGCTCCTCGCCGATCTCACCGAGCCCGAGCGGCGCGCCATCGCCGAGAAGCTCGACTACCCCATGTACACGTCCCGTTCGATCCCGAACGCCGGTGCCTTCCTCAAGGAGCTCGCCGTCGTCCGCGAACAGGGCTGGGCCACCGACCTCGGCGGCCACGAGGAGTCCATCAACTGCATCGGCGCCCCCATCCGGGGTGCGGACGGGCGGGTCGTCGCCGCGATGTCGGTCTCCGCACCCAATGTCGTCGTCACGGCCGAGGAACTCCTCACCCTGCTCCCCCTGGTGCGCCGCACCGCCGACACCATCAGCCGGGAGTACTCCGGCACCAACCAACCCAAGAAAGCCTGAACAGCCATGACCGAGAAGATCGCCCTCACCCCGAGCACCCACACCACGCCGCCCGCGAAGTTCTCGCACGGCGTGAAGAAGGGGAACATCCTCCAGGTCGCCGGCCAGGTCGGCTTCCTCCCCGCCGTCGAGGGCCAGGCCCCGACCCCCGCCGGTCCGACGCTGCGCGAGCAGACCCTCCAGACCTTCGCCAACGTCAAGGCGATCCTGGAGGAGGGCGGCGCGAGCTGGGACGACGTGATGATGATGCGCGTCTACCTCACGGACGTCGACCACTTCGCCGAGATGAACGAGATCTACAACGCCTACTTCGGCGAGCAGAACCTCAAGGCGGCCCCGGCCGCCCGTACGACGGTCTACGTCGGCCTCCCCAAGGGCCTGCTGATCGAGATCGACGCGCTCGCGGTCCTCGGCTGAACCAGCTGATCCACTTGCCGCACCCGCTCCACCGCATCACCACGCACGGCACGGCGCCCAGCACCACGGGAGCGCCGTGCCGCGCTCCCCCCTACCCAAAAGCCCTCTCCGACAACGGAGTTACCCATGCTGCTCGCCGCAACCCCACAACCGGCCGAGACGCCACCCCACACCGGTGGACTCCTCCCGCTCATCGACGGAACCGCCGGTCTGCTGACCGTCGCCGCCCTCGGGATCGCGCTCCTTCTCTTCCTGATCATCAAGGTCAGACTGCAGCCGTTCGTCGCGCTGCTCGCCGTATCCATAGCCGTCGGCCTGGGTGCCGGTCTCTCCGTCACCGAACTCTTCGGTACGGTCCAGAAGTCCGCCGCCGTCTCCGTCATCGAATCCGGCATGGGCGGCATCCTCGGCCATGTCGCGATCATCATCGGCCTCGGCACGATGCTCGGCGCGATCCTCGAAGTGTCCGGTGGTGCCGAGGTGTTGAGCGCCCGCCTGCTGAACCTCTTCGGTGAGAAGCGCGCCCCGCTCGCCATGGGCCTGACCGGCCTCATCTTCGGCATCCCGGTCTTCTTCGACGTCGGCATCTTCGTCCTGGCGCCGATCGTGTACGCCGCCGCCAAACGCTCCGGCAAGTCGATCCTGCTCTACGCGATGCCGCTGCTGGCGGGCCTCTCCATGACCCACGCCTTCCTGCCGCCGCACCCGGGACCGGTCGCCGCCGCCGGACTCTTCCATGTCTCCCTCGGCTGGGTCATCCTGATGGGCGCCGTCGTCGGCATCCCGTCCGTACTCGCCGCCTGGGGCTACGCCGCCTGGATCGGCAAGCGGATCTTCGTCGAGGTCCCGCAGGACATGGTCGAGGCAGCCGAGGAGGCCAAGGCCGCGGTCGTCGCCGAGCAGCGGGCCGCCGGGGTCACCCCGCGCGAGGATCCGGTCGCGCTCTCCACCGTGCTCACGATCATCGGCACCCCGCTGGTGCTGATCCTCGCCGCGACGTTCTCCTCCATCGCGCTGGACCCCTCCACCTTCCGATCGGTCATCGAGTTCTTCGGCAACCCCTTCGTCGCCCTGACGATCGCGCTGCTGCTCGCGTACTACCTGCTGGGCATCCGCCGCGGCTGGTCCCGCAAGTCCCTCGAATCGGTCTCCACTTCATCCCTGAAGCCGGTCGGCAACATCCTGCTGGTCGTCGGCGCGGGCGGCATCTTCGGCGCCGTCCTCAAGGCCAGCGGCATCGCGGACGCGCTCGCCGACACCTTCAACGACGTCGGCCTGCCGGTCATCCTGCTGGCCTGGCTGATCTCCGTGGTCCTGCGCGTAGCCCAGGGCTCGGCGACGGTCGCGATCGTCACCACCGCGGGCATCGTCGTGCCGCTGGTCGAGGGCCAGGACATGTCCCAGGCGCATCTGGCGCTGATCATCATGGCGATCTCGGCCGGCTCGATCTTCGCCTCGCACGTGAACGACGGCGGCTTCTGGATGGTGTCGAAGTACTTCGGCATCTCCGAACGCGACACCCTGAAGTCCTGGACGGTCCTGGAGACGGTCCTGTCGGTCGCGGGGTTCGCGGTGGCGGCGCTGCTCAGCCTGGTGATCTAGAGCAACTGCCGGCCACGCCTTGTCGGCCGCACTCTGCCGGGTGCCGGGTGCCGGGTGCCGGGTCCGGGTCAGGACTGGCGGGTGCAGACGATGTTCTTGTCGCCGTCCACCTTCCAGTACCAGTACTGCTGCCCGGCATCCGTCGGGCAGATCTGGCCGCTGTACGACTCGGGCGCCCGGTAGTAGCCGGTGATCTGCACGATCGAGTAGCCCGCGAGCGGCACACGGTCGGAGTTGCAGTTCCAGACCACCATCAGATCGGCCTGGACGCTCCCCTTCAGGTCGGCGGGAAAGCACTGGCCCTTACGGAACTGACGCGACAGACAGAGGGTCGTGTCGAACCCGTCGTCCGCCGAGTGGTGCCACTCGCCGCGACCGTTTCCGCTGCTGCAGTCGTACGGGGAACCGGAGGTGGAGGTGGCGCTGGTGACGCGGACATAGGCGTTGGCGGAATCGCAGCCGACCCGGATGGGTACCGAGGCGCTCCACCTCCCGTGCCCGTCGTCGTAGACGTTGAGACAGTCGCCGGAACGCACGGCGCGGAACGCCAGGTCCATGGCGTCGGGGGTGGGCGTGGGGGTGGGTGTGGGGGTCTGCCTCGCAGTGGAACCGTAGGCACTCCCGCCGGACGCGGTGCTGCTGGTGTTGCCCGTGGTGCTGTTCGTGCCCGAGGACTCCCAGGGCCGCCAGATCACGAGTACGAAGAAGAGGACCGGGATGAGCAGCCAGCCGCTGCCCGAGGACTTCTTCGCCGCCGGTGTCGTCGGTGTCGGTGTCGGTGTCGGTGTGGGTGTGCGGCGGGGTGCCGACGCGGACGATGCCGCGGACGGGGACGACGACGGCCGTGCTGACGAGGCACGGGCACGCCGCTCGGCCCGTGCCCGCTCGGCCCGCTCGTGCTCCTCGGCGGCACGCTGCCGTTCCCGCGCGGCGCGTTCCCGCAGCCGCCGCAGGTGCGCCTCGCGCTCCTCGGTGTACATCCGGGTGGTGTTCGGCGGCGGCACCACGCTCGTGCGCTGGTCGACGGTCAAGGCTTCCGGTTCGATCCGGTTCGTGCGCGCGAGGTCCCGGCCCTGGGCCGCGTACTCCCCGATCAGCTCCGTCCAGCGCGGCGGCAGCCAGCGCCTGCCGCTGTGCGTCGCCGGCATCCCGGCCTGGTCCGCCCGGAACCGGCCGAGCAGATCCGCGGGCGTGGGGCGTTGGGCCGGGTCGGTGGCCAGGCAGGGACGGATCGTCGGGACGAGTTCCTTCGGCAGCCCGCCGAGGTCGAGTTCGCCGCGCTGGACCCGGGCGAGCAGACGCAGGGTGTCGCCGTCCGCGCGGTACGGCGGCCGCCCGGTGGCCAGCAGGAACAGGGTCGCGCCCAGCGAGTACACGTCCGAGGCGGCCGTGGACGGCTCGCCGCGTGCCTGCTCGGGCGAGGTGAACGCGATGGTGCCCAGGGTGAGACTGGTGCGGGTGAGGTCGCTGGCATGGGATATGCCGAAGTCGATCAGCCGGGGGCCGTCGAGCGGCAGCAGAACGTTCTGTGGCTTCACGTCCCGGTGCACGATGCCCTCCCGGTGGAGGGTGACCAGTGCCTCCGCGGTGCCGGCCGCCGCCCATCGCACGGCCGATGCGGGCAACACCCCGCAGGTGCGGACCAGTTCGGAGAGCGGGGGAGCGGCGATGTAGTCGATGGCCATCCAGGGCCGCTCGGCGCCCGGATCGGCGTCCCGTACCCGCGCGGTGTGCGCGCTGTCGACCCGTTGTGCGAGCGTCACCTCCCGGGCGAACCGCCGCCGGTCGACATCGCTGACCTCCCCCTCGGCGAGCAGCGTCTTCACCGCGACGAGCCCACCGGCGCCCTCGGCTCCCCGGCCGGACTCCCCGGGGCTCTGCCCGCCGTCGCTCCGGGCCAAGTAGATCCGCCCCATGCCGCCTGAGGCCAGCCGCCCGATCAGCCGGTAAGGCCCGAGCACCGTCGGATCGTCCGCACCCAGCGCCTGAACCCGCGCCCCGGCCATGTCACTCCCCCTGTCGCACCACCGTGCCCCCACCACGGTGGCACGCGGGTGCCCGCGAGGCCATGGGGCGGACCTGTCCCGGACAGCGCGCCCGGGTCCGGGACAGGCCCGGGACACATGCAGCAGCGCCGCCGGGGGAGCGGCGGCGCTGCTGGTCACTGGTGCCGGACAGTGGTTACGGCAGGCCGTGTACGTGTGGGGCCACCGCGTTCGACCAGGCGTTGCCCGACTTGGCGTCCCAGTTGGTCGACCAGGTCATCGCGCCGCGGAGCCCCGGGTAGGTCTTCGCGGGCTTGAAGGTGCCGCAGTTGGTGCCGACGGCCAGGCAGTCCAGGGCCGCGTTCACGATCGACGGCGAGACGTAGCCGCTGCCCGCACCGCTGGTGGACGCGGGGACACCGAGGCCGACCTGGGACGGGTCGAGGCCGCCCTCCAACTGGATGCAGGCGAGCGCGGTGAGGAAGTCGACTGAGCCCTGTGAGTAGACCTTGCCGTCGCAGCCGAGCATCGAACCGCTGTTGTAGTACTGCATGTTGACGACGGTCAGGATGTCCTTGATGCCGAGCGCCGTCTTGAAGTACTCACCCGAGGTGGACTGCATGTCGATGGTCTGCGGTGCCATCGTGATGACGAGGCCGGAGCCCGCCTTCTGCGACAGCGAGCGCAGCGCCTTCGTCATGTACGTGGAGTTGAGACCGTTCTCCAGGTCGATGTCGACGCCGTTGAAGCCGTACTCCTGGATGAGCGAGTAGACCGAGTTGGCGAAGTTGGTGGCGGAGGCGTCGCTGTTGACCGAGACGGACCCCTTCTCACCGCCGACCGAGATGATGACGTTCTTCCCGGCCGCCTGCTTCGCCTTGATGTCGGCCTTGAACTGGTCGACGGTGTAGCCGTTCAGGCCCGCCGTGTCCAGGTTGAAGGTGACGGCGCCCGGTGTGGTCGTGGCGTCGGCGAAGGAGACCGCGATGATGTCGTAGTTCGCGGGCACGTCGCTGAGCTTCTGCACGGTCGCGCCGTTGTTGAAGTTCTGCCAGTAACCGGTCACCGCGTGCTTGGGCACCGAGGTACCCGGGTCGGGGTTGCCACCCGACTGGGCCGTACGCCCGCTGACCGTCGCGGACTTGATGGACTCACCGGCCGCGTTGGTGGCGGTCACCGCGAACTGGTACGCCGTGTCGGCGGTCAGGCCCGTGATCGTGGCGGAGGTCCCGGTGGACGTGGTGGCCTTCGCGCCGTCCTTGTAGACGGTGTAGCCGGTCGCGCCGGACACCGCGTTCCAGGACAGGGCGATGGAGGAGGATGTGGTCGCGCCGACGGCGAGACCGGCGGGCGCTGCGGGGATCTCCGGCGCGGGATCGGTGCCGCCACCGCCGTCGGGGCCGCTGACCGAGATGTCGTCCGCCAGGTAGGCGGCCTGCCCGTACCAGCCGTGCGTGTACACCGTGACCGAGGTGGTGCTCGGGCCGGTTCTGAAGCTGGTGGTGAGCTGGGTCCAGCTGCTGGAGCCGGGGGACCAGGTCGACACGTCGGTGGTACCGGTACCGCTCGCGCCGATGTACGCGTACCCGCCCTGCACCCAGGAGCTGAGCGTGTACGTCGAGTCGGGCTTCACGGCCACGGTCTGGGTGCACTTCGCGTTGTCCTGGCCGGCCGGGGTGGCCTTGAGGGCGGCGGTGCCACCGTGCACGGGGGAGGAGACGGTGGTGCCGCTGCCGCCGGAACAGGTCCAGTTGGCGAGCCCCGACTCGAAGCCCGCGTTCTTGGCGACGTTGACATCGGCGGCCTCGGCGTTGCCGACGAGAGCGGTGGCGGTCAGCGCGCCTGCTGCGAGGACGGCCATGGCTCCGCCGAGGAGCGGCCGGGTGTGGCGCCTGCGGATTCTGTGGCCGCTGACGGGGGAAGGTTCCACTTGCTGCCTCCGTGGGGGAGTTGGGGATGCCGGGCGGGGTACCTGGGATGAGCCGGCGGGGTCGACCGGCGGTACCCGGGCCGTCCGGGGAGTGGCGCGGGGATGAAGGGGGAGTGCAGTTGAACGACGGTGGTCACCGCTGGCCGATAAACTGGTCCAGACCAATCAAGTTGTCAAGACCTCTGGCAATGCCGGCTGTGCGGGCCGTGGTCGCCGGAGCGCTCCGCGGCCGCCCCGTCGGTCACCCGCGAACGGTCGTTCAGAGGTTCCGCAACGGCCGTGGGCCCCCAACGAATTGACGATTTGTTGAGCCGGGTGCCCCTCGTGTGGGTGACGCGGCCCAGATGCTCGGACAGTGACGATCCGGCCCCGTCGGAGTCCCGTGCGGCAGGTTCCGCATCCGGCCTGACGTGCGGAGATTAATTTCCGGCGGCAGGTAATCAGAAGGTGGATTCGTAACACTCCGCAGTGGTACAGGAGTTAACGATTTTCGATTTGGTCCGATTTAGCATGGAGATGTTGTGCAGGCGACTCTCACAGGTTGTCGTACTGACCTCCGAAAAGTGTTCTCTGCCAGGTAAGACGTGGATAAAGTGCTGAGGCAGAACCGCGGAGCAGGAGCGATTGCGGCCGACGTCATGACCGTCGTTTGGCCGGAGCCGAAACGGGGAACAGCGTGCCGACCGCAATAGCAGTGACCAGTGCTGATTTGGTACTACCTCCGACCGACCAGCAGACACCGACAGCAGCCCTGCTGCAGGCACCCGACGCCCAGGCGCTGGAGATGGCCATCGGTGACATGCACGTGCTGCTCGAACAGCACGGCTACGTCGTCGCCGTCTACCCGACCGGCATCGCGCCCGCCCATGAACGCCGGCTCTACTCCGTGCGGTCCGTTCTGGAGAGCGACCGCATCGCCCTGCTCAAGGTGGACCTCCCCCCCTTGGGCGTCGCCGTACTCGTAAGGCAGCTCCGCCAGTTGTCCATCTGTGACTTCAGTCCGGGAGTGGTCGCCTCCGCCGCCCGGCTGCTGTCCCACTACATCCACGCGGGCGCCCTGCTGAACTCCGTCACCAAGTTCGACCGGGTCCCGGTCGACCTCAGGACACACGCGAAGTCCTGGGTGCCTGGCTCCCAGTTCGCCGTGGTCGCGGGGCCGGACCCGCAGCTCGTCAAGGTCGGCCCGAAGGCGGACCCACCGACCGGCCCGGAATTCGCCACCGATCTGGTGATCGCCAAAGGGCAGTCGCAGTCCGAGTGGGTGAAGCAGACCCTGGCGCCCGCGTGGCAGGTCCAGTCCATTCACGAGGCCGCGCTTCCTTCTGATTCCCCAGCATGGTGGGGAACCGGAAAACTGGTTGAATTCGCTGCCTATCTTCCAGACATCTCCGTCCTGTACCAACTGGTGTCCTCCGTACGTCGCGAGAACTGCCACTGGTGCGGAATGGACCTCATCGGTGACCGCTGCGGGTTCTGCTCCTCCCCGCTACCCGCGGCCGAGACCCGAATGCACTCCGCCGGTGTCCTCAGCCAGGGAGCGCCCGCACCACCGCAGTCCTAGCGCTTCCGCTTTCCTCCGTAGACGCCCTCCTGTCCGCTGCCCCACGCATCCGATTCGAACGAGGTTGTCCGGCCCATGAACTCCCGCCAGCGCCGCGGCGTGATACTCCTGCTTTTGTCGGTTCTGTGCGCCTTCGGCGCCTTCGCCGGCGTGCTCTCGGTGATCAGCGACGTCAACTCCAAGGTCGGCCCCGAGGTCTCGGCCTACCAGCTGAAATCCGATGTAGCGCCCTATACCGCCCTGTCGTCCGGGCAGTTCGAGAAGATCTCGATGCCGAAGCGCTGGCTCTCCACCAACGCGGTGACCGACCTCTCCGAGGTGAACGGCAAGATCGCCGTCACCCAGCTGCGCAAGGGCTCGCTGCTCCAGTCCGACATGATGCAGAAGCGCCCCGAACTGCAGCCCGGGGAGCAGGAGATCGCCATCATGATCGACGCCGCGACCGGCGTCGCAGGCAAGATCACCCCCGGTGCCACGGTCAACATCTACGCCACCTTCGCAGGTGAGAACGATGGCGCCCCTTCCCAGTCGAAGGTCATCGTCTCCAACGCCAAGGTGCTGGACGTCGGCAAGCTGACCGCCCTGGAGCCGAGCCGCGACGGCAAGTCCAACATGGGCACCGAGGCCGTCCCGATCACCTTCGCGCTCAACACGCTCGACACCCAGCGCATCGCCTACGCCGAGTCCTTCGCTGAGCACGTACGCCTCGCGCTCCTCGCCTCCGGCAGCGACGCCACCATCCGCCCGGGCGACCGCACCTACACGCTCGACAAGGACAAGTGAGGATCGAATGACCACCAGGATCCTCCCGGCTGTCGGTGACGTCGACGCGGCCAGATCCGTCTCCACCCTGCTCAGCCAGCTCCCCGAGGCGGAGCCGGCCGCTCCGGTCGGTGACTCGACGCAGCTCATCGACACCCTCGCCCGGCTCGCGGGCGAGTCGCTCGACGAACTGCCCGAGGTCGTGCTGGTCCACGAGCGGATCGGTCCGGTGCCGGCACTGGAACTGATCCGGGAGGTCTCCCTGCGCTTCCCCGCCATCGGGGTCGTGCTGATCACCGCCGATGTCACCCCCGGTCTGTTCTCGTCCGCGATGGAGTCGGGAGCGCGAGGCGTCGTCACCCTCCCCCTGAGTTACGAGGAACTGGCCAACCGGGTTCAGTCCGCCGCCCAGTGGTCGGTCGGCGTCCGACGACACCTGAGCGCCGGGGCCGATGTCTTCACCGGCCCCGGCGGTACGGTCATCACGGTCAGCGGCGCCAAGGGCGGCGTCGGAGCCACCGTCACGGCCGTACAACTCGCCCTGGCGGCCCAGGCGTCCGGGCGCTCCGTCGCGCTGGTCGACCTGGACCTCCAGGCCGGTGACATCGGCTCGTACCTCGATGTGCAGTTCCGGCGTTCCATCGTCGACCTGTCGGCGATCACCGACATCTCACCACGTGTCCTGTCCGACGCCGTGTTCAGCCACAGCTCCGGCCTTGCGCTGCTCCTGGCACCCGGTGAGGGCGAGAGTGCCGAGGAAGTCAGCGACCGCTCGGCCCGGCAGATCGTCAGTGCCCTGCGTTCGCGCTACGAGGTCGTGGTGGTCGACTGCGGCAGCCAGCTGCAGGGAGCGAGCGCCGCGGCCATCGAGATGGCCGACACGGCGCTGCTGGTCACGACACCCGATGTGATCGCGGTGCGCGGTGCCAAGCGCCTCGTACGGATGTGGGACCGGCTCCAGATCCGCAAGGCGGAGGAGACGGTCACCATCGTCAACCGGTTCATCCGCAACACCGAGATCCAGCCGCAGTTGATCGAGAAGATCACCGGGACCCGGACGGCCAACACGGCCGTTCCCGCGAACTTCAAAGAACTCCAGAGCGTGGTCGACGCGGGCCGGCTGCACGAACTCGATTCCAAGAGCACCGTCAAACAGGCCCTCTGGGCCCTTGCGGGCGAGCTCGGCATCGTCAAGGTTCCTGAGAAGGCCGAGAAGAGCGGCGCCAAGAGCGGCGGAATGTTCAAGAACGACCGAGGCTCGATCGGGCGCCCACGCATCGGCAGACGCGACGGCGACGCCGGGAACCGGGCGACGACCAAGGGGGCAAGTTGACCAATGGCAATTACCGAGACGACAGACACGGAGATACGGGGAAGGCATTACGGTGATCCGTCCCCGGCGCGGGGCCGCCTGACGCGTGACCGGACGCGGGGCCGGCTGTACGGCAGGCTGCTCGGCCGCAAGCGTGACCGCGGTCAGACCGCGATCGAGTTTCTGGGTGTCACACCGCTGATCATCCTGCTGGCGGTCGCGCTCTGGCAGTGCGCGCTGATCGGCTACACGTTCAGCCTGGCGGGGAACGCGGCAGATGAGGCGGCGCACAAGGGCGCCGTTGCACAGGGCCTGCGGTTGAAGGAATGCCGGGACGCGGTCGAGAAACACCTGCCGAAGGCCTGGCGAGACGCCATGAAGCAGCCGAAGTGCCGCTCCAAGTCCGGTATGTACACGGCCGAGGTCAAGCTGCAGGTGCCGGTCCTGGTGCCCGGCGTCCTCAACTGGAAGTTCCCGGTCACCGGCTATGCGGCCGCGCCGTTGGAGGGCTGAGCGATGACCAAGCGCACGCACACATTTGGCCGGACGGCGACTACCACCACCAGCCATGACCGAGGCCAGGTCGCCATCGAGTATCTGGGATTCATCCCCCTGCTGCTCCTGGTCGGTCTCCTCGCGATCCAGGCCGGCCTCGCCGCGTACGCCGCCAACCAGGCGGGGACCGGGGCCCGCGCGGCAGCCCGTATGGCCAGCATGTCGACGGGCGGCTGTGACGAGGGGGCGGGCAAAGACGCGATGAGCGACTGGACCGCCCGCCGGGCGCACATCACAGGACCTTCCTCCTTCGACGAGGTCACCTGCACCGCTCGCGTCAAAGTGCCTGACATCCTTCCGGGCGTGAACATCTGGGGCTGGGCCGAACGAAGCTCCACGATGCCCCGCACCTGACCCCCGCGGCGCAGGTGCCGCTGCCTCACCAGCGGCTCAACAAGCGAGTTGGAACGAGGAGTTACGGAATGAGTCTGCGGGCACGCATGACCGCCCCCGAGAAGAACAGCGGGGCGCGGGAGGACAGCCACATGGTGGCCACCTACCGCGCCAAGCTGCTCGAAGAGATCGACCTGGCGGAGATGTCCTCGCTCGCCGCCGCAGACCGGCGGGCCCGGCTGGAGCGCGTACTCAGTCACATCATCAGCCGCGAAGGACCGGTCCTCTCGACCGTCGAACGCACCCAGTTGATCCGCCGGGTCGTCGACGAGGCCCTCGGTCTCGGCATTCTGGAACCGCTCCTCGAAGACGCGTCCATCACCGAAATCATGGTGAACGGACCGGACCAGATCTTCGTCGAGCGCAGCGGCAAGGTCGAACAGCTCCCGATGCGCTTCAGTTCGCACGAGCAGCTGATGCAGACCATCGAGCGCATCGTCTCGACCGTCAACCGCCGCGTCGACGAGTCGAACCCCATGGTTGACGCGCGTCTACCCAGTGGTGAGCGTGTCAACGTGATCATCCCGCCGCTGTCGCTGACTGGCGCCACGCTCACCATCCGACGGTTCCCGAGGGCCTTCACGCTCCAGGAGATGATCAACGTCGGCTCGCTCGACGAGCAGATGCTGATCCTGCTCTCCGGGCTCGTCCAGGCCAAGCTCAACGTGATCGTCTCCGGAGCCACCGGTACCGGCAAGACGACGCTCCTCAACGCGCTCTCCGGCCTCATCCCCGACAGCGAGCGCATCGTCACCATCGAGGACTCCGCAGAGCTCCAGCTCCAGCAGAGCCATGTGATCCGGTTGGAGTCCCGTCCGGCGAACGTCGAGGGGAAGGGCCAGATCACCATTCGTGACCTGGTCCGCAACTCCCTGCGTATGCGACCCGACCGCATCGTCGTCGGTGAGGTCCGTGGCGGTGAATCGCTCGACATGCTCCAGGCGATGTCGACCGGTCACGACGGCTCGCTCGCCACCGTCCACGCCAACAATGCCGAGGACGCGCTCATGCGTCTGCAGACCCTGGCCTCGATGTCCGAGATCAAGATCCCGTTCGAAGCACTGCACGACCAGATCAACAGCGCCGTCGACGTCATAGTCCAGCTGACCCGGCACGCCGACGGTTCCCGCAAGGTCACCGAAATCGCCGTCCTCGACTCGCACGGCCGCGACCCGTACCGCATCGTGACCGTCGCCCGGTTCGACGCCCAGCCGATGGACGCCGAGGGGCGGATCAACGGCGAGTTCCAGTACCTCCCGATCCCGCGCAAGATCGCCGAGCGGCTCTACATGGCCAGCCAGCCCATCCCGCAGGCCTTCGGAGTCGCCGCATCCGCCGAACAGCTCGCCACCCGAGAGGCCAACTAGGTACCGAGCCATGACGAATCTCCCACTTCTCACGATCGGCGTCACACTGCTCTGCGGTGTCACGGGCGTCACCGGCCTTCACGCCTACTCCGGCGGGAAGGCCGACCGGGACGCCCTGGTGGACCGCCTCTCGCACACAGGCCACATCCCGGAGACCGGTCGCCACCGCCGCTTTCGGGGACTCGACAGCAGGCTGCGCAAGACCGGCCTCGGCCGCAAACTCGAACTGAAGCTGGCTGCCACAGGGCTCGACATCACACCGGGCGAGTTCTTTGTCTATGCGCTCGCCGCCATGGCCGGCCTCTGGATGATCGCCTCGTCCATGCTCGCCAGCTTCTTCGGCCCGGTCGCCGCCCTCATCGGCCTCTGGGGCACCAACGCCTTCCTGAACTGGCAGCGGACCAAACGCACCGAACGCTTCATCAACCAACTCCCCGAGCTCGCCCGTATCCTCGCCAACGCCACCCAGGCCGGCCTTGCGCTGCGTACGTCCATCAGCATGGCGGCCGATGAGATGGAGGACCCGGCGGGCGAGGAACTGGCCCGGGTCTCCCGACGCCTCGCCGTCGGTGAACCCCTTGAGGACGCGATGAGTGAGCTGACCGACCGACTGCCCTCCCGCGAACTCGTCGTCCTCGTCACCACCCTCGTCCTGTCCAACCGGGCCGGCGGTACGGTCGTCAGCTCGCTGCGCAACCTCACCGAGACGCTGGAGGAGCGCAAGGAGACCCGGCGTGAGGTCAAGACCCAGCTCTCCCAGGTCACTGTCACCGCCTACGCCGTCCCCATCTTCGGCCTGGGCGCCATGCTTCTGATGAACGCAGTCATGCCCGGCGCACTCGACCGTATGACCGGCGCCTTCATCGGCCAGGTCGCGGTGATCGTCTCCATCGTTCTGTACACGATTGGATTCGTCGTGATCCGCCGCATGTCCCGGATCGACGTCTGATGGGCGGGGCGCACATGGACCTTCTGCTCGCCGGTGTCATGGGTCTCGCGGTGTACGGAGCCATCGCCGGCATCCGCATGTACCGGCGCGACGCGAAGCTCCCCGGTGACCTCGCGATCGCCCTGGAGGTCGGCTCCACCCGCACCAGCGCGGTCGGCTCCGGCATCGACCGACTCGGCATGCGCTGGGCCCCTGCGGTCCTGCGGATGATGGGCCCCAAGGCCGTCAACAAGAAGCGCCGCCAGATCGACATGGCGGGCAACCCGGGCGGCCTGACCATCGACCGCTACGCCGCACGCCGCGCCGTCTACGGCGGACTCGGCGCGTTCGGCGCCTTCACGATGATCATCCGCGGCCAGATCTTCCTCTCCCTGCTGCTGATCGCCTTCGGCCTGTTCTGGGTCGAGGTCGGCATCTGGTCGGCGGTCCGTGTCCGCCGGGACCACATCGACCGGACGCTCCCCGACTTCCTCGACGTCCTCGCCGTCGTCGTCTCGGCAGGCCTCGGCTTCCGTCAGGCGCTGGGACGCGTCGCCGAGAAGTACGAGGGCCCCTGGGCCGATGAACTCCGCATCACCCTGCGCCAGATGGACATGGGAGTCAGCCGCCGCGAGGCCTTCGAGCAGCTACGCAAGCGCAATGACTCGGAGCAGGTCGCGATGTTCGTGACCACGCTCCAGCAGGGCGAGGAGCTGGGTGCGCCGATCGTGGAGACGCTGATCCAGATTGCCAATGACATGCGGCGCACCGACGCCCAGAACGCCCGCAGGAAAGCGGCCAGGGCCGTCCCCAAGGCGACCTTCGCAGTCACCACCTTCCTCCTCCCTGGAACCCTGGTGCTGCTGACGGTCGGCTTTGTCTACGGAGCCAACGTCGACTTCAGCTTCCTCACGGGCGGATGACGTGAGCGACGCGGACGGTGAGCAGGATGGCCAGAGGGAGGTGACAGGCTCATGTCGTTCCAACTCGGCAGCATCCAGACCGGATTGAATGCGGAGGTGCGTCAGGCGATCACCGATCCCGGATCACGCCCGGCGTTCGCGATCCAGCTCAACGCGCTCCAGGCAATGTGCCGGCAGGTCTTCGGCTTCCGGCTCGCGATGATCGCCATAGCCACCCCGTTTGCGATCGGCCACACCGCCTCGGGCCTGGCCTCCTGGCTGATCGGCTCAGCCATCCTCGTCACCTTCATGGGCTCGTACGTTCTGTTCCGCGATTGGGAACGCTTCGGTCCCGTACTCCTGCGCCACCCCTGGCTCCTCGGCATAGACGCCTTCTTCGGAGCCCTGCTGCTGATCACCGCTTCTCCCGAGTCCACCCTCGCGTACGTCACCGTCTGCACCCCGCTGCTGGCCGGACTCGTCTACGGCTGGCGCGGCGCGGCGGTCTTCGCCGCCCTCCAGATCGTCATCGTTCTCGGTGTGTACAACACAGACCCGAAGCTGCAACCTGCTGATGCCACGGCGGTCCTCCTCCCTGGCTTCTGCATCATCGCGGGTGCGGTGGGTGTCACCCTGCGCAATCTGCTTCTCCGCTTCGGGACAGCCAGCCAGGCCCTTACCGAGACCAGGGCCCGCCTCGCCGTCAACGAGGCCGTGGAGGGCGAACGCACCCGGCTCGCCCGAGAAATGCATGACTCGGTCGCAAAGACCCTGCACGGCCTCGCCTTGGCCGCCGATGGCCTGGCCGGCTCGTCCGACCGCATGGACCCGCTCACCGTCAAGCACCAGGCCGAACTGGTCGCCCGCGCCGCCCGCCGGGCCGCTGCCGAGTCCCGTGAACTCCTCTCCGACCTGCGCCGTGAGTCCGGACTCGATGGCGGCGTAGACGTAGTACGTGAACTCAGGGCGCGTGCCGATGACTTCACACGCCGTAACGCCCTCACAGCTACTTTCCGACTCCTCAACGACGCCCCGATCCCGCATGTCCCCCAGGTCGTCGCGCGCCAGCTGCTCACTGTCGCCTCCGAAGCGATGGAGAACGCGCACCGCCATGCTCAACCCACCTACCTCGTTGTACTGGCCGGCGTGAAGGGCGATGTCCTGCGCGTCAGCGTGTACGACGACGGGCGCGGACTGCCCGCAGGCACCACGCTCGATGACCTCCGGCACGCCGGGCACTTCGGCCTCGTCGGCATGGTCGAACGCGCCGCATCCATCGGCGCTCGCATCCGCATTGGAAAGGGCCAGGCCGCCAAAGGCACGGAGGTGCGCCTGGAGCTCCCGATAGCCGCTCTGCACACCGCTGCCGACGCAGAGCAACGGAACTGAACAACAACCGGACTGGACAGCAAGCCCAACTGAACTGCTTCAACCCCACCCTCACCCCCCATAGAACCCCTGAGAGGAGGTCGCAGATGCCGGACGACGTCTCCCGCGCGTCGGGCCAGAACTGGGCAGCACAGAACCACGCCTCCCAGCACACGTCCTCGCACGTCACCCCGCTCAACTCGGAGCCCAGCTCCCACGCGTTCCCCGCCCCCGTCCCCCAGCAGTCCGCGGCATCCCAGTCTCTGCCTCCCTTCCCTGCGGCGGCACCCACGCCCGTCCCCGGCGCCCTGCGGGTCGTCGTCGCTGACGACAATCCCGTGGTCCGGGCCGGCCTGGGCGTCCTGCTCTCCGGCCGCGACGACATCGAAGTCGTCGCAGAGGCCGCAGACGGCCGCCAGGCCTACGACATGGCCGTTCTGCACCGCCCGGACGTTGTTCTGCTCGACGTTCGGATGCCCGGCGTCGACGGCATCTCCGCTCTACCTCACCTCGTGCAGGTCGCACCGGTCATGATGTTGACCTACAGCCGCGAGAGCGAGATTGTCCACGAGGCGCTCCGCCTGGGCGCGGGCGGCTATCTGGTCCACGGCGAGTTCACAGCCGACCAACTGGTGCAGGCCGTACGCGACACCAAGAACGGCCGGGCCCACTTCACCGCCACTGCGGCCAACGCCCTCCTCGCCCATATGCGCCAGGGTCCCGGACCACAGGGACGACCGCTCCCGGAGGGACTCGGCGCGGCCCTGACCACGGGCGTTCCATACCAAGGACCCGGCTACGACGGCCACGGTCAAAGTTCCGTTCAGCAACACGGTGCGCCTGCACATGTGCCCAAACCTGAACCGTCTCCACCTGCGGCGCGTCCAGTCCGACCATCACAGGGTCTTTCGCATCTGCAACCAGTTGTGGCACAGTCTTCCGTGACCGGGGGGCCGGGCGTGGCTCTCAACAGGCAGCAGTACGGGCTTAGTTCACGAGAGGTGGAGGTCATGGAGCTGATCGCGTCCGGCATGAGCAATCAGCAGATCGCCGCCACCTGCTTCATCAGCGAGAAGACGGTGAAGAATCACATCAACCGCATCTTCACCAAGCTGCACAGCGCGAGTCGCAGCGAGGCCATCGCCCGCTGGCTCGGCACGGCCCCCACGGCGGGACCAGGGACGCGCGGGGCCGGTGGTCATCGTGGCTGAGCGAGGGAGGGGGGCTGTGGGGGTGCGTGCGGGGCGTCGGGCCCAGCACGTACCGGCACAGGGCCAACTGGTTCTTTGGGCCCGGGAATGGGCCCTGGGACCCTCCGGCGAGCAGGGTGTGCAGCCGTATGTTTCTCATGTCGCCAGCGGCACCGGCCAGGAGGAAGCCGGTACCGCGGGCGACACCAAAGAAACGTGCGAGTCGGCCGGCTACCGGTCGGCCGAACCCGGAGGGGAACACCATGTCGGACATCACCCTGAAGACCGCCGTACGCGTCAACGGCTGGGCCAACACCGCGGTCAGCGCGATCCAGAAGCGTTACGCGGCCAAGGACCGCGGTCAGACGGCGTTCGAGTACCTGGGCATCATCCTGGTGGTCGTGGCGATCATCGGTGCGATCGTGGCCACGGGTATCGGTGGCGCGATCAGCCAGAAGATCCGGGGCCTGGTGGACAGCATCACCACTCAGTGATGATTGGTCGTTCGCGCAACGATGCAGGGCAGGCCTTCCCCATCTATGTAGTGATGGTGGCGGGCCTGCTCTTCCTCGTGTTCGCATTCTTTGCTGTCGGCAAGGCCGCGGCCCTGCGTAATGGATCCCAGGGTGCGGCGGACGCTGCCGCGCTGGCTGCCGCTCAACAGACTCGTGAGGACTTTGAGGCCCCGTTCCTCGCGTCGCTCCCCGGGAACATGCTGGAGCAGTTCCTTCAGGCTCACGCGGTTACCGGGTGCCCTGCGGCTCAGGCGCTTGCCGCAGAGAATCAGGCTGACGTCACCGACTGCCAGCCGATACCTGGCGGCTATCGAGACCGGATTAAGGTCGAGGTCGAGGGCCGTAAACCGGTGGACTCGTCGGTGATTCCCGGTACGGAGAAGACGTTCGCGAAGGCTGAGGCCACTGCCATAGTCGAGTTCCGCTGCACCTGGAAGTCCGTGGACTTCAACGATGACGGTGTCCAGGACTTGTACATCTTCACGTGCGGGGACGCCGGGATGGTCGAAATCGCGCCGGGCAGTCCTCCGCCCTGGTCCCAGGTGAGCAAGATTCTCTACGACGTGCATCTGGTCGACAATTGACAGCGAACGACGAGTAAAGGAATAAGAACCCATGAGCATTCGGCGCTCCACCAAGTCCCGAAGGGCAGTGGCAGCCGTCTCGCTGACGGCGGCCCTGGCCCTGGCCATCACCGGCTGCGGCACTGATGGTGGCGGAAAGACGAACGACGCCGGTTCGTCGCCGTCCTCCGCGCCGTCCAAGTCCTCAGATGGGGACAAGGGGGCGGAGCAGGAAGACACTGCTGCCGGGGACAACGTGGACCCGAATGTGAAACTCGCCGAGGTCAAGGGAGATGGGCTGACGCTCGTCATCAATCAGGTCAAGCGTGACTCTGGAGGGTTCGTCACCGTTCAGGGACAGATCAAGAACGACAGTGGCGAGACCCGCAATACCAGTACGTGGGCGGGCACGGAGAGCACGATCTCCTCCAAGAACCCGAACTCTGTTGCTGGCGCCACGCTGGTGGATAAGTCAGGGAAGAAGCGTTACTACGTGCTGCGTGACACGGAGTATCGATGCCTTTGCACCACAAGCATCCCGCCGCTGCTGGCTGGCAAGACGATTCCAGTCTTCATGCAGTTCCCCGCGCCTCCGAGTACGACGACCGAGGTTGACTTCACCCTGCCGTCGTTCGCGACGGCTTCCCTGAAGATCTCAGGGTGACGGCTGACATGACCTACAACCGAACTAGGCTGAAGCCGATCAGTGCCGCCGGACTTACTGTTGCGGCAGCCATGGTGGTGGCGAGCGCCACGTTGTTCGGAGCGTCGTCGGCGCTCGCCGACGACGGCCCCAGCGTGCCCCCCGGCACCGAGGCGACGTCAGTGCCCCCCGTCAAGCTCGACCCCAACGACCCTGATCTGAAAATGCCCGAAGGCGGCACGCTCGCCCCCGCCAAGGTCCTTGACATCGTCCAGGTGATCGAGGACGAGGGCGGCGAAGAGCGTCGCGAGGACAGCAACGCGAACATCAAGTTCGCGCTCCAGGCCGAAGTCCTCTTCGGCAAGGACAGCGCCAAGCTGAGCTCCGCCGCAAACTCCCGTATCGCGGCCATCGCCGCCGAGATCAAGAAGCAGAACGCCACCAAGGTGCGCGTCTTCGGCTTCACCGACAACCTCGGCTCCTCCGCCCATGGTGATGTGCTGTCCAAGCAGCGCGCCAACGCCGTGCAATCGGTGCTGGTCAAGGAGCTGGGCTCGACCGTCAGCTTCGACATCCGCGGTTACGGCGAGCAGTACCCGATCGCCGACAACAGCTCGGAAGAGGGCCGCAAGAAGAACCGCCGGGTGGAGGTCTCCTTCCCGCGCGGCACCTCTTCCTGAGGCACCCGCACACACAAGGGCCCGGCCCCGCGAGCGCGTCGCGGGGTCGGGCCCTTGCTGTTGCAGCAGGTGGTCGGCCCTGTCGGACGATCTCCACGGTGTGCGTGAAGCGCCATTAGAGTAATGGTCATGGGGCAGCAAGGTGAGCTGGTCGATGGCCGATTCCGACTGATCAGGGCCATTGGGAAGGGCGGTATGGGCCGCGTCTGGCTCGCTCACGACGAGGAACTGGACCGGAACGTCGCCCTCAAGGAGATCCTCTACGGGTTCGCCGTCGGTGAGGAGGAGCGAAGCCGTCAGGTGCAGCGCTTTCGGCGGGAAGCCAGGGCGCTGGCCCGTCTCAGTCAGCATCCCGGCATCGTCACCGTGTTTGACATCCTTTCGCGGATCGATCCGCCCGTGATCGTCATGGAGCACGTGGAGGGGCCGTCCCTCAAGGAGCTGCTCGACGATGAAGGGCCGCTGCCGGTACGCCGGGTGGCGGAGATCGGACTGGCCGTACTGGCGGCGCTGACAGAGGCTCATCGAGCCAAGGTCGTGCATCGAGATCTGAAGCCGGCCAACATCCTGCTCTCCGGCCAGAGAGTGTTCATTGCAGACTTCGGGATCGCGCTCATGGCTGACGCAACAGCCATGACCGGGGACGGGGGCGCTCCCGTGACCCTGCAATACGCCTCCCCGGAACAGCTTCAGCACGCCCGTGGTGACGCGGCCTCCGATCTCTGGTCGCTCGGCGCGACGTTGTACGAGATGGTCGAAGGGCGGCCTCCGTTCCAAGGAGACACCTACGCCACATTGATTGCGGCGATCTGTGGCAGGGAGCCCCGGCCGATGCAGAGCGCAGGTGATCTCTCGCCCGTCCTTCTGCGTCTGCTCGTCAAAGATCCTGCTGGGCGAGCAACGGCTGAAGAGGTCACCGAGGCACTTACCGCGATTGTCGGCAGCCCTGCGGTCGATGTTGCGGAACCCCCTGGTGCACCGACACCACCACCACCTTCGCAGGTGCCTTTCGATCAGCTGACGACACGTACAGGTCACGTAGCGGCGGGCCGGGTAGGGCCGCCTCGCATCGGCGTGCCCGACATCGAGGTGCCGGCCGTACCCCGCGATCCGGGGCACGCCGAGCCTGCCCCGGCAGGCCACCGCGGTCAGGCCATGGCGACAGAAGCAGACAAGGCCGGTACCGCCGTGCCACCCCCGGCCGCTCACGCCACAGGGCCCGGAGAACCTGTCGCTGCAGCCCGGACTCCTCCGGTGCTGATTCAGGGGCTGCCGGTGAGTGAACTGGTACCTGCGCTGCTGGATCTCTGGAATTCAGGGAACAGGGACAGTGTGCATCGATCTCTTGTCCATGCGGCGAAGATGCTCTCGGCGATGGATGTGATGGAGGCGGCGCAGGGTTTGCGTGCAGGTGAACGTCCCGCAATGGCACTGGACTTGCTTCGCTATGCCGGCCGACATCAGTCCCCCGCAGGCCTTGCTCGACTCGCAACGGCTCTCCGCTTCGCGGAACGCGATGTGGACGCGGACGTGGTTCTGGGCGCTGCGGGCAGCGGCCGGCCGGTCGGAGAGCTGTCACTCGTTCTTTCCGCGCTCCGGTCCCGGGTCGAACCGGGACCCCGGAGGCACGGGGCGCATCCTGACCGCGATGCGGACCTGATAATGAGAGCGATGTCCGCGCGAGAGAGTCCTCCCGGGGGCACACGCGTGAGGAAGCCGGACGGTGAGCGCTCTGGATACTGGTTCACAGTGCCCGAGTCCCGGCAGCTTGTTGCGGAGGACTTGTCTCCGCGGGTGGTGGCCGATCTGTTGCCGGGGACTTGGTATCTCGCGGTGGGGCAGCGTGGGCAGGCCCTGATTGCGCAGGTGGCCGATGGCCGGCGTGGCCTCCTGTGGGACACGACTCGTATCCAACGCAGCCCCAACTGACCTGGGCCGTTTCGTTCGGATCACGTTCCTGCCGCACGCCGGGTCGTGGCAGGGGCGGGGATGCTACGGCCTCGAGCTGGGAATGCCGAGCTGGCTAGGGTTGCCGCTATGAGCGACCACTCCGGACCTCAGGCTGTATCGTCGGCGCTGCTCGGCATGGGTGGCGGTGAGTGGCTGCCTGTCACCGCGGGCGAGTCGGGGGCTTTTGTCTTTCGCAGTGCGGGTGCCACTCGGTATGCCAAGTGCGTACCCGCTGCGGATGCAGCCGACCTGACGGCCGAGCGTGACCGGATCGCATGGCTGAGCGGTCAGGGCGTACCGGGCCCCCGGGTGCTCGACTGGTACTCCGGTGATGCGGGTGCCTGCTTGGTGACCAGTGCCGTCTCCGGCATACCTGCTGATCAGGTGCCCGCTGAGGACCTGCGAGTCTCCTGGGAACGCATCGCGGACGCGGTCCGTCGGCTGCACGAGGTGCCCGTGTCAGAGTGCCCATTCCGCCGGAGCCTGGACGCTATGGTCGCCGTGGCACGCGACGTCGTGGCCCGGGACGCCGTGAACCTGGAGTTCCTCCCTGTAGAGCAGCAGCACACGCCCCCCACGGAGCTGCTGACCCGCCTCACTCGGCAGATTCCTCGGCGACGGGATCAGGAGGTCGCCGACACAGTCGTCTGCCACGGGGATCTGTGCCTGCCCAACATTTTGCTCGATCCTCAGACCCTGGACGTGTCCGGCTTCATCGACCTGGGCCGCCTCGGGCTGGCCGACCGTTACGCCGACCTGGCACTGCTGTTCGCCAATGCGCGAGAGACGTGGACGGACGAGGAGCAGGCACGGGCCGCGGATGTGGCGTTTGCCGAGAGGTACGGCATCGCCCTGGACTACGACCGCCTGTGCTTCTACCTTCATCTCGACCCGCTGACCTGGGGCTGATCGGTTCGTAAGAATCACCGGGCGGACCAGAGGAAGATGCCTGCGATGTGGAGTCCGGCCAGGCAGATGGTCGCGGTCTTCTCGTAGCGGGTCGCAATGCCGCGCCACTGTTTCAGGCGGCTGATGCATCGCTCGACAGTATTGCGCTGCTTGTAGCTCTCGCGGTCGAAGGCCGGTGGCGGGCCTCCCCGGCTCCCGCGACGCAGTCGATGACCGCGCTGGTCCGCCGGGACGGGGATCACCGCTCGGATGCCGCGCTTGTCGGCCACCTCGCTTCGGCGTGCGGTCCGGGAGCAACGGCCCGATCCGCGCCCATTGCGCGTCAGTCAACGGCACACTCGGACCAACGAGCGGCTGATCGCGGATCAGGGGAGGCTGAGCAAGCAACGGCCCGGCACCGCGCGCATGTTGTGGTGCCGGGCCGCTGTGGTTACAGCAGGTGGTCGGCCTTACCGGCCTTGATGTCACGGATCATCTGCTGAAGCGCTTCGCGGCTGTCGGTGAGGAAGTGCTCCTCCGCGCCGGTGACCGCGATGTAGCTGTTGCCCTGTTCATCAGTTCCGATCCGGAAGCAGGAGTTACCTTCTCCGCAGAATGAGTCTTCCCAGTTGACGTCCGACATCGGTCATCTCCTCAGAGTTGGCGTGCGATGTTGTGGATGAAGTCCCGCGACTTGTCCGGCGACAGCGCGATCCTTTCCATCCAGTCCAAGTGGGCGCGGTACTTGACCAGTTGAATGTCCGTGTGGACGAAGAGGGGTCCGTGTGAGTTGTCGATCTGCACGGTGTCGAGCTGAGGCACCGGTCCTTCTGCGTACAGGACGGTCTGCCCGGCGCCGGGGAAAGCTCCTGCCTCGAAAGGGATGACCAGAAGCGTCACATTCGCCTGCTCGGACTTCTGCAGCAAGCGATCCAGCTGGGCGCGCGCCACGGCACGGCCGCCGAACTGCATTCGTAGTGCCGCCTCGTGGACGATTCCTGTGTAAGACGGCGGCGTATCCCCGTCCAGAACCCCTTGGCGTTCCACGCGATGTGCAAGTCGCAGCGCGACCTCCCGTTCCGGCAGCTGGGGGATCACCACCCGGAAGAGGGCCAGGGCGTGATCCGAGGTCTGGAGGAGGCCCGGGATGTGCATCGAGTACGCAGCTCGCATGCGGAGCGCGTGCGCCTCCAGTTCGGCGATGTCGAGCAGACCTTGAGGCAGAGTGCCTCGATATCTCTCCCACCAGCCACGTCCGCGTGGTTGCGCCATCTCGACGAGCGCGTCGATGTACTTCTCGTCCGTGCAGTCGCAGTTGCAGGCCAGTGTGCGTAGGCGGTCCGGGCTGATGGGGCGTGCGCCGGCCTCGATGTTCGAGATCTTGCCACGGTCCACGCCGAGCAGGCCGGCCGCGAACTCGGCGGAGACGTCGGCCGATGTGCGCATCCTCCGCAGCTCGGCACCGAGCCGCTTCTGACGTTCGGTGGGAGACGTCCTTGCTGCCATGCCGTTCCTTTCCGCATGCGGTCACCGGCAGTCTGCCGCGTGCGCGTGCGACGCGGCCACGAAAGGGTTCATTCGCCAGAATGGGAGGGTTATTTTGCCCTCCCGAAGCTACATTGGGTCACGCACGCTCACACAGCGACGACGAGCCGGAAGTGCATCGCGCGGTCCTGCCCGCAACCTCCTGCCCTGGGAGGGGCAGGCCCGCGCCGGGGAGACAGGCCACTGCTCGTCCACAACACAACTGTGTGAGCCACCTGTGCGCACCCACGCGAAAGAGAGACGCCGCCAACTCACCACCCGTACAAGGGGAGTCAGTCCATGCACTCATCTCCACTCGCCGCACTCTGCCCGGCCGCCGCCGAGACGCGTACGCCGTTCCCGTATCCGCACCCCGGCAGCCCGCATCCCCACCCGCAGCAGTACCCCCAGCCCTACCTGCGCTCCAAGGGTCGCTCCGCGCGCGGGCTCACGCTGAGTTTCACCCTCCCCGGCGATATCCGCAGCGCGCTCATCGGCCGTACCGCGATCGGCGCCGCTCTGAAAGCGCACGCGCTCGCCCCGTACATCTGGCCGACCACACTCGCGGCGGCCGAACTCATCGCAGTCACCGCCAGAATGAGCCCGGGCAAGGAGCTCTACGTATCCCTGCGCCACCGCGACGACGCGCTCCGCCTCCTCGTCTGGGACCAGCACCCCCACCACCCCGAACCGGACGTGGCCACGCTCTGCGAGACGCGGCGTCGGCAGGCGCTCTGGCTGCTGGCGGCTGTTGTGGACGACTGGGGCGGGGAGTGGGGTGCCTGCGAGGCCAACCCGCCGCAGCGAGGCATCAAGTCGTGGGTTCAGCTGCCTCGTTGAGGCTTGCGGCAATGGTCTCGACGCTTGGCCGGGCTCGGTTTCTGCCGTACGGGGTCAGGGTCGTCAGGGTCGTCGACAGGTGCCCGGCATACCGCGTCAGCGCGTCAGGTATGCGTTCTGCTTCGCACCAACTGCGGCCGGGCTTCTGAGTCATCGCGTGAGTGGAGATCGGCTTGCCCGGCACCATGCCGGGGAAGAGCAGGCGGGGACCCGAATGCGTCCGTGAAAAGCTGAGGCCGTGGTCGGTGCTCTTCGGAGAGCTGCCGCAGCAGTTCGGCCAGCCGTGGGGGCAGCAGGACGGCATCGAGAAGACCGGGGATTGGGTGGGTGACAAGGCCTCGGACATCGGGGACGGTATCGCCGACGGGGCGAAGAAGCCGGGTAGCGCCCTCAACCCGTTCGACCAGCGAGGGAAAGACATGCACACGACCATCAGCTCGTTCACGCTCGCGTACTGGAAGGAGAAACAGCCCGCCGGGCGCACGAAGGTCGGCTGGCAGGGCACTTCTCCGGAGTTCGGCGACATCCGGGTGGCGTACCCGGCGGGCCGCGACATGCCGAACGTGATTGTCACGGATGTGCGCGGTGGACTGATACCCACGGCCACGTTCGAGACGCGCGGTGCGCACACGGACGTCGTGTCGATGCCGACCCTTAACCGCGCGACGCTCCGGGTGGGCGACGGGCTCGTGCGGATGAGCCGGAACCGGTGGGCGCCGACGCACCGGGGGCGCTCCCTGCACATGACGTATCTGGGCGACGCATACAGACTCACGGCGATCAACCGCCGGGCGTACGAGCTGTCCCGGCAGCCGGACGACGAAGACCCCGGTGCCGTCATCACGGTGCGGCAGTCGGGCCTCGGAAGCGGCAAGAAGGTAACTGTGCAGGCGGTGGGCCGGGTCCTGGCCGCCGACATCTCCCTCGCGGCTCTCTTCTCCGGAGTCGACCGGTCCGTGCTCACGCGGCGCGGCGCTGTACGGGCGGGCTTTTCGAGAATCTTCAGCTTCTGGGCCGAGTCCCAGTACTGAGCGACTACCAAGTGAGTGTGTATGCCTTCGTTCGGCATTTCCCGCCCCCGCTTCCGGTTGGCAGAAGAGCAAGTGATCGTGTTCTCCGAGCCGGCGGCAGGGGGCGAGGTGCCCGACGAGCACGGCGGCCCGGAAGGAACTGCTGGACTGCGCTCTGATCGAGGAGGACGGGAAGCTGTCCTCCCTACTGCTGCCACTGATGAAGACGGTCCTCACCTCTGGGGTGGTCATCTCGTTGGAGGCTGCCGGGCGGCAGGGCAAGCTGCACCACGGCATGCTCATCGGTGAGGAGCACGTCGTCGTGCACGAGGCACCAAGGCGTGGGTGTTGCTGATCCGTTGACCGCGGCGTCAGTGGATGACGTCGAAGACGTTCTTCTGCAGGCCGTTGGAGTACGCCTCGTGCTCGACGAGCTTCAGCTTCTGGGTGTCCTTGTCCGTGTCGCTGAACAGACGCTTGCCCGCACCGAGCAGCAGCGGGAAAACGAGCAGGTGGTAGCGGTCGATCAGGCCGGCGTCCGAGAGGTTCCGGTTGAGGGTGGCGCTGCCGTGGATGATGATCGGTCCGCCCTCGGTCTCCTTCAGTGCGGCGATCTCGTCGAGTGAGCGCAGGATCGTGGTCTCGCCCCAGTTCGGGACCAGGTCGTCCTCGGTGAGGGTGGTGGAGACGACGTACTTCGGCATCGCCTTGTAGTCGACGAAGTCCTCCATGTCCGGCCAGACCGGGCTGAACGCCTCGTAGCTGACCCGGCCCATCATCATCGCGGCGGCTTCCTGCTGCTCACGGCCCTTGATTTCGAATGCCTCCGGGACGAACTCCATGTCCTTGAAGGTCCACCCCGAGTTCCGGTAACCGGGCTCCCCGCCCGGGGCCTCCACTACGCCGTCGAGCGAGACGAAGGCGGTGCTGATCAGGGTGCGCATCTGAGGTCTCCCAATGTCACTGGCTGGTTCGCAGAAAGTCCGGTCGGTGCCGCTTCAGTCGGCTTCGCGGCTGCGCTGCACCAACTATTACTGACTGACTGCGGATCGCGGAGAAACTCATCGGTCGTCGCCACTCATCCGGCGGCGTCGACCATCCGGATCGTCTCGGATCCCGGCGGAGAAGCGATCAGGGCCCCACCTCCTTGGGCCAGGGGGTGGGGCCGTTGATCATTCGTGCTGGTGCCTGCCCGGGCCGGCTGGTTCCGGTCCGGCGTCGAGTCGGACCATGGATCGGGGCCGGGTGTCAATCACGCCCTTGACGGATTCGGCGAGCCGTCAACACATGGCCCACACGGATAAGTCAGCCGCCGAGGAAGTACAGCTCCTCCATGGTGCGGGTGTACGACCGGGTGTGGCGGACGCGGAAGGCCGAGGTCTTCAGGTGGGTCCAGGGCCAGGGGTCGGCCTCGCCCAGGGCGAGGGAGACGAAGTCCGCCCATACGACCTCGCCGGGCTCGGCGTCGAGGTCGACGTCGATGTCCTCCAGCATCTGCGTGGCGACACCGAGGGCGGCGGCGACGGCGTGAGGGTCGCCGGACAGCTCCCAGGGTTCGTCGGTGGGCCAGCCGGAGGCGTGGAACATGGTGCCGTCCGGGAGCCAGACGATGTCCTCGGTGTGGTCCTCCCCGCAGTCGACCTCGACCCGGCCCACGATCCGCGCGTCGGGGAAGCGCTCGCGCAGTCTCTTCACCTCGTAGAACAGGGGGGTGTCGTTGCCGTTGTCGACCAGGGCCGGGTCGCTGATGGCCATCACATTGCCCCAGGCGCCGGCCTGGACCACATCGAGGTCGGCCCGCGTGGCGAGATAGAGCGATTCGCTCGCGGGGCGGAGTCCGAGCTCTTCCAGGACCGTATCGACAGTGGGAAAGGACTCGGCGAACTGGCGCGCCGTGGCAGGGGCGTTGGGTGGAAAGCTTCGGGCGGTGGCGGTGAAGGGCGGCTGGAGGACGGTGATGTCGTAGCGTGCTCCGCCGCCACGGACCATCCGGTCCGCCGGCGACGTCCAGAAGGTGACGTCGGTCATGCAGGACACCGTAGCGGCGACTTCCGGCGCCACTGCGGCGAGTTGAGCACACCCGGCATCAGCGAGGGCGGCGGTCCGGCGCGCTCGGCCGTTGGAGCGGGGGAGAGCGGCGAAGGAGTCGGGGAGGGAGCCGGAACTCGACCCCGAGTCCGTACCCGGTCCCGTCGCCCGCCGGCACCTCGGCGATCACCTCCTTGCGGCTCCGGGCAGCCGACCCTGTACGGGAGGGCTGCCGCCCACTCGCGCGGTGAGGCGACCTGCCGGCGGGAGCCCCTTTTCCCTTGCTGCTGCACACATGGTCATCAGATTCCTTGCCCTGCAAGTTCTCGTATGTCTATCCTCTGATTCGCGTTAGTGAATCGCCGTCTCGGGGTGGGGGAATGTGGCTTACTGATGGCGGTGGCGCCGTCCGGGGTGTGCTTCGACTGCTTGCGCTGCCGTGGCCGACGCATCCGGTTCGGCTGCCGACCGTTGCGCCGGTGCTCGGCGTCGGGCGGTACGGGTGCGGTGTGGCAACGGCGTCACTGCAGCTCCGGTGGACCGTGTGTATGCGAGCGAGTCGGGGCGGCCGCCGGTCGACGTGGGCGCCTGCCGGCAGTCGTACTGGTGACGGCTGCGGCCGCACACCGCACCGTGCAGAACTGTGCGCCCCGGAACTTTGCCGAGCAGGCCGCGAAATGGCGGATGCGCGAAGACAGCCCGCTCCGGCCGAGCGATAGCGAGACATCGGGGCCTGGACGTTGTCGGGTCCGGCGCGCTCCGGCCGGGGGTCCCGGTGCGGCGGACTTCGGTACCGCGGTCCCCGGGGGAATCGGGGAAGCCGCAACCCGGCAGCGGCAGAGGGCAATTCACACTTCCGTGAGGCGAGATGAATGAGTGACGGTTTCATCACCTGGTATCACCGAGGCTGGGGCTCCGTGCAGGCATCACCTCTGTTGCACAGCCTCGAAGGGCACGGCCTGGCGCTCGGCAACCCCTCCACGGGGTTGATCACTTCCAGCACCAACGGGCCGCTCTCCTGGGGTGAGCAGGCATCCGTGACACGCGAGGAACTCATTGCCGCTGCCGGCTTGTCAGCCATCAGCGAGGTCAATTTCCAGATCTGGCTGGATGGCGGTACCGACGTCTTCACGCGGATCCGTCGTCGGTGCAACAGTGATGTGGCTGTCCTCGAATTCGGACTCGACGGCATGGACAAAATGCAGCAGGCGCACGTCATTTACGTGGTCCTCTCGGAGATCCGCAAAAGTCGTGACGCGTGCATGGGGTTCATCGTCGACCATTCGGGTGCAACCGAGGACGAGGACTGGGATGCGATCGTTCTCGATGCCTCGCCGTGGCGCGAGAACTGGCCCGACGAGTTCGCTCTGCGCCAGGACGCCATGAGGAGACACCCGGAGTTGGCCGGACTCGATGGTCGGCAAGAATCTCCGCTCACCGTATTCGAAAGTCCTCGGCGGCGTTCATTGCGAGGCTGAGCCCAAAGACGCTCAGACCGCGCAGGGCCCTGAAAGGTGCCCGGTACCGCGAGCGCGTCGCGGTGCCAGGTGCCCGCAGAGCCGGAGCGGCGGACACCAACGGGTTCGTGACCCTCAGGACCGAGGGCTGGGACGCCGCGGGCAACCGCACCGTCCAGACCGTCACCCGGGACTACGCACTCAAGTAGCGAGACGCTCACGCCGGGCTGGACGCGGCGACTTGCGTGCTCGGCGCGAGCCCGTCGTTCGGCCCGTCCCTGTCCGAGGCGAGCAGCCAGAACCCGTATGCGTCGGTCGGGCGGCAGGAACGGCGCTGTATCGCGTGAGCCGCACACCTCGGCGACCCCGGCGGTATCCGTGGCGTACCCGTGCCGAGCGCGGGGTCCGCTCGGCCGGGCGTACCGAAATGCCGATGACTCCGACCGCGCGTAGCGTGACGAGTGGCTACATAGGGTAGTCGAATGGTTGGATTCGGAGGCTGAAAGCCTTGGTGGAAATCTATGAAGCGAACGGGTCGAACCTGCGGGCGGACCTCGAGCGGTTGAAGTTCCCGGCGACGAAGGAGCAACTCGTCTCCCACTTCACCGCGAACGGGCTCACGGAACGCGCCACGGTCGCGAGGAACCTGCCCGACCGCGAGTACGTGAGCGTCGACGCGGTGCAGAGCGAGTACGCCAAGCACGCGTCCTGAACAGTTCGGCCGGGGCGGCGACGCCGTCCCGGCCTGCTCTCCCTTGACCTGCGGAGGTCGGACGTGAATCTCGGCTTGCACTACTGGAACTACTCGACACCGGCCGACCCCGCGCTCATCGCGCCGACGCTCGCGGAGTCGGTGAGGATCGCCGAACAGGCGGGGATCTCGTCGTTCACCGTGATGGATCACTACTTCCAGATGGAGACCGGGCAGACCGTCGCCGACGACCCGATGTTGGAGGGGTACACCACGCTCGGCTACGTGGCGGCGGTGAGCGAGCGCATGACGCTCGGCCTGATGGTCACGGGTGTGATGTACCGGCACCCCGGGCTGCTGGCGAAGATCGTCACCAGCCTCGACGTGCTGTCGCGCGGCAGGGCCAGGCTGGGCATCGGCGCCTCCTGGTACGAGCGGGAGCAGTACGGGCTCGGAGTGCCGGTGGTCCCGGTTGCCGAGCGGTTCGAACGGCTGGAGGAGGCGATCCTGATCTGCCTGCAGATGTGGAGCGACGACAACGGCCCGTTCCGGGGCCGTCACTACCAGCTCGCCGAGACGCTGTGCGTGCCCGAGCCGATCGGCGAGCGCCCGCCGATCATGATCGGCGGCGGGGGCGAGAGGAAGACCCTGCTCCTGGCCGCCCGCTATGCGGATGCCTGCAATCTGTTCGCCACCGACCAGGAAGAAGTGGCCCACAAGCTCGATGTGCTGCGCGCCCACTGCGCAGCGGAGGACCGTGACTACGACGCCATCGCGAAGACCGTGATGTACAACGGCCCGGTGCTGGCCAGGCCGGATGCGTTTCTCGCGGACGCGGAGGCGTACGCGAGCCTGGGCATCAGCGAGATCCAGGTGCTGCCCGACCGGCACCCGGTCAGCTTCACCCACCAGGTCGCCGAGCACATCGCACCTGGCATTGCCGCGATGGGGTAGCCGGACAGGGAAGGACTCCGCCAGGAGTCCGGCGGGCGCCGTACGGAGTCCGGTGAGGTGCGGCGGCGGGCGCCCAGGAGCTACCGGTATGGGAAAATAAAGGTCATATGGGTGTGCGACGGTCGTGGGATCACCTCCTGGAGCCGCCACCAGGCCGTGGTCTGGTGGCGATCCCGTTCGTGCTGATTGCGACGATCACCGTGCTGGACATCTACACCGGGAGCAATGTCCAGCTGGGCCCGCTGCTGGTCATCGCGCCCGCTCTGACCGCCTCCCTCGCCGGGACACGGCTCACCGCTCTCGCCGGGGTCCTGGCAGTGGCGGCCCAAGTGTTCATCGCCGGTTTCCTCGGCGGAGTGACCACGCCCAACCGCATGGCGCAGATCATCGCGCTGACCGCGCTCTCCGCTCTGGTGGTCTTTTTGCGGTTCGTGCGGGAGCGGCGCGACCGGGCGCTGAGCCTCGCACGCTCTGTGGCGGAGACGGCTCAGCGGGTTCTGCTTCGGCCTCCACCACGCCGGATCGGGCCGTTGCAGGTGGCATGGCTGTACATGTCCGCGCAGGACGAGGCCGAGATCGGGGGTGATCTGTTTGCGTTCGCCCGTGCCACGCATGCCGCGACCCGGGTGGTCATCGGCGATGTCCGGGGCAACGGGCTGGCCGCCATCGGTGAGGCCTCGCTGGTGCTGGGGGCATTCCGGGAGGGCGCTCACCGGTATGCCACCCTGCCCGAGCTGGTAGCTGCCCTCGGAGACAGCGTCTCCCGGAATATGGAGGACGTATCGGACACCGAGCACGACGTCGGCGAGCACTTCATCACCTGCCTCGTCCTGGAGATCCCCGACGACGCCCTGTCGGCCGCCGTGATGATCAACTGCGGGCATCCCCCGCCTCTGCTGGTGCGCGATCAGCGGGTCACGGTCCTGTACGCCCGGCAGCCCCTGCCTCCGCTGGGCGTGTGCGAACCACGCGTCGAGGACGACCGCACCGACCCGTTCACGTTCGAATGCGGTGACATGCTCGTCCTCTGCACCGACGGTGTCATCGAAGCCCGCTCGCCGTCCGGTGCGTTCTACCCGCTTGCCGAACGGGTCGCCTCCTTCCCCACCACCAACCCCGATACTCTGCTGCACCACATCCACCGCGATCTGCTCACCCACATCGGCGGCCACCCCGCCGACGACGCCGCCCTCCTGGTCATCGAACGCACTCCTTCTCACCGGCCGTATCTCACGCCCCGTCCCACCGACGGCCACCACCGGTACCACCCCAGCGGAGCCGGCACGTAGATCCAGGTCGACGCCGTTGTGACTGAGCGGCTTGTCCGGCTAGACGCCGGTGGTGCCGTCGACGATCTCCCGGATCATGTCGAGGTGGCCGTTGTGCCGCGCGGTCTCCTCGATCAGGTGCAGCACGATCCAGCGGAGATCGGGATGCCGGCCGTCCCTGCGCGGGCGCTTCGCCGGCGTGTCCAGGTCGGTGGAGGCGACCAGTGCGCGATAGCGGGTGGTCCGTGCCTCGTACTCCGACAGCAGATCGGCGAGCGGAATGTCCACCGCGATGCGCATCTCGCGGTCGGGGTCCTCGTCCGTCCACGGCCCTTCGTCCTCGCCGCCGAGGAAGGCCACTTCGAACCAGTAGTACTCGACCCAGCTGAGGTGGTTGATCAGCCCGGAGACCGTCATCAGGGGGGAGTTGGGCAGCGGGGCGCGGCGGGCGTCGTCGGGCGAGATGCCCTCGCACTTTGCGCGTGCGGTGTCGCGGGCGTAGTCGAGGAAGGTGGCCAGCTGGGTGCGCTCGTCCCATGCGGGAGGCGAATCGGTGCGTGTCATCGGCGTACACGATCTGCGTTCTCCGGCCCCGTGTCCACCGCTTTGTTCCATTGGGGCCCGCACCTGGGTCCGTGGGCCCAAGCCCGGGCGGGCGGGGCTGATTACGCTCGTACCCGACCGAACCGTGAGCCACCTGACCAGGCGCCCGCCACGAGCGCCTGTCAGGCGTGCCCATGCGCACCTGGATCTGCTCGCTCCACCACTTCTTGGGGTGATGTGTCGATGAGTGACGGTTTCTTCTACTCGTACCACCTCGGCTGGAGCCGCCCGGATGCCGAGTCGCTCTTCGGCGATCTGGATGCGGCAGGACTGCGGCTCAGACACCCCGCCACGAGGCGGGTCACGCTCCTCGGCCCGGGGCCGGATCCGTGGGGCACCCCTTCATGGGTGACCAGGGAGCAGCTCGTGCTCCTGGCCGGCCTGCAGCGGCTCGACAGGGTCGACTTCCTGTTGTGGGTGAAGAGCGGAACCGACGTTCCCGCGCGCATCCGGCGGATGGGGGACGGAGTCGTCGCGCTCGAATTCGGATTCGGGCGGCTGACGCGGGACGAGCAGGAGGTGGCCGCACGGGCGATCAGGGAGGCGATAGGGCGGGCCTCCGTGCTCTGCATCGGCTTCGTGGTCGACCGGGAGGGCGCTTCCGCGGCGACCGACTGGAGCGGTGTCGTCATCAACGGCACGACCTTCTTCGACAGTTGGCCGGACACGCTCGCCGTGCGGCATGAAATCGCGGCGATGCAGCCGCAGTTGTCCGGTGTGGCGTCATTCGATCAGTCGCCGTGGATGCTGTTCGGGAGCGAGGTCCCCAGCCGGTAGCTGGGGCGGTTCCCCGGCCTCTCGGGTATCTGCAACTCCGGTTGGAATTCGCAACTTTGAGCCTCGCATTGGGCCCTGAGGCCCATGCCCGACGGGTACCGATGTGGTCGGATGCGTGGAGTGGCTGAACTGTGGCTGCACACCGGCAAGCTGGGGGACTCGTCGTGTCTGGCATAGGCGGATTTGCGGTTTCGGGCGGCGCCGGTGGGGGTGCTGCCGTGGCTCAGCAGGGCAGGCAGCCGTTGCCGCGCCCGCTGCAGGCGGTACTGATCCTCGTCCGGGTCCTCTTCGCGGCCGCGGTCCTGGGCGGTGCCGGTGTGCTGACGGTGGCGTCGGCGCTCAATGAGGTCGACGGCCAGCTGTTCGGCCTGCTGCTGTACGCGGCGCTGCCGAGCGTGACCGCATTCGTGCTCTCGCTGTATCTGCGGACCGGCGGCATCTGGATCTGGCGCGGTCTCCTGGCCGTACACGTCTGGCTCACCCTCGGCGCGCTGGCGACCCTCGGCGGGGACGGCGGCGGGCGAGGCGTGACGCAGCTGGTGATGCCCGTCGCCGTCGTCGTCCTGCTGTTCCGGCCGAGCTCGCGCGACTGGTTCGAGCTTCCCCTCGAACAGCGGTTGCCGCACCGGCCGTTCAGCATCGCGCGGATGATCAAATGGCGCCGCGACGACGACGGTCAGACCGCGATGGAATACCTGGGCATGGTCCTGGTGGTCGTGGCTCTCATCGGCGGACTCATCGCCACGGGGATCGGCGCCCAGCTGACCGGTGAGATGCGGAACGCGATCTGCCAGCTGACCGGGAGCGCGTGCCCTGCGCCCGGGGGCGATGTGGTGGCGGGGGACGGGAAGAACTCCGGGGGTACGGAATCCGGCGGGGCCGGTTCGGGCTCGGGCGGCGCGGCTGCGGCCGGGGGTACGGACTCGGGCGGGTCGGTTGCCACCGGTGGTACGGACTCCGGGGGCTCGGACTCCGGTGGGTCCGCCGCGGCAGGCGGCTCCAATGCGGCCGGCGGCTCCAACGCTGCGGGAGGCTCCGACGCCGCCGGTGGTTCCAATGCGGCGGGTGGTTCCGACGCCGCAGGCGGCTCCGGCTCCGGCAGCTCCGGCGGAGGCGACACCGCCACCCAGGTCGACGACGGCGGCGACGACGTGGACACCTCCGGGGAACCGGACGGTGGCGACGATGTGGACAACGGCGACAACGGCGGCGACGAGAAGCCCGGCGAGAGCTGCACCTCCGGCGTCGGCGCGTTCTTCTCCTGTGCCGCACACCAGACCGGTGGCTTCTTCGAGGGCCTGGTCGGCGACGGGCTGTGGGGCGACATCACCGGCACCTTCGACACGGTCATCCACCCCGTCAAGGCGTGGAACGGCCTGATGGACTACGGCAAGAGCCTCGGCGACAAGTGGAGCCAGGACTCCAAGGACGCCGGGGACAAGTGGTCCAAGGGCGACTACCTCGGTGCGGTCTGGGACTGGACCAAGGCGTCCGGCGGCACCGGGGTGAAGGTCCTGGACGACATGTTCATCGGCGACGACGTCCGCGACATGTGGAAGAGGGGCGACGAGGGCCAGGCGATCGGCACCGGCCTGTGGAACATCGGCTCGCTGTTCATCCCCGGCTACGGCGAGGCCAAGCTCGTCGGCAAGTTCGGAAAGCTGGGCAAGCTCGGGAAACTCGGCAAGCTCGGCGAAGTGGCCGAGAAGGCCTCGGAGGCCGCGTCCAAGGCGAAGAAGGCCGCCAAGGCGGGCGATGTCGCGGGCGCCGAGAAGGCCGCGAAGGAAGCACAGCAGCACGCCGACGACGCGGCCGAGCAGGCCGGCCTCAAGGGCTGCACAGTCGGCATGGGCGGCCACGTACGAGTCCCGTACGGCAGCGGTGGGGGCATGGGACTGCCCGGCTCGGGCACCGGCGTCATGGCCGCGGCCCGCACCTTTGTGCCCGTCGGGTTCCTCACCGGAAAGTGCGACGAGGTCGACCCGGAGAAGAAGGCGGCTGCCGACGAGGCCCAGAGGCTGGCCGACGAGGCGAAGAAGGCGGCTGACGCGGCCAAGCGGCGGCAGAACCTGGAGCGTGCTCAGAACGAACCGAAGCCGGCCTGGTACAAGGACCTGAAGGACCCGCCGGCCGGGGCCAAGGACGGCGGGGAAGGCAACTGGCAGGAAATCAAGCCGGGCGTCTGGAACTACCCGACCGAAATGGGTGCCCGTTATCAGGAGCAGATCTCCAAGGTGGGCCGCGGAAAGGAGTACCGGGTTCCGCTGGACAAGCTCACGGGGAAGCCGGTCGACTTCGACGGCTGGGACGCCTCGCGCGGTACGTACCTGGAGGCGAAGTACGGGTACAAGGGCAAGGACTTCTACAACGCCGAGACCGGGGAGCTCACCCCGAAGGTCGCGGACCGGTGGGCGGACCAGGCCGCCCGGCAAGTGGACGCGGCGCGTGGGAAGCCGGTCGAATGGCACCTGTCCGATCCGGACGTCGCGGAGGCGGCCAGGGAAATGTTCGAGTCCCGAGGCATCAACGTTAAGGTGGTTCACACGCCTGGTGATGTGACGGGCTGAGTACGGGCGGCCGAGGACCGGGCAGGCGGAACGGGAAGCAAGGCTGAAGGGAAAGCCGTGTTGTACGTCGTGGCCAACGGCCTGTGGGGTGTCCGCGAAGAGAGCACATCAGCGATTGCCGAGCGCTGGCTCACCACCTTGAACGGGCTCAGGGGCATTGACGGTCCGACGTTCGACGGGTGGCACGAGGCGGAGGACGGGGTTGCTTCGGACCCCGTTCTGGAACCTTCGGCCGACACGCTGACCGCCTACATCGAGCGGAAGAACGTAGCACCGGACATCGGCGTGATCGGAATTACGTCCTCGCTCTGGGCGCAGAACCCGGGGATGCCGCGTGTGACCGTGGCCGTTCACGCAGGTGGCACTTCCCAGTGGGTCACGAACTCCCTCGCGGTCACCTTCCGCTCCCGCGAGGTGGAGGAATCGGCAGAGGTGATCCGGCGCACCCCCGAGATGCTCCGCGTCATTGCCGAGGCCTGGGACATCGACGCCGGCCAGGTGTACAACAAGTCCGAATTCCGGGCCGTGTCCGATGAGTTCGACCTCAAGAATTCCCATCCCCGATGCGGCCGGGCGGTCTACCTCTCCGCCGGGCGGGCGGCGTCGGCACCCGAAGGGCTCGACGGCACGTACACCCGTACCGCGGACGACGGCCTGGTCATCGACCTCACCCGGGGCGGTACGACCGTGCCGAGCGTCGAGGCGATCGTCGAGGCCAACAGGGAACTACGGGCGGCCGGGGCGCTGGAGCCGATCCCGGAGCCGTACGACCGCGACAAGTTCTGACGCCTGCACGCCCGCACGCCTCACGCCCGTCAGAGCCACCCGCGCATCGCCGCGAACCCGACCAGCAGCCCCACCGCGAACACCCCCAGCACGACCGCGAACACCGCGGGCATCACCACCGGCCCCCACGCCCCCGGGCCCGCCACCGTGGCGTGCTTCGACGGCGCCGCCGGGTCGTAGCTGACCCGGACCGGCGCCCCGACCTCGAAGCCGAACGGGCCCGGGGCATGGTCGGTGAACTCGATGTCGCGGCCGTCGCGGGTACGGAACGCGAAGACGTACTCGGTGACGTAACTCCGGTCCATGCCCGGCCCCCGGTCGACCGTCCGACGGTCCGCGCACCGGCCCTCGGCGTGTTCGCCGTGCCGGACCAGCCGCAGCACCCGATTCAGACGCAGCGCAGAGCGGACGGCGAACGCGCCGAGGAACAGCCCGAACAGAAGCAGGAACGTGGCCGTGCCGCCGGGCAGGATCTGCATGAACGAGCGCCCCTGATCCGCTACTTGACGGTGATCGAATCGACGAACGCGTCGAGGTCCTGCCGGCTCAGCGAGCCCTTCACCGCATTGATCCGGACCGCGAACGGCACGTCCTTCGAATCGACGCCCGCCACCACGACGCCCGTCATCTCGGTGCCCGGCGCCGGGGTCTGCTCCTTGCCGCTCGACGTGAACTCGTAGTCGATCCTGCGCGCCTCACGGGCGCTCTCCGCACCCGCCAGCCGCACGTCCGAGGTCTCCTTCCGGGTCGCCCCGAGACCGATACCGGCACCCGCCGCAGCCGCGGCCTCACCCGCGTCGTCCACGCCCGTGGCGAAGTCGAGCTGCACGGAGACCATGCCGGTGCGCAGCCCGCCCTCCTCCTTCAGCGCGACGGCGGCGTTGGCCTTGGCCCGGTCGGCCGCGGGCTGTTCCTTGTAGCCCTCTTTCTCGGGGTAGCCGACGGAGAGGCTCTTGGTGTCGAGCTTGCCCCAGCCCTCCGGGACCGCGGCGGCGTCTTCGCCGCAGCCGGTGAGCAGGGCGAGGCCGATGGCGGCGGCAGCAGCTGCGCCGATTGCCCGGGACATCTTCATCGTCGTCGTCATCGCCTATCGCCTCGTCGTCGTGCGTGGTTGCTGCGCACCGTAGCCGTACCCGGTGTACGAACTACTTCGCGCAGTAGCTGTACGGAAGGTACGCGCGCTTGTCGCCCTGCGGAGCCCCGAGGAACTGCGCGTCCGTCAGTGTCTCCTTCTTGTGCTCGTCCGAGATGGAGAATCCGAGACTCATGCCGAGCGAAACCTCGAAGCCGAACTCCTGGGCGTCCGTCTCACCGTGGTACTTCATGGTGCTCGACAGGCCGTCCTGGAACATCAGCTGGTCGAACGGGTCGGTTCCGGTGGGCTTCTGCTGCATGGAGTGGTCGCCGAACATGTACTCGAACGGGGCGGTGTTGTTGCCGGAGCCGTCCAGCCACTGCTCGGCGACGGCCCGCTTGTCCTCGGTGGCCTTGTCGGTGTCCTTGCCGAAGACGATCGAGTTCGTCAGGACCTCGATGCCGGTCTCGCCGGAGGAGTCGGTGCCGCTGACCTTGCCGCCGCGCTTGTCCTTGCCCTTCTCGCCGTTGTCGCCGCTGATGTCGCCCTTGTCGGACGTCGAACCGTTCTCGACGGTCTGGGTCATGTCGATGCGGACGATCTTGCCGGTCTTCTGGTCGCGGGTGACGGTGATCGCCCCGGTCCGGCTGTCCTTCGCGGCGGCCGTGCCGCCGAGCGGACCGGCCGAACCGCCGACCTTGCCCTCCAGGTCGAGCTTGGCGGTGTACGTGTACGACTCGTTGCCGTTGACGTCGTCCTTGGTGATGGTCACCTCGGGGGAGAACTTGGCCTTGCCGCCGAGCTTGGCACCGAGTTTGGTCTCGTCGCCCGCGCTGATGGAGAGGCCGCCGTCCGCGTACACATTGAGGCCGACGGTCGAGTACGAGATCTTCTTGTCACCGATCTTGCTCTCGACGTCCTTCTTCTTGTCGGCCCACTTCATCCCGGAGTACCAGCCGCCGCCGTAGCCACCGCTGTACTTGGTGGAGGTCTCCCACATCTTCATTTCCTCGATGTCGTCCCGCATCTTCTTGGCGTCCTCCTCGCTCTTGAAGACCCAGGTGTCACCGTTGGTGATCTTGATGCCGCCGCCGACGTCCACATCGGCCTTGCCCAGCTTGCCGAGCTTGACGCCGGGGGTGCTGGCGGTGGCACCGGCCGAGGCGGCGTCCGTGAACGTCATGTAGACCAGCTTGTCGTTCTCGTCGACCTTGCCGTCCTCGTTCACATCCGTCTTGGCCTGGCTTACCTTCTGCTGGAAGCCGTACTCGTTGCCCCACTCGAACCAGCCGATCTTGACCTTGTCGCCGACGGTGTCGGAGATGCTGGAGACCTGGCACATCTTGGGCTCGTAGTCGGCGTCCGTCTTCGGCTTCGCGGTGGTGTCCCCGCCGCCGGTGGAGCAGCCGGCACCGCCGCCGCCCATCGAATTGATCGCACAGCGGATGCGTTCCCCGATCTGCCCGCCGACCCCCGCCATGGCCATCGCGCCGATCATCGTGACGACGAGGACGATCACCCCGAGGTACTCCATCGCGGTGGCTCCGCCGTCCCGCCAGGAGTACGGGTGGTACGGCGCCGCGGCCGGCTGCTCGTCGCGGTCGTCCAGCAGTCGGTCGACGGCCAGCCCCACGGCCGAACCGGTCACCAGCGAGACGATCGGCATCAACGCGCCCTCGAAGCCCACGAGATGCCAGGACACGGCGAATCCGTAGACGAGCGCGGCCAGCGGGACACCCAGGGAGGCGAGCAGCGTCAGAAGGCGGGACTCGCGCTGTTCGTCGGGCAGGACGCGGGCCGATGCCAGGACCGTGAGCACGGTCGTGATGACGTTCGGTACGTGCAGCAGGGCGAGGCGCCAGCCGAAGGACGAGAGCCGTTCGTCGGTGGCGAGCATCTCGACGAGCCCGCGCGACACCAGATATCCGGCGGCGATGTAGACCAGAGCACCGGCGGCCCAACTACGGGTCAGTGCGAAGAACACGCCCCCGCTCCCGCCGGAACCACCACCCCCGCTCCCCGGTGGTATGTGGCCCGCGCTTCCGCTTCCCCAGCCCCCGCCACCAGTCACGGTTCTTCCTCTCCGACGCTCACTTGCCATGCCTGTGCCCGCAGTTCTGCATTCGGGTGTGGGCGTGAGCGTACGGCGGTACGGGCCGGGTGACCTGGGCCCTTGGCCCCAAAGTCGGGCCCAACGAGCGATGTCCGGCTCCCCGCGGGGTGCGGGGAGCCGGACATCGGGGAGAGGCGGTCCGGGGATCGGTCCAGATCATCCGCGAACGTTCCCGCGCGTTCGGCGACCTCCGGCTTCCGGACCCGCAGCACGGCGAAGCCGACGACGCCGACGACCAGCGCGGCGATGAGCAGGGCCCAGCCGGTCACGAAGGAGCCGGGCGCCCCGAGCGAGAGCCGGGAGAAGGCGTACAGCGAACCGACCACGGCGCGAGGACGGGGCCGAGGTCCTCCGGTCGATCGCCCCCGCCCTGCCGCTCTTCCGCACCAAGCTCCGCCCGTAGCCGGGCTCCGCTGCCCGGCTCGTGGCGGGTGGGGCCACCTGCTGCGGAGATAATCGGCAGCATGCCCGCCGACGATCCGGCCGCTCAGGCCACCGCCCCCGCACAGCAGCTCGTGCGGCAGCGCAGCCGCCGAACGCGGCCGCAACCGCCGCATCCCCCCGCCCGAGGCCGCCTCGCCACGGCCCTCGCGGCGGCGGCACCGGCCCTCGGGGCGTACGCGGCCGTGCGTCTGATCGGTCTCGTCGTCCTCGCCGCCGCCGCGTCCAGCGCCGACAAGAGCGCCTTCCACCTCCTCGGCGAGCGCTGGGACTCCGTCTGGTACCAGCGGATCGCCGAGAACGGCTACGGCTACACCGTCACCCTCCCGAACGGCGGCATCCACTCCGACCTGGCCTTCTTCCCCCTGCTGCCCGCTCTGGAACGCGGTATCGCCGAGCTGACCCCGCTCTCCCTCGCGGGCGCCGGACTGCTGGTCGCCTGGGTCGCCGCGCTCTTCGCCGCCTGGGGGATCCACGCCGTCGGGGCGCATCTGTACGGGCGCCGGGCAGGGGTGGTGCTGGCCGCGCTGTGGGGCGTGTACCCGACGGCGTTCGTGCAGTCGATGGCGTACACCGAAACGCTGTTCACCGCGTTCGCCGCCTGGGCGCTCCACGCCGTACTGACCCGGCGCTGGATCGTGGCGGGCGTCCTGTGCGTACTCGCCGGGCTGACCAGGCCCTCCGCGGCTGCGCTCATCGCCGCCCTCGCGATCACCGCCGCGGTCACGCTGGTGCGGGAGTACCGGGCCGGCCGGACGGACGGCATCGTCCGCCGCAACGCGCGGATGCTGACCGGTACCGCACTGGCGCCGCTGGGCTGGCTCGCGTACGTGGTGTTCGTCGCCGTACGGGAGGGCAGCCCGTTCGCGTACTTCGACGTCCAGGCACAGTGGGGCAACAGCATCGACGGAGGCGTGGCGCTCGCCTCGTTCATCCTCGGGCTGCCGCTGCCCGGCGCGCTCGGGCTGTGCGCGGCGCTGGTGGGCCTGGGATGGGTGGTGTTCCTGTGCGTACGGCAGCGCCAGCCGCTCCCCGTACTCGCCTACTGCATCGCCGTCGTCGTCATCGCGCTGATCGGCTCCGGGTACTTCGGATCCAGGCCGCGGCTGATGATGCCCGCGTTCCCGCTGCTCCTCCCGCCCGCCGTCGCGCTGCTGCGGCTGCGCACCACGGCCCGTACGGTGACGGTCGTCGCCGTGCTCGCGGTGGCGTCGGCGGCCTACGGGGCGTGGACGCTGCTCGGCTCCGGCCCGCCGTGAGCGCGAGCATGTGCGTGAACCCGGTCAGGGCCGGGGCAGGTCCAGCGGAATGCGACGGGTCGCGCGGCCCCGGGTGTCCAGGAGCCAGCCCATGCGCTTGGGGGAATGCAGCGTCACCGTGCGGTCCTTGACCTCCAGCGCCGGGAAGCGTTCCGCCAGCAGCATCTCGAACGGGCCGATGGCGTTCAGGCCATGGAGCCAGACGATGACCAGGAGGTTGTGCGGTCCGCTGACGGAGACGCACATACGGACCTGCTCCATGCGGGCGAGGGTGTTTCCGGTGTGTTCGAGGTGGGCGTGCGGGACGGCGGCCCGGTAGATCACCATGGTCGACAGACCGGCCAGGGGGTGGGCGATGTCGCAGCGGAAATTGAGGTCGCCGTGGTGGATCAGGCGCTGGAGGCGACGGCGGGCGGTGTGCTCGCTCATCCCCGTGGCGGCGCCGAGCTCGGTGTATCCGAGTCGCCCGTTGGCGCCGAGGGCGGTCATCAACGCCTGGTACTCGGGGGACGGCCGGTCGTGCATGTCCGTGCTGTACGTGGACTGCCGAGCGGCACGCGGAGCCGGGAGCGTGGCACGCCCCGCCGGTTCCATCGCCCGGATCCGCCAGTCGCCGCCTTCGCCGTAGAGCGTGATCCCGAGCCGGGTACGGGTGGAGCGCAGCCCCGGCAGACCGCCGATGGTGCGGTGGACCGACCGGCCGAGCGTGGGCAGGTCGGTGGCGACGACGGACACGAAGAGATCGAAGTCCCCGGCCGTCTCGTCGATGCTGAAGACCCAGGGCAGTTCGGCCAGGGCGGCACTGACCGCTTCGATGGAACTGGGCCGGCAACGCACCTCGACATAGGCGACCGTGGCCGATTTCGGCGCGTCGTAGGCGGTGATCCATGCCAGGCGGTTGGCGCGCAGACGCTCCCAGCGGCGGGCCGCGGTCGTCGCGTCCACGCCGAGCGCCCGGCCGATGCGGGTCCACGGTGCACGGGGCGCGGCCTGGAGCGCGTCGACGAGGGCGAGATCCAGTTCGGAGAACCGTGTGTCGGAATCCGGCGCCTCCGGTGAGCCGACGACGCTTTCCTGCATTTTCGGTCCTCCCTCGCACACAGGCCGGATCGTAAGGGCACTTCCCGGCCGACAGCCAGTATCGGCCACTGTAGAGAGGAGTGCCGTGCCTGCTCTGCGCCCGCGAATCCCGCGCCCCGAGGCCGCGAACCGCACGGTCAGGACCACGGTGGTGCTGCTGTTCGCCGCCTGGCTGGTCGACTACACCGACCGGCTCGTGATCAACCTCGTACTGCCGTCCATCGGTGAGGACTTCGACCTCAACCGGGGACAGCAGGGACTGATCGTCTCCGCCTTCTTCCTCGCCTACGCGGCCTGCCAGATCCCCGGCGGCATGCTCGCCGACCGCTTCGGCGGCAAGCGGGTCACCTGCTGGGCCCTGCTGGCCTGGTCCCTGTTCACGGCACTGACCGGCCTCGCGTGGTCCTTCGCCGCCCTGCTCGTGCTGCGCTTCGCCTTCGGAGCGGCCGAAGGGATCTTTCCGCCCGCCGGGACGAAGGTGCTGGTCGAGCGGACCACGCCCGAGGAGCGGATGGGTGCCAACGGGTTGATCATGAGCTCGAACGCACTCGCCGCGGTGGTGACACCGCTCGCCGTCGCACCGCTGATCAGCGTCTTCGGCTGGCGGTCCGCCTTCTTCTCGACGGCGGCGCTCGGTGTCTTCGTCCTGGTGGCGATACGGATGCGGCTGCCGGATCCCCTGCCCCGTACAGAGCCGGACGCCGGGGCGCGAGACCGCCGGGGCGTCCGTGACCTGCTGCGCATGGGCGTGCTCTGGCGCTTCGCGCTGATGATGTTCGGCTACTGCGTCATCGTGTGGGGCCTCAACACCTGGGTTCCGTCCTACCTCAGCGAAGAGCGCGGTATCTCCCTGACCTCGGCCGGAGCCCTCGTCGCGATTCCGGCACTGGGGGCAGCCGCGGCCACGATCGTCGGCGGCCGTCTGGCGGACCGTTTCGAGGGCCACCACCGGAAGGTGATCGTGCCCGGGATGACGGTGGCCGCGCTCGCGCTGCTCCTGATGGCCTTCTCGGCCTCGATCGTCGGTTTCATCGTCTTCGGGACTCTCGCCATCTTCGCCGCTTCCCTCTGCTACATGCCGATCTTCGCGGTGCCCCTGCGCAGCCTCGCTCCCGAACACGTCGGAGTGGGCAGCGCGGTGATCGTCTTCGGCGGACAGGTCGCCGGCATGATCGCCCCGCCCGTCATGGGCGTCCTCGCGGACACCTTCTCCTTCCAGGTCGCCTTCGCCTTCCTCGTGCTGGGCGCGGTCGTCGCCGCGGTCATGGCCGTCGCCACCCCTCAGGACACCACGTCCTTCCATGCTTCCTCCGCACGCCGTACCCCTCTCGCAATGGAGCACTCATGACTGCCTCGGTCACCTCGCTGCTGTCCGGACTGAACGGCGAACTGCCCGGCCTGCGCGACCTGTACAAGGATCTGCACGCCAACCCGGAACTCTCCTTCCAGGAGGTCCGTACGGCGGGAATCGTCGCCGCCCGGCTGCGGGAGCAGGGCTGGGACGTCACCGAAGGGGTGGGCAGAACCGGCGTCGTCGGTGTCCTCACCGAGGGCGACGGCCCGGTGGTGCTGCTCCGCGCCGACATGGACGCGCTGCCCGTGAAGGAGGAGACCGGACTCCCGTACGCCTCCACGAGGACCGGGGTGGACGCGGAGGGCAACGAGGTCCCGGTGATGCACGCCTGCGGCCACGACATGCATGTCACCTGTCTGCTCGGCGCCACCGCGCTGCTGGCCGCCAACCGGCACGCCTGGCGCGGCACCGTCGTCGCGGTGTTCCAGCCCGCCGAGGAGATCGGTGGGGCCCCGGCCATGATCGACGACGGCTTCCTGGAGCGCTTCCCGCGCGCCGAGGTCTGCCTGGGCCAGCATGTGGGGCCCGTCCCGGCGGGTTTCGTCGCCACCCGGCCCGGTCCGGTGATGGCCGCGTCCGACAGTGTGCGGGTGCGGCTGTTCGGGCGGGGCGGGCACGGGTCGACGCCCGAGGCGACCGTGGATCCCGTCGTGATGGCCGCCGCGGTCGTGATGCGGCTGCAGACGGTCGTCTCCCGCGAAGTGGGGGCGGCGCAGCAGGCGGTGGTGACCGTGGGCTCGATCCACAGCGGCACCAAGGAGAACATCATCCCGGACACCGCCGACCTCAGGATCAACATCCGCAGTACGACTCCAGCGGTACGGGAGCGGGTCCTGGAGGCCGTCAAGCGGATCGTCCGCGCCGAGGCCGCCGCCTCCGGCGCCCCGAAGGAACCCGAGATCACGGACTTCAACGCCTTCCCGGTGACCGTCAACGACCACGAGGCCACCGCCACCGTCCAGGCGGCGCTGACCCGGGCCCTGGAAGAGGGGCGTGTCTTCACCCTGCCCCACACACTCACCGGCAGCGAGGACTTCGGCGTCTTCGGCACCGCGCTCCAAGTGCCCTCGGTCTTCTGGTACTTCGGCGGCGCGGGCCTGGCCGCTTTCAAGGACATAGACCCCGACGCCCTGCTGGAGAACGGAATCCCGTCCGAGATCCCCGGCAACCACTCGCCGCTGTTCGCACCGGTCATCGACCCGACCGTCGAAATCGGCGTGACATCGCTGCTGGCGGCCGCCGCGCAGTGGCTGACGGCCAAAGCCGACACCCCCCGATAGCCGCTGCGCACGACAGAACGACGGAGGAGAGAGCCATGAAGCAAGCCCCCGAACTGATCTTCGTCGGTGGTCCGGTCCTCACCATGGACCCCGAACACCCCCGGGCCGAGGCCCTCGCCGCACGGGCGGGCGTGATCATCGCCGTCGGCGGCAGGGACGAGGTACTGGCCCTGCGCGGCCCCGGCACCCAGGTCGTGGACCTGGCGGGGCAGGCGCTCATGCCGGGATTCGTCGAGGCCCACGGCCACCCGACGACGATGGCCCTGGCCATCGCCCCGCCCGCGGTGGACGTGCGCCCGTTCACCGTGCCGACCGGCGAGGCCGTCCACGCCCGGATACGGGAGGCCGTGGCCGCGGCGCCCGGCGAGCCCGTGGCCGTGTACGGGATCGATCTGCTGCTCCAGCGCGACCTTCCGCTCCCCACGCGGGAGTTGCTCGACGAGCTGTGCCCGGACGCCCCGCTCGTGGTGTTCACCGCCAGCGGCCACGCCGCGTACGCCAACACCGCCGCCCTGCGCGCCGCGCGGATCACCCGGGACACCCCCGACCCGGCCGGGGCCCGCTTCGTCCGCGACGCCGACGGCGAACCCACCGGCGAGGCCCAGGAGGGTGCCGCCGTCGAGGCGTTCATGTGGGTCGTGGCAGGCGACCGGCTCCAGCCGGCGAAGCTCGCCGCCGCGCTGGAATGGTCGTACGCCGAGCACGCCCGGGTCGGCATCACCACCGCCGCCGACCTGGCGACCGAGCCGGGCCTGCTCGCCGCTCTGCGGGCCGCCGCCGATCACCCCCGGGCGGCCCTGCGCGTCCGCTCCTACCTCATCGGCACCCCCGAACTGGCCGCCGACCCCGAACGGCGCTTTCCCGGACACGCCCCGGCCGCCGAGCTGTTCGGCATCTCCGGCATGAAACTGTGGGCCGAGGGCACCGCATGGCAGGGCACCATCGCCACCAGCTTCCCGTTCCAGGACAACGAAGCCACCCGCCGCATCGGCCTGGACCCCTGCGCCCACGCACCCATGAACTACAGCCCCGATCAACTCGCCGAGCTGGCCACCGCGTTCACCGCCCAGGGCTACCCGATGGCCTGCCACGTCCACGGCGACGTCACCTTCGACGCCGTGCTCGACGCGTACGCCAAGGCCGGCGCCGACGACCCGGAGCGGCTGCGGGCCATGCGGCCGCGCATGGAGCACTGCGGCGCGGTCACCCCCGACCAGTACCGCCGCGCCGCCGCCATGGGCGCCACCGTCAGCCTCTTCATGGACCACATCCGCTGGTGGGGCGACGTCCTCGCGGACGATCTGTTCACCCCTCGGATCGCCGAGCGGTGGATGGCCGTGCGCTCGGCCTGGGACGCCGGACACCGCGTCTCCCTGCACAACGACGGCATGTGCTCACCCACCGACCCGCTCGCCTCCGTCGCCACCGCCCTCACCCGCCGCACCCCGGCCAGCGGCCGCGTCCACGGCACCACCGAGCGCCTGACCATCGACGAGGCGCTGCGCGCGGTGACCACCAACCCGGCGTGGCAACTGCACCTGGAGAACGAGATCGGCATGCTGCGCCCCGGGATGCGGGCCGACCTGGCGGTCCTGACCCAGGACCCGTACGCCGTACCCGCCGAGCGCTACGAACGGTTCCAGGAGGAGGTCGCCGTCTCGGCCACCTACCTCGGCGGCCGCCCCACCTGGACGGCGTGAACGAGGTGTCGTACGTGTGAGAGCGGCCCGGCTGCCGCTACGTGATGGCAGCCCGGCCGCCCACGCCTCAGCCCCGGCTCTCCTCGGTCTGGACGATCCGCACCCGCGCCCCCGGCCGCAGTCCCCACTTCTCCATCGCCCCGGCCTCCGACTCGATCACATGACGGGCCCGCAGCCGCGGCATCCCGAGCCGGCCCGGCTTCATCGTGTGGACGGCGACCACGTTGAACTTCCGGTCCAGGTACGCCACATCGATGGTGAACCGCATCCGGAAGGTGTGCACACTCCCGCACGGGGTGATCAGCAGGGCGCCGTCGATTCCGTCCTGCCCCAGCAGCCCGCGGCTCCTGGCCCTGTACGTGGCCGCGATCCGCAGCGGTATCTCCGGCTCCTGCCCCCCCTGCGGATCGGTGACCGTCAACGTCCCATTCCCATTGCGCCATTGAGCCATGGCCAAGACGGTAGCGTCCGGTGACGGCCGCTGGGTCCACAACGGTGCGCAGTGGGCCCCAGGACCCATGACCCGTGCCCGGCACCCGCCTAGGGTCTGCTCCGTGTACGCCATGCTGACAGTGCTCGCCGCACTCTGGGGCGCAGCGGCCGGACTGCTGGTCCCGCGCGCCGCCTACCGGTTCTCCGTCGAACCGGAGGACGCCTGGCGGGACACCTGCCCCGCGGGCCACGCCCTGACCGGGGTCGCCCGCGGCTGGCTCGGCTCCACCCGGTGCGCCATGTGCGCGGCGGCGGTGCCGGTCCCCACCGCTCCGGGCGCCGAGCCGGGAGACCGGGGCGGCCGGGAAGACACCGGACAGCCCGCGGCGCGCTACGCCCCCGGTGTCCTCGTCCCCGTCGTCACCGCGCTCGCCTGTGCCGCGCTCGCAGCGGCCACCGGACTCCGGCCCGAGCTCGCCGTCTGGCTGCTGCTGGCCCCCGTCGGCGTACTCCTCGCGACCATCGACCGCCGCGTCCACCGCCTGCCCGACCGGCTGACCCTGCCCGCCGCGGGGTCGGTCACCGTACTTCTGGGCATTGCGGCGCTGCTCCCGGAGCACGGCGGATCCTGGCCCTCGGCCCTGCTCGGCGGTGCGGCCCTCGGCGCCTTCTACTTCCTGCTCTTCCTCATCAACCCGAACGGAATGGGCTTCGGAGACGTCAAGCTCGCCCTGTCGCTGGGTGCGGCCCTCGGCTGGTACGGCTGGGCCGTGGTGTTCGCCGGGGGCTTCGCCGGTTTCCTGCTCGGTGCGGTGTACGGGTTCGGGCTGATGGTCCTGAAGCGGGCCGGGCGCAAGACCGGCATCCCGTTCGGACCTTTCATGATCACGGGTGCGCTGCTGGGCATGGTGCTCGGCGCTCTGGCCGCCTGACCGCTGGTCGGCCCGCCGCCCGCCCCGCTGTATTGAGGTCGCGCGGGCCACCGCCCGGCTGACACCATTCCCGTATGCCCGGAACACCCGCAGAAGCAGCAGAACACGCACGGTTCGACGCCCTCGTCGCGGAGGCCGCCGCCGTCTCCGTCGACGGCTGGGACTTCTCCTGGCTCGACGGCCGGGCCACCGAACAGCGCCCCTCCTGGGGCTACGCCCGCGCCATGGCGGACCGGATGGGACGGGCCAGGGCCGCCCTCGACATCCAGACCGGCGGCGGCGAGGTCCTCGCCTCCGTGCCGAAGCTGCCGCCGCTCACCGTCGCCACCGAGTCCTGGCCGCCGAACATCGCCCGCGCCACCGCACTTCTGCACCCGCTCGGTGCGGCCGTGGTCGCCGATGCGGACGAGCCACCGCTGCCGTTCGGCGACAACGCCTTCGACCTGGTGGTCAGCCGGCATCCGGTGACCACCTGGTGGGCGGAGATCGCGCGGGTGCTGACCCCCGGGGGCACGTATTTCTCGCAGCAGGTCGGTCCGGCCAGCGTCTTCGAACTCGTCGAGTACTTCCTCGGCCCGCAGCCGCCCGAGGCGCGCGGTGCCCGCGACCCGGAGAAGGCACGGGCCGAAGCCGAGGCGGCCGGGCTCGAAGTCGTCGACCTGCGGATGGAGACGCTGCGTACCGAATTCTTCGACATCGGCGCCGTCGTCTACTTCCTGCGGAAAGTGATCTGGATGGTGCCGGGCTTCACCGTCGAGGAGTACCGGCCGAAACTGGCCGCGCTGCACCACCGGATCGAGACCGAGGGGCCGTTCGTGGCCCACACCACCCGATTCCTGATCGAGGCCCGCAAGATCGAGGCCCGCAAACCGGGGTAGGCCGTGCCCCCTGCTTTCGCCCGAAGGATGCGACCCTGGACGGTGAGCGCATGGGAGGGAACCGGCCATGAGGGTGGGGAACGAAGGCGAAGCGCCGCGTGTTCCGCGGCGGGGGAAGGCCGACTGGCTCAGAGGCGCACGGATCGTCGGAGTGCTCGGCGTCTTCTACCGGCCGGAAGGGCGGATGGGGGAGCCGGAAGCCGTCGAATTCCTGCTGGCCGACGGCCAGTCGGTGCTCCTGACCTGCGCCTCCGACGGGACCCTGCATGTCGGCCCCGGCGCCTGGCCGGGGCTGCCCGACTGGTGCGTACCCTCGGGGCAGTGGGAGTTCGCCGCCGTGTCGAACCTGCCGCAGCCGCCCGACGGCGGCTGGACCGTCACCCGCACCGAGGAGCGCAGGGACGAGAAGGGCGAGGTGCACGAGGCCGTCATCCGGTGCGAGGGCGGACGCTTCGTGGTCATCGGCGGTGACACCGTGTCGATCCGCTTCACCCGCGGCCACCGGGGCGCACCGGCAAGGGGATGACTTCCGGCCCGTCCGGCGCTTGAGAACAGGACGGCGACCGGACGGGCCCGGCGAACCGATGCCGTCACAGCGCCGGCCGCGCCGGCAGGCGCTACGCGTGCGGTCCCACCGCCACCTTCCCCACCGTCAGTTCCGGTGTGCCCTCAAGCACTTCGCCGACCCGCGCCACCTGCTCCTCCAGCCCCCGCAACTGCCCGGTCGTGAGCGGTGACAGCGGCTCCACCGTCACCGCGATCCGCCGGCCCGACCGGCGCTGGTGCCACACCCCGGCCACGGTCCCGTCGATCAGCAGCACCGGGAAGTTCCCCGCCTGACCACCCGCCAGCGCACGGATGTACGCCGCCCCGGGGAAGAGCTTCTCGCGCGGCTGGGAGGCGATGAGATACGCGTCGAAGTAGGGGAGCAGCCGAACCCCGCGCACCGGTTCCACCGGAAACGCGGTGTCGCCCGCCACCAGCCAGGCCGGCTCCCCCTCGTACACCACCTCGTCGATCTCCCCGCGCGCGGCCATCCCCGCGAACAGCTCCGCCGCCCAACGCTGCGGCGCCGCGAGCCACTTCGCGAAATGCTGGGGTGTGGCCGGACCGTACGCGTACAGATAGCGGCGTACGAGACGGGCGAGCGCCTCCGGACCGTCGAGCGGAACGGCGTCCGGGCGGGTGAAGGTGACCTTGCGGCCGCGACCGGGCGCGAAGCACAGCGCGCCGCGGTGACCGGCAAGATGCATCACCTGCCGCCAGCGCGGCCACATGTCCTGGAACGCGGGCATCACCCGCTCCCCGGCCCATGCCCCGGCACGCTCCACCACCGCCTCCGAGAGTTCGTCGATGGTCAGCTCAGCCCCGGTCAGCGCGTCCGAGATGGCGGCGAGCACGGCCTCGGTCTGCTCCGGCGTCATCCGTATATCCCCGGGGAGCGGACTGCGTGCGGCCGGTACGGCGGACAACGCACCGGTCCACATGGACAGTTCGGCCATCGGCAGCAGATGGACGGTGCCGCGCGGCCCGTACGTCTTGACCAGCGTGCGCTCCGTCCAGAGCGCCTCGCGCACATCTATACGGGTCGCGCCCGCCGTCCGCAGCCCGACGGAGAGCTCGGCGGCCGACAGCACCTGGGCATGCGCGGCCGGCAGCGCGCCGACCACATCGGCCGGGGTGAGGTGCACCGGAGCGGCGAGCCCCTGGCGTTCCATCCGGCGCGCGTTCGCCCCGGTCCAGGTCACGGTCGCGGTTCGTGTCGTCATGATTCGGAAACTAGCGGCCCATCAGGTCAGGTCCTGTCCCATACTCGGCCCATGACCTCTGCGAGACGTACAGCCAAGGCTCTCGTCACCGCGTCGGTGCTCCTCCTGACGCCCGCCCTCGCCGGCTGCGGCACGGAGCGGGCCGGGGGCGCCGGACCCGGTGCGGGATACAGTCCTCCGGCCGTGGGCGCCTCCCCCTACGTCGAACCGGACGCCGGCGACGGCGCGCCGCACTACCGGGAGAACCACGCCTTTCAGTCCACCGCCGAGCTGTCCCCGGCCGACCGGGCCAAGGGTGCTGCCGAAGTGAAGAAGGTCGAGGCGGGCCTGGCCGGGATGGCGGAGGGCCGCAAGACGACCCAGTCCCAGATCCGTGCGGCACTCGCCCGTCTGGGATACGGCCCCGAGACCATCTCCACCGACACCTTCGGGCCCCACCGCAACACGTTCATCCTCGACCTCGGTGCGATCTGTGTGCAGGGGGCGCTGGACGGCATGGTCAACGGGCTCGTCACGGCAGAGGCACACGGCAAGTATCTCGAAGGCACCGGCTGCGTGAAGCCGGTCGGCGGCCACTGAGACGTCACCGGATGCCGTGCTCGCAGCGGAGTCCAGTGAATTCGGAGAGTAATTATGGAGTGGCGCGGCACGCAGCATCACTTACGAAGGGTTATGGTGGAAACCCCCCCTCGGGCCGGTCCGTATCCCCCCCCACGGACCGGCCCGTTTTTTGTGGGCCCGCTGTGCGGACCCCGTGGCGGCCGCGTGCCGACTGCGTATCGGCCCCGCGAAGGCCGCCCCCGGTCAGCTCCGTCCGGCCCAGATGTTGGTGCCCGCGGTGTCCACGGCGAAGGTGTCGATCTCCTTCAACTCCTCGGCGGACAGCGGCGCCCCGGCCAGCGCCGCGACGTTCTCCTCCAGCTGCTTCACGCTCGAAGCGCCGATCAGCGCCGACGTCATACGGCTGTCCCGCAGCACCCAGCCGAGTGCCAGCTGGGCGAGTGACTGCCCGCGCCGCTGGGCGATGTCGTTCAGCCCGTTCAGCCGGCGCAGCACCTCGTCGGAGAGCAGGCCCGGGTCCAGGGACTTGCCCTGGGTGGCGCGCGAACCCTGCGGGATGCCCGTCAGGTACTTGTTCGTGAGCAGGCCCTGGGCGAGCGGCACGAAGGAGATGCAGCCCATGCCGGCCGTCTCCAGGGTGTCGAGCAGCCCGTCGTCCTCGATCCAGCGGTTGATCATCGAGTAGGACGGCTGGTGGATCAGTGCCGGTACACCCATCTCCTTGAGCAGCCGGGCCGCCTCGGCGGTCTGCTCCGCGTTGTAGGAGGACACACCCACGTACAGTGCCTTGCCCTGCTGTACGGCGGAGGCCAGCGCCCCCATCGTCTCCTCCAGCGGAGTGTCCGGGTCGAAGCGGTGGGAGTAGAAGATGTCGACGTAGTCGAGCCCCATCCGCTTCAGCGAGGCGTCGAGCGACGACAGCAGGTACTTGCGGGAGCCCCACTCGCCGTACGGGCCGGGGTGCATGTCGTAGCCGGCCTTGGTGGAGATGATCAGCTCGTCCCGGTACGGGGCGAAGTCCTGCCGGAACATCTTGCCGAAATTGAGCTCGGCGGAGCCGGGCGGCGGCCCGTAGTTGTTGGCCAGATCGAAGTGGGTCACCCCGAGATCGAAGGCGCGGCGCAGGATCGCCCGCTGGGAGTCCAGCGTGCGGTCGTCGCCGAAGTTGTGCCAGAGGCCGAGGGAGATGGCCGGGAGCTTGAGACCGCTGCGGCCGGTGCGGCGGTACTCCATGGAGTCGTAGCGCGAACCGGCGGCCCGGTAGAAGAGAGGAGAATCAGTCACGTTTCTCTCCTTATCACGGACTTGTGACAGGCCGGGTTGGGCCGGTGCACCGCCTGCGCAGTAATGTGGCGACTTCGGGGACTGCCACGGCACGGCGGGGCGATGGACTCTGCGGAGTAGTGCGGCGATCCCCAGGGGGACGACCCCGGACCCCGGGCAATGGGGCGGGCGGGCCCGCACGGAACCGAGAGGTGAACTCAGTGAACTTGCGCGACCTGGTGTACGGGCTCTACGCGCGCCGGGTGGAGGCCCGCCTCGACCACACCCAGGTGCCCAAGCACATCGGCGTCATCCTCGACGGCAACCGGCGTTGGGCGAAGGCATCCGGCGGCACGGCTGCGCAGGGGCATCAGGCCGGTGCGGACAAGATCCAGGAGCTGCTCGGCTGGTGCAGTGAGACCGATGTGGAAGTCGTCACACTCTGGCTGCTCTCCACGGACAACTTCGACCGGCCCGAATCCGAGCTGACGCCGCTCCTCGGCATCATCGAGAACACCGTGCGCGACCTCGCGGCGGACGGGCGCTGGCGGGTCCACCACGTCGGCACGCTCGATCTGCTGCCCGCCCACACCCAGACCGTGCTCAAGGAGGCCGAGCAGGCCACGGCCGGCATCGACGGGATACTGGTCAATGTCGCCGTCGGCTACGGCGGGCGCCAGGAGATCGCGGACGCGGTCCGCTCGCTGCTGCTGGACCACTCCGCCAAGGGGACGTCCTTCGAAGACCTGGCGGAGATCGTCTCCACCGACCTGATCTCCGAGCACCTCTACACCCGGGGCCAGCCCGACCCGGACCTGGTGATCCGCACCAGCGGCGAGCAACGGCTGTCCGGTTTCATGCTCTGGCAGAGCGCGCACTCCGAGTACTACTTCTGCGAGGTCTTCTGGCCGGCCTTCCGCCGCGTCGACTTCCTGCGAGCCCTGCGCGACTACGCAGCCCGCCACCGCCGCTACGGCGGCTGACACCGCCGCCCCACGGGGCTCCGCCCCCGACAGGGCAACCGCTCCCGGCGGTACCGGTTCCGTCCGCGATCGCCGGACGGGTTCGAGTGTTGCCACCCGCCGGTCATCTCGTGGTGGTACCGCGCCCACACGGCCCCTTTCCAGCCCGTCGAGGGGGCCTTTCCCATGCCTTTGAGGCCATGGGGGAGTTCTGCGGGCGGAGCCGTTCGGGTGAAGTGCCCGAACCCACAGGCCCGGGCCACCACTCCCAGCTCACCGCCCGCCCCGGAGCGGCATGGCTTCGCGTGTTCGAGGGAATACCCCTGACAGGTCGATGTCCGGTCACAAACCAGGCGGACGTCGTGTCCAAGTGAGCGGCATGGAGTCCGCTCGCCCGGGAGGCCTCTTGCACACGAAGGACCGTACATACAGTGCGGCCGACGCGGAGGGCCGGCGCTCGGCCCGTGCATCGGGGCCGCAGCCCGGTCCGTCCTCTCCCATTGGGATGCTCCGCGACGCCGTCGCACCCCAACCTCGTCCGAGGGGGTACGTCCTTCCGTGGTGACCAGCACAAAGCGCCGCATGTCCGACAGGCGCACCTATGTTCTCGACACCAGCGTCCTGCTGGCCGATCCGAACGCCATGGCCCGGTTCGACGAGCACGAAGTCGTGCTCCCGATCGTCGTGGTCACGGAACTGGAGGCCAAACGGCACCACCCGGAGCTGGGGTACTTCGCCCGGCAGGCCCTGCGCCTGCTGGACGACTTCCGGACCCGGTACGGCCGGCTGGATGCCCCGATCCCGCTCGGGGATCTGGGCGGGACGCTGCGCGTCGAACTCAACCATTCCGACCCCGGCGTACTGCCCGCCGGCTACCGGTTGGGGGACAACGACTCACGGATCCTCGCGGTCGCGCGCAACCTCCAGGCCGAGGGGTACGACGTCACGGTCGTCTCCAAGGACCTGCCGCTGCGTATCAAGGCGTCCTCGGTCGGCCTCCTCGCCGAGGAGTACCGCGCCGAACTCGCCATCACCGACTCCGGCTGGACGGGAATGTCGGAACTGCCCCTCGCCGCCGAGCAGGTGGATCTGCTCTACGGGGAGGAGACGCTGTACGTACCCGAAGCCGCCGAACTGCCCGTGCACACCGGACTGGTCCTCCAGTCCGAGCGCGGCAAGGCGCTCGGCCGGGTCACCGCCGAGGGGAATGTGCGCCTGGTGCGCGGCGACCGGGAGGTCTTCGGCATCCACGGCCGCAGCGCCGAGCAGCGCATCGCGCTCGATCTGCTCCTCGACCAGGACGTCGGCATCGTGTCGCTGGGCGGCAGGGCCGGCACCGGCAAGTCGGCGCTGGCGCTCTGTGCCGGTCTCGAAGCCGTCCTGGAGCGCAGGCAGCACCAGAAGGTGATGGTCTTCCGCCCGCTGTACGCGGTCGGCGGACAGGAACTGGGCTATCTCCCCGGCACCGAGGCCGAGAAGATGAGCCCCTGGGCGCAGGCCGTCTTCGACACGCTCTCGGCGGTCGCCGGACGCGAGGTGATCGAGGAGGTGCTGGGGCGCGGCATGCTGGAGATCCTGCCGCTCACCCACATCCGGGGTCGCTCGCTCCACGACGCCTTCGTGATCGTCGACGAGGCGCAGTCCCTCGAACGGAACGTACTGCTGACCGTGTTGTCCCGGATCGGGGCAAATTCCCGGGTGGTGCTCACGCATGACGTGGCCCAGCGGGACAACCTCAGGGTCGGCCGGTACGACGGAGTCGTCGCCGTGGTCGAGAAACTGAAGGGGCATCCGCTCTTCGCGCATGTCACGCTCACCCGCTCCGAGCGTTCGCAGATCGCCGCGCTGGTGACCGAAATGCTGGAGGAAGGCCAGATCTGATACGGGATACGACAGTTGGTGCCGCCCGGCGAGCGAAGCAGCTTAGCCGGGCGGCATCATGCTGCGGCGGCATTTCCGTAAAACACTTGCTCCGAACGGGGTGTGAGCTTTCACACGCAACAGAGAATTGCCTACCGGCGTGCCGTTCCGGCAGAGTCTTGCTTCCGTCAGGCCCCGCATACGGCACACCCGCACCTCCAGAGGTGCCACGCACCGCACAACTCAACAATCGCCGTCCGTATGCCGCCCGCGAGCATCACGCGGCACTCCCCCAGGGGAGCTGCCCACCGGGCCCGTGCCTCCCGTGACCCAAGCAGTAGGGAGGCCAGCGCCAGGGGCACGATTGCGTCCGCGAGGTCACCTAAGCGGACGCTGCTGGAAGGACACCGTGTGAGCCGGATCTCGGTCCGGGGGTTCGCCGTGGCGTCAGCCACTGCGGTCACCACCGTCGGCGCCGTCGTAGGCGTTGCCTCGGGCAGCACTCCCGCTGCCGACGACAACAACTTCGAGGCGACCGCAGCCGACACGACGCTTCTCGCCGACATCCCTGCGGGCCAGCAGGCCCAGGTGCAGACCGCCTCGCTGACTCAGCAGGCCGACGCCCAGGCATCCGCGGCCGACGCGTCGGCGAAGAAGTCCGTGGAGGAAGCGGCCCGCATCCAGGCTGCCAAGGACGCCAAGTCGAAGAAGCAGGCGGCCGAGGACAAGCTGGAGAAGGAGCGCCAGGACAAGAAGGACGCGGCCGAGCGCGCCAGCCGTTCCGAGGTCCGCAGCGCCTCCTCGTTCGCGCAGCAGGGCTCGTACACCGTGGCCGAAATCCAGGCGATCGCGCGGCAGATCGTTCCCGCCGACCAGTTCCAGTGCTTCAGCAACATCGTGAACGTCGAGTCGAGCTGGAACTACCGGGCGACCAACCAGTCTTCCGGTGCCTACGGCCTCGTCCAGGCGCTGCCCGGCTCGAAGATGGCATCCGCCGGAGCCGACTGGCAGACCAACCCGGCCACCCAGATCAAGTGGGGGCTCAGCTACATGAACAGCGGCCGTTACGGAAGCCCGTGTGCTGCCTGGTCCTTCTGGCAGGCCAACCACTGGTACTAGAACCTTCCGAGGTTACGGTCTCAACCTCTCGAAGCCCCTCGCCGTCCTACGGTGAGGGGCTTCGCGCGTGTACGGTCGTTCCGGACGCTCGGCGGGGGAGCGGTGGGGAGAGAAGACGGGGGAAAGGGACGATCATGTCGAAGCTTCCGGGGTGGCTCGGCCGTCTGGGCGCCGAACTCACCGAACTGGGCGAGCGGCTGGAACAGCGCAGGGCCGAGGCCGAGGGGGGCGAGGCCGCGTCGATCGAGCCGCCGGAGACCGGCGCCGAACCCGCCGCTGCCGTCCCCTCTGCAGTGCCTGCCGGGGCCGTACCGGCCGAGCCGGGCCGGCGTGGCGCCGCTGCCGACCGGGTGCCGCCGCCGCCCGCGTACGCCCCCTCCGTGGCCGCCCGGCCCGATCCGGTCGCGGCGATCCCCTGGGGCATGCGCGTCGCGGCCGAGGCGTCCTGGCGGCTGCTCGTCCTGGCGGGCATGCTCTGGGTGCTGATGAAGGTCATCAGCGCCGTACAGCTGGTGGTTCTGGCCTTCGTCGCCGCGCTGCTCGTCACCGCGATGCTGCAGCCGACCGTCGCCCGGCTGAGGCGGTACGGTCTGCCGCGCGGACTGGCAACCGCGGTCACGGCGGTCCTGGGCTTCGTCATCATGGGGCTGGTCGGCTGGTTCGTGGTCTGGCAGGTCATGGACAACCTCGACACCCTCTCCGACAAGGTGCGGGCGGGTATCGACGAGTTGAAGCGCTGGCTGCTCGACAGCCCCTTCCATGTCACCGAACAGCAGATCAACGACGTCGCGAAGAACCTCAGCGACACCATCGGCACCAACACCGAACAGATCACCTCCGCAGGGCTGCAGGGCGTCACCGTGATGGTGGAGGTTCTCACCGGGATACTGCTGGCGATGTTCTCGACGCTCTTCCTGCTGTACGACGGGAAGCGCATCTGGCGCTGGGTCCTGAAGCTGGTGCCCGCGCAGGCCCGGCCGGGTGTCGCGGGTGCCGGGCCGCGTGCCTGGCGGACCCTGACCGCCTATGTGCGCGGCACGGTCATAGTGGCGCTGATCGACGCGATCTTCATCGGCCTCGGGATCTGGTTCCTCAACGTGCCGATGGCGGTGCCGCTCGCCGTCTTCATCTTCCTCTTCGCCTTCATCCCGCTGGTCGGCGCGGTGATCTCCGGCGCGCTCGCGGTGGTCGTCGCGCTGGTCACCGAGGGCGTGTTCACCGCGCTGATGGTGCTGGCCGTGGTGCTCGCCGTGCAGCAGATCGAGGGCCATGTGCTGCAGCCGTTCATCCTGGGACGCGCGGTGCGGGTGCATCCGCTCGCCGTCGTCCTCTCGGTCGCCGCGGGCGGCATGGTCGCGGGCATCGGCGGAGCGGTCGTCGCGGTGCCGCTGGTCGCGGTCACCAATACGGTGGTCGGCTATCTGCGGTCGTTCGGGCAGGAGGAAGCCCTGAGGCACGCGCCGCCCCCGCGTGGGGCGACCGCGATCGACGTCGCCCCGACGCCCGCACCGGGATCGCCGCCCGAGGACAGCGGCGGCAAGAAGACCGAGTGAACAGAAGAAGGGCCCCGGGGACGGTCGGTCGTCCCCGGGGCCCTTCTCGTACAAGGGGTACTGCTGGTCCTACTCGGCGAGCACGGCCTCGGCATCGAGGGTCACGCCGACCGCCTGGATCACCGAGGCAATCTTGACGGCTTCCTGAATGGTCTCACGGTCCACGCCGGCCTTGCGCAGCACCTGCTCGTGGGAGTCCAGGCACTGGCCGCAGCCGTTGATCGCGGAGACGGCGAGCGACCACAGTTCGAAGTCGATCTTCTCCACGCCGGGCTTGCCGATGACGTTCATCCGCAGGCCCGCACGGAGCGTCCCGTACTCGGGGTCCGACAGCAGGTGCCGGGTCCGGTAGAAGACGTTGTTCATCGCCATGATGGCGGCGGCCGACTTCGCGGCGGTGTACGCCTCCGCGGAGAGGTTGGCCTTCGCCTCCGGCTCCAGCTCGCGCAGCACCTTCGGCGAGCGCGAGGCGATCGCGCAGGCGAGGACGGTGCCCCACAGCTGCTGCTGCGGAAGCTCGCTGTTCCCGATGACCGAACCGAGGTTCAGCTTCAGGTCCTTGGCGAAGTCCGGAACGGCGGCCTTCAGTTCGTCGAGTGCCATGTCGCTGTCAGCTCACTCGCCCGAGAGGAGCGCGACCGGGTCGAGGGTGTTCTCGCCCTTGGTCCAGTTGCAGGGGCACAGCTCGTCGGTCTGCAGGGCGTCCAGGACCCGCAGGACCTCCTTGGGGTTACGGCCCACGGAGCCGGCGGTCACCATCGTGAACTGGATCTCGTTGTTCTGGTCGACGATGAAGACGGCGCGCTGGGCGAAGCCGTCCTCGCCCTCGATGCCGAGGTCACGCATGAGCTCGTGCTTCGAGTCGGCCATCATCGGGAAGGGCAGGTCCGTCAGGTCCGGGTGGTCCTTGCGCCAGGCGTGGTGCACGAACTCGGAGTCACCGGAGAAGCCGAGGACCTGGGCGTCACGGTCGGCGAACTCGTCGTTCAGCTTGCCGAAGGCGGCGATCTCGGTGGGGCACACGAAGGTGAAGTCCTTCGGCCACGCGAAGACGATCTTCCACTTGCCCTCGTAGGTCTTGTGGTTGATCTGCTCGAACTCCTTGCCGCTCTCCAGCGAGACACAAGCAGTCAGGTCGAACTCGGGGAACTTGTCACCGACAGTGAGCACGCGCTCTCCTTGTAGCGTAGGAATTCCCTTTTGCAGGAGTTCCTGAGGGTTGGACGATCTCCACCTTGGCACAGAGTGCATTGATCGCGGAAATAGCTACACTCGGTCGTGATGATCGGAGGTGCCTATCAGTGGCGCAGAGTAACCAGGGCAATCGGACCAAACAGCCCAGCCTGTCGCAGCTGCGCGCCTTCGTGGCCGTCGCCGAACATCTGCACTTCAGGGACGCCGCGGCAGCAATCGGGATGAGTCAGCCGGCGCTGTCCGGAGCCGTGTCGGCGCTGGAGGAGGCACTGGGTGTCCAGCTCATCGAGCGTACGACGCGCAAGGTGCTGCTCTCGCCGGCCGGGGAGCGGCTCGCGGTCCGGGCCCGGGTGGTGCTGGAGGCCGTGGGTGAGCTGATGGAGGAGGCCGAGGCGGTCCGGGCGCCGTTCACCGGAGTGCTCAGGCTCGGCGTGATCCCGACCGTCGCGCCGTATCTGCTGCCGACCGTGCTGCGGCTGGTCCACGAGCGCTACCCGGAGCTGGACCTCCAGGTGCACGAGGAACAGACCTCCTCGCTGCTGGAGGGGCTGGCCGCGGGAAGGCTGGATCTGCTGCTGCTCGCCGTGCCGCTCGGGGTGCCGGGCGTGAGTGAACTTCCGCTCTTCGACGAGGACTTCGTACTGGTCATGGAGCGGGACCACTGGCTGGGCGGGCGCACCGACATTCCGCGCGAGGCGCTGCGCGAGCTGCCGCTGCTGCTGCTCGACGAGGGGCACTGCCTGCGCGACCAGGCGCTCGACATATGCAGGGAAGCGGGGCGTACGGAGGGCGCGCCGGTCACCACGACCGCGGCCGGGCTCTCCACGCTGGTGCAGCTGGTCGCCGGCGGGCTCGGGGTGACGCTGCTGCCGCGTACCGCGGTGACGGTCGAGACCGGCCGCAACGATGCGCTGGCCACGGGGTATTTCGAGGACCCCGCACCGTCGCGGCGGGTGGCGCTGGGGATGCGGACAGGGGCGGCGCGGCACGAGGAGTTCGAGGAGTTCGCGACGGCGCTGCGGGAGGCGATGGGGGCGCTGCCGGTACGGGTGACGGCGGGCGGGTGACGCAGAAGGGGTGCGGTTCCGGTTCTCCTGGGTCCGCACCCCTTGCTCCGTCACTCCGTACGCAGGCCGTCCGGTCGCATCATGCGCCACAGCGGTGGCAGCGAGACCAGAGTGACCAGCAGGATCAGCGCCGCGCCCGCCACCGTCATGGGCAGGAACAGCCACCAGTCGGTCACCTGCTTGGCGATCATCCTGATCATCACCGCACCCAGGCCGAGACCGCCCGCGACGGCCACCACCAGGCCGATGACCACGGGCACGGCGGTCTGCCAGAGCACCGACCAGCCCAGCGTGCTCCGCCGGGTACCGAAGGCGACCAGCACCGAGAGCAGCCGCTTGCGCTCCCTCAGCTGCTCCAGCTGCGAGACCAGCATCGCGGCGGCGATCAGCAGCAGGGTCGCGGTCGCGCCGACCTGGAGACCGGTCTGCACGCTGGCGTACTGGCGGTCGCGGGCCACCGAGTTCAGGGTGGAGATCCGCATCCCGGGGTCGATCCGGGCCGCTGCGTTCCGTACGTACTCGGCGACGTCCTTCACGCTCCCGTCGACCCGGATCTGAGCCCGGATCTGCGCGTGCGGCAGGGTGCTCGGGTCGATCGCGCCGACCGTCGCCATGATGCCCCAGTGCTCCTCGCCCATCGGATCCGGGCGAGTGAGAACGGTCGGGGTGCCGGCGGGCAGGGTCCACAGCTTCGACTTCGCGCCGGGCGCGGATCCAGAATCGTAGTTGAGTTCGACCGCCTTGCCCTTGCGGGCGGTCTTGTCCATCCACCCGGCCATGTCCTTGTCCTTGGGGTGGACGACGAACGCGTCGCCCTCCTCGCAGGAGCCGATCCGGGCGATCTCGCGCAGCGTCGCACAGTCGGCGACGGTCAGCGAGGTGGTGGGCTGCATTTCGTCGTCCGTGTACGTGCCCGGTTTGACGACGTACGACTCGACCGTGCCGATGACCGCATCCACCCCCTTGGTGGCCCGGAACTCCTTGATGGTGCGGGTGGCCGCGTCACCGGTGACGTTCTCGGAGAACGTGTAGAACTGGGCGCGCGTCGGGTCCTGCCCCGTCACCCGGTTGAAGTCGTCGTTCACCGCGGCGAACAGCATCTGCAGCGCCACCGCTCCCGCGACCGCGACGGTGATGCCGCTGACCGCGCGGGCGGCGGCGCCACTGCTCAGCTGGAGCCTGCGGGTGGCGAGCTGCCAGGGCACCGGACCGCCGTGCAGCCGGTTCACGCACGCCTGGACCAGCCAGGGCAGCAGCAGCGCGAGCCCGACCAGGACCAGTACGGCGCCGCCCGCGATCGGATACGGATCGACCGCGGACTGCTCGTCGACCTGGCCGGTCAGCGCGAGCACCGCGAGGCCCGCGACCGGCATCAGCAGCCGCCACCAGACCCGGCGCCCGCGATCGCGGCCGTTGCGTACGACGCCGAGTGGTTCGATCACCACCGAGCGCAGGGCGGTCAGCGTGACGAGCACCGCCGCCACCGGAACCGCGACGGCGATCAAGGCGGCCAGCAAGGGGTCGGGGACCAGGTCGGAGGGGAAGGCGCTGACGTCCCACACCTCGACATAGCCGATGAACTGACGCGACACCAGGAAGAACACCAGACCGGTCAGCAGGCCGAGCACCGCCCCGAAGAACGCCTCGCCGGCCGCGATCCGGCGGGTCATCCGGATGTCCGCACCGACCAGACGCAGCGCGGCGAGCCTGCGGTCGCGGCGGTCGCCGCCGAAGCGCACGGCCGTCGCGATGAAGATCGCGACCGGCACCAGCAGCACCACGCAGATCATGATGATCAGCACGATGAGGATGGGCGGCATCTCCTCGGCCGGACCCGGGTCGCCGTAAGCGGCGATCCGGTGGCCGCCGCCCGCGGGGGTCAGGGTGTCGCTGCCCGCGTAGAAGAACAGCTCGCCCGGGGAGATCAGGCCCGCGTCGGCGATCGTGCCGGTGATCCGGTACGGCAGACGCTCCTTGAGGAGGCTGCCCTCCGAGGAGCCCAGCAGCTCCTTCAGGGCGGGGGAGACCACCATCTCGTCCGCGGCGGGGAAGCCTGCGACGCCCGGCGGGACGACCGGGTGGGCGCCGTCCGCGCGCATCAGGAAGCCGCCGATGGAGCGGCCGCGGTACTCCGTCTCCGCGTTGATCCGGAGCACCGAGGTGTCCGACTTCTTGGCCGCGGCGTCGGGCGATTCGGAAATTTTGGTCTCGGCGCGGGCCTGATCACGTGCGGAACGTTCGCCGAGCAGATGGGGTGCGGAGGCGGCGACCAGCAGCAGTGCCACACCGAGGCCGACGCCGACAGCGGTCAGCAGGGTGCGGGTCCAGCCCTCGCGCCCGCCGGAGACGGCGAACCGGATGCCGAGACCGAGATCGCGCAGCAGGGCGGAGATACCGGTGGGCCGGGTGGGCCGGGGCAGTGCGTCGGCCGGGGCGTTCTTCTGGTCGAGCAGGGTCATACCGCGTGCTCCAGATCGCGGGCCCGGCCGTCGCGCACGGTGATGTCGCGGTCGGAGTACGCGGCGACCCGGGCCTCGTGGGTCACCAGGACCACGGCGACATTGGCCGACCTGGCCGCCTCGGTGAGCAGCTCCATGACCCGCTCGCCGTTGAGGGAGTCCAGGGCGCCGGTCGGCTCGTCGGCGAAGATCACCTTCGGCGACGCGGCCAGCGCACGGGCCACCGCGACGCGCTGTCCCTGGCCGCCGGAGACCTCGCCGGGGCGCTTTGCGCCGACGGTGTCGACCTCCAGGCGCTCCAGCCAGTGACGGGCGGTGCGTTCGGCGTCCTTGCGCCTGGCGCCGCTCAGCCGGAGCGGCAGGGCGACGTTCTCCACGCAGGTCAGCTCGGGGACGAGCTGGCCGAACTGGAAGACGAAGCCGAACTCGGTGCGGCGCAGAGCGCTGCGTTCGGCGTCCGACATCGCGGAGAGCTCGCGGCCCGCGTAGGTGATCGTGCCCTTGTCGGGGGTGACGATTCCGGCGAGGCAGTGCAGCAGGGTCGACTTGCCGGAGCCGGACGGGCCCATCACGGCGACGACCTCGCCCGGGTGGATGGAGAACGAGGCACCGTCGAGCGCGGGCGTGGACCCGTACGACTTGTACAGGCTGTCGGCGCTGAGCAGGGAGCCGGCGGGGGTCATGCGCGCACCTCCGCGGCGAGCCGGTCCAGCCGGGCGGCGGTCAGTTCCAACCAGCGCAGATCGGCTTCGAGGTGGAAGAGCGCGTGGTCGCAGATCAGCTGATCGGCAAGGTCGCCCTTGCGCTTGCGGTCGGTGAGGATGCGCATGAGGCGCAGGTGCTCGGCGCGCTGGGTGTCCAGCAGGGCCTCGGCGCTGCGGCCGGTGAGCAGGGCCAGGACGACCTTGGTGTAGAGCGTCGACTGGAGGTACGGCTCGGGCTTCTCCGGCTGCGCGAGCCAGGTGCCGACATCGGTGATGCCTGCCTCGGTGATGGCGTACCGCTTGCGCTCGGGGCCGCCGCCGCTCTCGATGCCGTCGACCTCGACGAGGCCGTTCTTCAGGAGCCGGGACATGGTCGAGTAGACCTGGCCGTAATGCAGGGGGCGGTCGTGGCCGAACTTCTCGTCGAACGTGCGCTTGAGGTCGTAGCCGTGGCGGGGGCCGGACTCCAGGAGTCCGAGCAGGGTGTGGCCAATAGACATGCGCAGCACTCTACATGGTGTGTATACCTAGGGTGTATACGTGGGGGCTCGGCCACCGGACCCCCGGTCCTCAATCGCCGGACGAGCCCGACTCGTCCTTCGGGGGACGCCCCCGGCGGGGGATCGGGCGGGCCGTGCCCGGCAGACGGCCCGCCTCTGCCAGCGCCCTGCGCAGCAGGAACTCGATCTGGGCGTTCGCGCTGCGCAGTTCGTCGGAGGCCCAGCGGGCCAGCGCATCGTGCACCGCGGGATCCAGCCGCAGCAGCATCTGCTTGCGCTGCTGCGGCTGCCTGCGCCCGGGGGTCTCTTCCGTCACTGGTAAAGAGTGCCCGTATTGAGGACCGGCTGTGCGGCGCGGTCACCGCACAGCACCACCATCAGATTGCTGACCATGGCCGCCTTGCGCTCCGAGTCCAGCTCGACGATGTCCTGCTCGGCAATCCGGGTCAGCGCCATCTCGACCATGCCGACCGCACCCTCGACGATCTGCTGCCGGGCCGCGACCACCGCACCGGCCTGCTGGCGCTGAAGCATCGCGGAGGCGATCTCGGGGGCGTACGCGAGATGGCTGAAGCGCGATTCGATGATCCGCACCCCGGCGGCCTGCACCCGGGCGGTGAGCTCCACGGCCAGCTTCTCGGTGATCTCCTCCGCGTTGCCGCGCAGGGAGAGGCCGCCCTCCTCGTGGGCGTCGTACGGGTACTCGATCGCGATGTGGCGGACGGCTGCCTCGGTCTGGGTGGCGACGAATTCCAGGAAGTCGTCGACCTCGAAGAGTGCCTGCGCGGTGTCCTCGACCTTCCAGACGACGATCGCGGCGAGCTCGATCGGGTTGCCGTAGGCGTCGTTCACCTTCAGGACCGCGGTCTCGTGGTTGCGGACCCGGGTGGAGATCTTCCGGCTGCTGGTGAGCGGGTTGATCCAGCGCAGCCCGTCGGTACGGATCGTGCCGACGTACCGGCCGAAGAGCTGGATCACCCGCGCCTCGCCCGGTGCGACCATCTTCACACCCGTCATGCAGAAGAACGAGGCGATGGCGAGCAGGACCCCGAGGATCAGGACCGGGACGCCCACGCCGTTGTTCCCGTTCGAGCCGACGACGCCGCCGACGATGGCGAGACCGATGCCGGCGATCACTCCGAGCACGGTCAGCAGCAGGCCGAGGCCGCCGGGAATGCTGTGCGCCGTCACCTCCCTCACCTGCGGTTCGGGCATCTGAGGGGCGTCGGGCGTGAGATCGGCGGCCAGGGTGGCCACGGCGTGCGGATCGTGTTGGTCGGACATGGGATCCCCCGTTTCGAAAAACTGACTAGGTGCTAGCAATGTGATTACACATTACCTGGATTCGCAACCATGGGTGCCTCTCGTGAGTCGGTTCCCTAGAGAACGGTGCTGATTGTCACGTCCGTAAAAGGCCGCATCGGTTGCTTTTCGTCCTTGCCGACAGTGTTAGCTGGCTGGGCCGAGCTGATCTGGTCGAGCAGAGAAACAGGAGCAACACAGCAATGGGTCGAGCGGATGCGCGACGAGCCCAGCGGCGCGGAGCGCGGCGGGCTGCGAAGAGCGGCGGCATACGCAGACTCTTCACCTGGCGGAAGATGCTGGGCACCTTCTTCGGGTTCTGCCTGCTGGTCATGGGCGCCTTCGTGGCGCTCTACCTGTACGTGGACATACCCAAGGCCAACGCCATGGCCGAGCGGCAGAGCAACGTCTACCAGTACAGCGACGGCACAGTGCTGACCCGGACCGGTAACGGGGTCAACCGCCAGATCGTGGACCTCGCCGAGATCCCCAAGGAGGTGCAGCACACCTTCGTCGCCGCCGAGAACAAGACGTTCTACAAGGACAAGGGCGTCGACCTGAAGGGCACCGCGCGCGGCATCCTCAACACGCTCTCCGGCAAGGGCAAGCAGGGTGGCTCGACCATCACCCAGCAGTACGTGAAGAACTACTACCTGACGCAGGACCCGACGGTCAGCCGCAAGCTCAAAGAGCTGGTGATCTCGCTCAAGGTCGACCAGAAGAAGGACAAGAACTTCATCCTCGCCGGGTACATCAACACCGCGTACTACGGCCGCGGCGCGAGCGGGATCCAGGCCGCGGCGCAGGCCTACTACGGGGTCGACGCCAAGGACCTCGACGTCTCCCAGGGCGCCTATCTGGCCGCGCTGCTCCAGGCCCCCAGCCAGTACGACTGGGCAGTCGCGACGCCCACCGGCAGGAAGCTCGTCAAGGACCGCTGGGGCTACACGCTCGACAACATGGTCGAGATGCACTGGCTCGACCAGTCCGAGCGCGACACCCTGAAGTTCCCGGTCCCGGACAAGCCCAAGGCCGCCCCCGGCATGGAGGGCCAGACCGGTTACCTCGTCGAGGCCGCCAACAAGGAGCTGGACAAGCAGGGCATCACCGGGGACATGCGGCAGGCCGGCGGCTGGACCTTCACCCTCAACATCGACAGGAAGCGGCAGAAGCAGCTGGAGCAGTCGGTCGAACGGCAGCTGGAGTCCAAGCTGGACCGCAAGGGCAACAAGGTCGACGCGACCGTCCAGGCGGGTGCCACCTCCGTCGATCCCAAGACCGGCGAAGTCGTCGCGCTCTACGGCGGGGTGGACTACGTCAAGCACTACTTTTCCAACGCCACGCGTCGGGACTATCAGCCCGCCTCCACCTTCAAGCCGCTGGTGCTCGCCTCCGCGCTGGAGAACGAGTCGAAGACCCAGGACGGCGATCTGATCGGCGTCAACACCCGCTACGACGGCACCAGCAAGCGGCCGGTCGTGGGCAGCGACACCCCGTTCTCCCCGGAGAACGAGGACAACCAGAGCTACGGCAACGTCACCGTGCAGACCGCGATGAACAAGTCGATCAACTCGGTCTTCGCGCAGATGGTGGTCGACGTCGGCCCGCCCGAGGTGAAGAAGACCGCGCTGGCGCTCGGCGTACCGGACCAGAACTTCCCCGAGCGTCCCGCCATCTCGCTGGGCACGATGAACGCCTCGACCTGGGACATGGCGGGCGCGTACGCCACGCTCGACAACCACGGCAAGAAGGTCACCCCGTTCATCGTGAAGTCCGCCAAGAACCGCGACCGGACGGTCGGGCCGGTCAAGGGCATCGGCGGCCAGGTGATCAGCCGTAAGTCCGCCGACACCGTGACCTCCGTCCTGCAGGGCGTCGTGGACAGCGGCTCCGGCCAGGCGGCCAAGACCTCGGCCTACGAAGCGGCCGGCAAGACGGGCACCTCGGAGAACAACAAGGCCGCCCTGTTCGCGGGCTACACCCCGGAGCTCACCACGGTCGTGGCGCTCTTCGGTGAATCCCCCAAGGACGGCGGCGGCCAGGTCAGCCTGACCGGTACCGCCAACTCCGGCCGGGCCAACGGCGGTGGCTTCCCGGCACAGATCTGGGCGGACTACACACTCGGCGCGCTGGGCGGCGGCTCCGGTGCCCAGTTCGATCTGCAGGATGTCGAGCGAGGCGAGGTCACCGTGCCGACGCGCCCGTCGACGACTCCCTCGCAGACGACGAGCCCCGACCCGTCGACGTCCCAGTCGCCTGACGTGCCCTCGCAGAGCCCGAGCGAGACGCCCAGCGATTCGGCCAGTCAGTCGCCCATCGAGCCGCCGACCCAGTCGCCGGAGTCCCCGAGCGAGTCCCCCATCCTGCCGGGCGAGGGAGCGGACTCCGGGCGGCCGGGAAACAACAACAGCGACAACAACCCGCTCAAACAGTGAACGCATGAGAGAGCAGTGAACGCATGAGTCAGGGGCGGTGCCGGCCGGCCCCGCCCCGGACTCATGCATCCGCGTACGACCGGTGTCTTATACACAAATACGAGCCCCCGAGACATCCATTCAACTGGGATGGCGTCGTCTGGGTGGAAG